>NZ_VBZC01000006.1:0-244934 GCF_005786655.1 Streptomyces montanus
GAGCCGCCCGGCCAGCACCTCGGTGAGCCGCGCGGGCACGGCGTCGGCGGTCCGCGCGGGCACGGCGTCCGCGGGCCGCTCCGCCGCCGCCTCTGTTGCGTCCGCCGCGCCTGTTGCGCTCGCCGCGTCGGCGGCCCGCCAGTAGCGGGTGATGCTGGTGCTGTCGCCCGCGATGCCGAGCAGGACCGCCGTACCGCCGCCTGCCGTACCGCTGCCCGGCGTACCGCCGCGCTCCGTGTCCGAGGGCAGGCCGGCCATGTCGACGGCTTCCGCCCCGCACTGGGCGAGCGCGTGGCGCAGCGCCCAGTCCTCGACCGCGTCGGGCCCGTCCGGGGCGGCGGCCGCCATCGGCGTACGGTACGGGCCGGTGTCGAACCTCGTGGTGGCCGTGAACGAGGGGGTTCCGGTGAAGACCCCGCGCCGCAGGGCCCCGGCGCCCGTGCCGAAAGCGGTGCGTACACCGAATCCGGTCACCGTCACCTCACCGCTCATCGCCGGCGCCCCCTTCCGCCCGGTCCGCCTGGGCGGCGCGCAGGAACTCGGTGAGCCGCCGGAGCGAGGTCAGCCCGGCGATGTCCTCGTCGGTGGGCTCCACGACCAGGCCGTGGCGCTCCTCCAGCGTGTGCAGCAGCCACACCAACCCGAGGGAGTCCAGCACCAGTTCGGCGTCCTCGCCGAGGTCGTCGGGCACCCCCGGGAAGATCTTGCGGTCCGACAGCAGCTCGCGCACGGTGTCGGTGGTGAGGGGTGCCGGCGCGGGAGTACGGCCGGCCGTGTCGCTCGCTGTGGCTCCCGTGCTCATGCCTTCGCACCGCGCCGGACCACCTCGGCGACGAGTCCGCCGAGGGTCAGGGAGGCCAGGGGCTCGATGTCGGTATCCGGTATCTCCACGCCGAACCGCGTCTCCAGCCGCAGAGTGAGCTCGATCAGGCTCAGTGAGTCCAGCTCCAGCCCGCTGACCGTCACCGGGCTCTCGTCCGTGATGCCGTCACGGCTCATCAGGATGTTCATCTCGTCGATGACCGTGGTCAGGACGAACTCGCGAATCTCGTCTTCCAGGGTTGACGTACTCATGAAAGGAAATCTCCTGTGAAAGGGGCATGCGAAGGGGAGAGGAGAAGGGGGAGGGAGAGGAGAAGGGAGGGGGACGAGGGGGACAGACCGCCCGGGCTACCGACCGCCCGCCGCGGCCGCCTGTATCGCGGCCGCCTGAGTCGCCGCCGCCCGCAGCGGGGCCGCCTGGCGCAGCAGCTTCCCGTTGGACGTGCGGGGCAGGGACTCCATCAGCCGGATCACCCGCGGCAGCTTGTAGTCGGCCAGCCGCTCCCGGCACCAGCGCAGCAGCTCCTCGGCGGACGGGCACTCGCCCTCGGCGGCCACCACGACATACGCCTCGGTCACGTCCTCGTGGACGAGGACCGCCTGCTCGACCGCCGGATGCCCGCGCAGCACGTTCTCGACCTCGGTGAGATCCACCTTGAGGCCGCCGATCACGACGAGGGAGTCGGCGCGGCCGTGCACCCGGACCGCCCCGGTGTCGTCCACCGTGGCCCGGTCCCGGGTGTGCAGCCAGCCGTCCGCGTACTGGGTGCCGCCCGAGTCGAAGAGATACGGCGACTCCTCCAGCGCGACGTCCAGTTCGCCCTTGTGCTCCCGTACGACCACTCCCGGTGCGGCCGGGCCGACCGAAGGACGGAGCGCGCCGCCGGCGTCCATGGCGACCACACCGGTCTCCGTGGTCCCGTAGGACTCGCCGACCGGCACGCCGTACCGTTCGGCGAACCGCGCCGCGACGTCCGGGGGCATCATCTCGCCGCCCGACACCGCGACCCGCAGCTCGGGCAGTTCGGGGGGATCGATGGCGGCGGCGAGCAGTTCGTAGTGCATCGGCACCCCGAACAGGGCGGTGATCCGGTGGTCCACCGCGGTCCGCAGGATGTCGCGGGCCGAGACGCGGGGCGCGAAGACCACGGAGACACCGGCCGCCAGCGAGTGCAGCAGCCCGCCGATCAGACCGAAGCTGTGCGCCGTCGAACTGAGCAGCAGCACCCGGTCGCCCTCGCCGGGCATGCCGGGGATCAGGGTGAACCGTTCCACCTCGGCGGCGAGCGACCGGGCGGTCCTGCCGATCACTTTCGGCCGCCCCGTGGAGCCCGAGCTGAACTGGACCAGCCGGTGGTCGGTGGTGGCCGGGGCGCCGGTTCTGCGGCACTCGGTGACGACCTCGTACTCGGGCTGGAAACCGAACGCCGCCCGGACATTGGAACCGGCCCGGACCATGAACTGCGGTCGGCAGGAGGCGCAGAGCGCCTCCACCTCGGCCGGTTTGAGCCGGAAGTCGAAGAGCATCACCTGGGCGCCGAGCCGCCACAGCGCGAGCAGCACCTCGACCTGGGTGAAGCTGGGCGGAGTGCGCAGGCCCACGGTGCTGCCCGGACCGATGCCGAATCCGGCGAACACCTCGGCCTGCTTGCCGACCCGTTCCCGCAACTCTCCCCGGGTGATGGTCTCCTGGCGGTGCGTCAGATAGGGAAGTTCGTCGTCCCGCCCGTCGAACAGCGCCTGGACCAGGGTGTCCATCAGACCTCCTTGCAGAACTCGCCGATCGGCAGGCCCACATGGCGCTTGTCCGTGGCCAGATAGCCGAGCAGCTCGTCGCCGGTCTGCAGTTCGGTGACGTTGAGGACCTTCCCGCCCGGCCCGAGCACGCGTACGTGCCAGTCGTCCTGCACGGTCAGACTGACCAGCTGTCCGTCCTCGGCGTGCGTGCGGATCTCAAGGAGCGGCCGGGACTCGAGTTTCGCCCGGCCGACCACGACCCGCCGGGTGCGGCCGTCGGCGCCGACCGCCAGCAGGGCGGTTCCGGAGCCGACCTCGCTCAGGTAGCTGGTGCGGTTCTCGGGTCCGAGCGTGTACGAGTGCAGGGCACCGGCGTTGACCCGGAACGGCCGGGTCGGCATGTACGGCAGCGGGTGGGTCTCGCTGCAGCAGAGTATGAACCCGGAGGAGTACGAGCCGACGAGGATGCCCTCGTCCTCCTCGAAGTGCGAGCAGGTGTCCACGCAGACCCGGTCGCCGAGACCGACGTGCCGGATGCTCTCCACGGTCAGTGTGGACAGCTCCAGTTGGGGTGTGGTGGCTTCCAGCAGCCGTGCCAGCGCGAACACTTCGTCGGCGCTGCGGGGTGCGTACAGGATGCCGTCCGAGCCGCGCTCAAGCACGTCGAAGACGATGGCCGCCTCTTCCAGGTCGGCGACGACGGTCACCAGCTTGCCCTCGGCGGACTCGGCCGCGGCGAGCACGATCTCCAGAGGGATCTTGGTCGGGTCGGCGAAGTGGATGACGGTGTACGGCAGCACCATGGCGCCCCCGTACGACAGCCGCAGGGTGCGGTCGTCCCGTACGTCGATGAAGCCGGCGGCGGGTGTGCCACCGGCGGCGGCACGGTTGTCCGCGGCGAGGGCGTCCAGCTCCTCCTGGGTGGTGAACTTCCGCAGAAGCAGGTCGATTCCGGCGTCGGCCGGGGACTTGGCGCCGGCCGCGGACTTGCCTTCCTTGGCGTCCTTGCCGTCCTTGGCTTCCTTGCCCTCCCTCGCTTCCCTGGCCTCCTTGTCGCCGGGCTTCTGTGCGGTGCCCGTGGCCGGGCCGCCGGGGGCCAGTACCCGGGTGAGGGTCGGGGGCAGCGTCCCGAGCAGTTCGGCATCGGTGGCCAGCACCCCGGCCATCCGGGTGTGGACAGCCGCGTCCACCACCGCCTGGAGCTGCGGCCTGGGGACTTCACGGAGATCGATCCATGCGAATCTCATGCGATACCTGCCACGATCGTCGAGTACTGAGCCATGTCATCGGTCATTCCGTTGGTGCTGTTGGTGCTTTTGCCGCTGTCGCCGTGCACGACCTCGGAGAGCCGGGACACCAGCGAGGCGGGTGAGGGGTCCGAGAAGATCCGGCGCCCGATGGCAAGCCCCCGGCAGCCGGCGGACATCGCGGCGGTTCCGTACTCGATGAGGTCGGAGCCGTCCGGCGGGCCTCCGGCCGCCAGGATGGGGATGGGGCTGTGCGCCACCACCTCGGCCATGCGCTCCAGCGGCAGGGCGACGGAGGTCTTCACCATGTCGGCGCCCAGGTCCGCGGCGACGTTGACCAGGTGCGCGAGGAGGGCGGGATCGTGCGGGTCCTCGATCCGGGGGCCCCGGGGGTAGACCATCGCGATCAGCGGCATGCCCCACGCGTCGCAGGAGCGGGCCACCGCCCCCAGATCGGCGAGCTGTTGCCCCTCGGTGTCCGATCCGATGTTCACATGGACGCTGACCGCGTCCGCGCCGAGCCGCAGCGCCTCCTCGACATCGCCGACGAGCACCTTGGCGTTGACATCGGCGGAGCAGGCGGTGCTGGCGCTGAGGTGCATCACGAGGGCGCAGCTCTTGAGGATGTCCGGTGCCAGGGCGCGGGCACGTCCCTTGTGGACGATGATCCCGTCGGCCCCGCCGGCCACGAGCGCTCGCACCAGATCGTCCCACTGGCCGGGCGGGACGATGGGGCCGTCCGAGACGCTGTGGTCGAGTGGCACGAGCAGGTGCCTGTCGTCACCCGCCAATGACAGTCGTCTCAAACGAAATAGCTTGCCAGTTTTCAGCATGGAAAATGCGCCTTCCCAGCCCAAAGGGCTGCGTGGCAAAGGTCCGGCAGCGACTTCTGGTGAACATTTCGGAATGTCGAACAGCACCACCCCGTGTGGGTCCCCGTGTCCGAAAAGCGATGGTCGTAGAACTTTCAAATTCGTCTACGCGTCAGCATTTCGTGCGTGATTACGGTTGGCAAGGCGTGATCACCCGCAAATTTTTATGTCGTCCCTTGCATGATTATTGACAGCGAATCGACAGGAATGACGGGGTTGACGGCGTCGAACGGTGATGTTCGTGGGGGGTTATGCGGTAAATGGCGAGGTGGCGTGTGCGGTGTGCTCTATGTGTATTGAGGCGATCTGTCCCTGTCCATAGCCGCATCAAGTGCTTTATTGCTGTTGCTCGTGTAACCAGGTGCTTATTGTTTCGCCGGCCTGTGCGGCCGCGTTCGGTTTATCGGACGAGGTCAACCGACGCTTCTTCCTTGTCGAAAACGAATTTCCGGGTTTAGGGTGACAGGCGCACTCCGGTTCCTGTTACATGCGTGGCCGTCCCCAAGCTGGCCCCGGACCCGTTCGGTCCCGGGCGTACCGGAAGTGAACCCCCCATGCCTGATTCACCGTCCAAGACCGTGCCCGAGACCGTCGGCTCCAGACCGGCCGCGTCACCACCGCCGGAAGCGAAGAGCAAGGCGCCGCGGGTCGCCGTGGCGAGCCTGGTCGGCACCACGATCGAGTACTACGACTTCGCCGTGTACGGCACCGCCTCCGCGCTCGTCCTCGGTCCCGCCTTCTTCCCCTCCGGCAACGCCACCGTCTCCTCCCTGGCGGCGTTCCTCACCTTCGCCGCGGCCTTCCTGGCCCGGCCGCTCGGTGTCGTCCTGTTCGGGACGATCGGTGACCGGCTGGGCCGCCGGCAGGCCCTGGTCATCTCCCTCTTACTGATGGGCGTGGCAACGGTGGGCGTCGGACTGCTGCCGACGTACGAAACCGCCGGACTCCTCGCTCCCGTACTGCTGGTGACGCTCCGTCTGCTGCAGGGCGTGAGCATGGGGGGCGAGTGGGGCGGGGCGGTGCTGCTCGCCACCGAGCACGCGCCGCCCGGACGCCGCGCGCTGTACGCGTCGATCCCGAACGCCGGCCCTTCGCTCGGCTTCCTTCTCTCCACCGCCGTCATCCTGCCCACCCTCAACATCGCGGGCCGGGACGGCTTCACGGACGGCGCCTGGCGGATCCCGTTCCTGCTCAGCGCGGTGCTCGTGGTGATCGGCCTGTGGGTGCGTGCGACGGTCTCCGAGTCGCCGGTGTTCAGCTCAGCGGCGCGCCGTACGGCACAGGCGCCGACACCGGTGTCCCGCTTCCCGCTCGGCACGCTGGTCAAGGAGTACCCGGGCCGGCTGCTGCTCGGCATCGGAGCGGCGATCGGCGGCTCGGCCGTCTACTACCTGACGATCGTCTACAGCCTCTCGTACGCACCGAAGGCGCTCGGCATCCCCCAGAACACGATGCTCACCGCCGCGAGCATCGGCGCGGCGGCCGGAATCGCCGTCACCCTCCCGGTCGCGCATCTGGCCGACCGGATCGGCCGCCGCCCGCTGATGCTGACCGGAGCTGCCGGCTCCGTCCTGTGGGCGGTACCCATGTACGCCTCCCTGAGCTCGCGCAACGCCGTACTGATCACAGGGGCGTACACCGTCGGGCTCATGTTGCTCGCGCTGATGTTCTCTCCGGCGGCGGCCTTCCTCGCGGAGCTCTTCCCCGCCCGGCTGCGCTACACCGGTGCCTCCGCGGCGTTCATCCTGGCCAACACGCTCGGTGGCGGCTTCGCCCCGTCCATCGCCACCTGGCTGAACAGCCGGTGGGAATCGCCGCTGGTGCTCGGCTTCTACACCGGCAGCCTCTGCTTGCTGAGCCTCCTGTGCCTGCTGGCCCTACCGGAGACGCGCGACGACGAGTTCGACATCTGAGGGTTGGTGTTTCCTTGGGCAACCGCGGGCTCGGAGCGGGCTGGAGTCCGACGCTCTCCGCCGGACTCCAGCCCGCGGGGAAGCAATCACTCACCCAGGTGTGGCGCAACGCCAGGTCGCTGCCCTCAGAAAGACGGGCCGGCAGTCCCGCCTTTCCCGGCAGCGGCTATTCGTTCCGGATGACCTCTACGGCGGAGGTGGCGGTGAGGGCGCGAATGAGCCAGGTGCGCAGGATGTCGGGGTCGAGGCAGTGGCTGATCCGCTGGCTGACGAAAAAGGGGACCTCGATGCCGCGGTGCTCCAAGACGATCATGATGGATTCGACGCGGACTTCGTGACGGCCTTGGTTACGGACCGACTCCAGGTTCTCCTGCAGGGCGTGCACCGTGAAAAAGGAGGCGTCCATGGCTGCGGCTACTCGCTTTCGAAGAGAGAGATGTGCACCGTCGGCCCGATGGCCAGGAGCGACCGGTCGGGGCGCGTGGTGGGCGCGTCTACGGTTCGAGGGGAAGCGACGTCTGTTGCGCCGCCGGGCCCAGATAGGTGTACTCGGCGGACCGGGCGATGCCCATGGAATCCAGCTGCTGCCGGAACCGGACGCGGAAGTGGACGTTGTCCCCCAAGCCGGGGCGCATGCGCAGCAGTTCCTCGGGATCCTCGAAGCGGACATCGTAGGCAGGCGCGTTCTTCGCGGTGCCCGTCTTCACTTTCACCAAGCCGCTCTCCCGCAGCTCGGTGACCCTGCCGGAGATGGTGATCTCCTGGTCGCGGTCCCTTGTCTCCCGGAGCCGCTTCACATAGCGCCTGCCCCGCTCGGTCAGCCGGGCGCGGCGCAACCCACCTTCGGCGTCGTACCAGGTCACTCCGAGGTTCAGTTCGTATCGGCTCAGCGCCCGGGACACCGCTTCGATCGCGTCGAAGAGCTTCACCCATTCGCGGATGTCGCGCTCCGATTCCAGAGCGTCGAGCAGTGTGGTGAGAGTGCCGAGCCTCGTGGCAGCGGCCGATGTGGCAGGGACGTCCAGGCCGTCGGGTTCGGCTGAGTCGACGGGAACGGTGACGGGTCGTGCGTGCACGACGGTACTGCCGGCGGAGATGCCGGTGAGTTCCAGCTGTACCGGAGTACCTGCAGCCACGGAGACCATGTGCTCCACGGGTTCGAGCAGCGCGTCACCCCACTCGAAGCGGAGAGCACCGCCGGCAGTGGCCGGTCCGGTCAATCGGAGCTGGAGTTCCTCTTCGAGCCGGGCGTCCGGAGCGTACTCGCGTGCCGCTGCCAGGCGGCTCGCGCGGTGTTCAGCCTCGATCTCCTCGTCGTCCCGGTCCTCGGTGCCCAATGCGTCGAGCAGCCGCGCGGCACGCTCCGTTTCGGCGGGGTCGTCCCCCAGGAGCGCGCGCCTGTCCTCGCGCCAGCTGTCGCCGGTCACAGTCGCACCTCCAGATAACCGCGTGCCGGGGCGGCACTCTCTTCGGACGGTGAGCGGTCGTTCTGATCGCGCAGCCGGCAGCGCTGCCACCAGTCATCCCACACACCCCGTTGTGTGAAGTATGTCCGTTCATCGAGAGTGAAGCGGTCTGTCTCGAAGATATGCGCAACGGGTTGGTACCCGATGCGAAGCGGCGAGACGCCGAACTTCTCTTTCATTCTGGCCCGGCTCTGGAAGGCGGTGGTCAGCCACTTCGAGCCCGGCTTTCCACGTATGGCACGTTCGGCGCGCGTGTCGATCAGGAGTGTGGCGTCGATGTTCCCGGGGTCGAGTTTGGTGCTGACGAAGCTGCCGCCGAGCCACAGCCTGTGGATCAGGGGAAGGCCTCCGAGGGCTCCCGCGTAGGTGTCCTCAAGCGTGAGGAAGGGGTCGAGATAGTTGTGGAGGCCGTCCCACAACTCTGTGCGAGTTGAGGAGTCCTCGAACTCGGTGGCACTGACCAGCATCTCCTCTGCCTCGTCGAAAGAGATGGAGTACCGGCCCAGCGGAAGAAAGGGTGCGGCGCAGGTAGCCGTGGGTCTCCAGTTCGCGCAGGGCGGCGGCGATACGGGTCGGGCCTTCGGGGAAGCGGGCGGCGAGGGTCTTGATGTCGGCGCGGGCGCCGGTGGGGAGCGACTGGATGTGGACGGCGAGTCCGATGGCCAGTCCGGACAGCTCCGGGTGCTGGGCGAGATGGTTGCCGATCACCGTGAAGCGGGTGGTGTGGCGGGAGTTGTCGTGGATGACGCCGCCCGGGTGAGTGTTCGCACGGGCGGCCTGGCGCGGGTGGTTTTTGCCCGTGGTACGGGTCTGGGCGTGCGGGTGCACGCTAGGGTTCTGCGTATCCATCGGGAAGCCTCTTCTTCCTCGGTGGTCAGGCCCTCGCTTTGGGATTGCAGTCCCGGCGGGGGCCGTCGCATGTCTGCGGTTGTGTGGGCCGCGCTGAGCGTAGAGCAGCCAACCTGTCCCGAAGCCAGCCGAGTTGGTGATGTTCACTCGCCCGAGTGAGCGTGCGCCGTGGGCGGGAGGGGTGGGGCTTGGTGAGGGGTCTTTCCCTCTCGTGGTTCTTTGGGAAGAGCGCCAGGCCCACCGGAACACACGGCGTCAGGCTCCGGTGGGTGCGGTGCCAGGTCGAGTTCGGCCCATACGGTTTTGCGAGGGACGGGGCCCAGTTCGACGCCCCAGCGGTCCGCGAGAGCCTCGACGAGGAGCAGGCCGCGTCCGGACTCGGTGTCGGGGGACGCCGGTCGGTGACACGGGAGGTCGTCACCGCGTGTGTCCGTCACCTCGATGCGGAGGGTCTCGCTGCTGGCCAGGAGGGCGAGGCGGAAGTCCCGCCCGGGGAGGCGGCCGTGGCTGGCGGCGTTCGCGGCGAGCTCGGCGACCAGCTGCTCGGCGGCCTCGGTGACGCCGTACGGCAGGTCCCAGTTGCGCAGCCACTCTGTGCCGAGGAGCCGGGCGAGACGGGCGCCGCGTGGCGTAGGCGACAGCAGGACGCTGAAGTGACGGGTCGGAGTGTCGAGTTGGGTGGACTTTTCCTTGTTCACGTCACTGAGCGTGGCGGTGCGTGCTTACCGTGAACAGTGACGACGCCGATGCGTACGGAGACTGTCCGGAGCTTGTCCACTGTTGTCCGGGCTGTCGGAACCGGCCGTAGGAGTACGGGCGTTGCGGCACGGACGTACGACGGAGGGGTGCGGGATGTCGGTGGACGGCGAGGTACGACGGCTCAAGAGCGAGGCGGACGAGCCGGGTTGGGAGGTGGACCCGGACGACGACTGGGGCGTGGCGGTCGTCGCGACTGTGGGGCGACAGCTGAAGTTGCGGCGGGAGGCGGCGGGCATGCGCGCCGCCGAGTTCGGGGCGGCGGTGGGGTACGGGGAGGACCTCGTCTACAAGATCGAGGGAGGCAAGCGGATTCCCCGGGCCGAGTATCTGGACAACGTGGACGAGGTGTTGGGGGCGGGTGGGTTGCTCTCGGCGATGAAGGAGGATGTGGCGAAGGTCCGGTATCCGAAGAAGGTTCGGGATCTGGCGCAGATGGAGGCCAAGGCGGTCGAGATCGGCGTGTACGAGTGCATCAGCGTCAACGGCCTGTTGCAGACCCCTGAGCACGCGCGAGCCTTGTTCGAGGTGTGGCAGCCCGCGTATTCGCAGGACGACTTGGAGCGCGTGTTGGCTGCTCGCATGGCCCGGCAGTCCGTCTTCGAGCGATCACCAGCGCCTTCGCTCAGCTTCGTACAGGAAGAGGCGACGCTACGACGCCGTGTTGGAGGCACAATGGTGTGGCGTCAGCAGCTCGAACGTCTGCTGGAGGTGGGCCGGTTGCGCAACGTCACGCTTCAGGTGATGCCGACGAGCGGCGGAGCTCACCCAGGACTCAGTGGAAGGATCGAGGTCCTCAAGTTCGCTGACGGAACGGCTGTGGGGCGATCCGAAGGCGCCTACAACGGCCGCCCCACTTCCGATCTTAAGCAGCTCCGCATCCTTGAGCTGCGGTATGGCACCATCCGGGCTCAGGCTCTTCCACCGGGGGAGTCACTGGCCCTCATTGAGCAACTGCTTGGAGAATCATGATCCGCAAGGCTTCTGCCGGAGACTCCTCCGAGCTGAAGTGGTTCAAGAGCAGCTACAGCAGCGGCCCTGACGGCGACTCCTGCATCGAAGTCGCCAGCGCCCCCGGCACCGTCCACGTCCGCGACTCCAAGAACATAGGCGGCCCTGAACTCGCTCTGACGCCGGAGGCGTGGGCAGACTTCGTGGCGTATTCCGTCAGGCCTTGGTGACCGGGGCCTGCAATTCCGTCACCCACTCCTCGCGGTTCTCGGGGCACTCCAGGTTGATCTCCCGGGGATAGCCGGCCGATCGGTAGCCGTGGCCGTCGATCCAGCGGGCCAAGGCCTGGGCCGTGGGCAGCACGGTGTCCATCGAGCCGCGGTGGACGATCGTCGCGGCCTGCTCGATGGACGGCAGATCGAGTACGCGGACGTCACCGTCCTGGACAGGGGCCGAGACCTCCATGGCGGCATGGACGTGGATGGCGCCGCCGCCTTCCGGGGCGTCCTCGTAGTAGGCCACGCCGGGGCCCGACGGGGTGATACCGGCCGCTTCGAGGCGGCGGAACAACTCCTGGTAGAGAGGTCCGATGACAGGTCCGATGTCCTCCGGCTCGTAACTGGCGGCGGTCGCGGTCAGTTCCGCCACCCGGACAGCCGGGACCTGCTTGATGACGACGTCGTTCGTGGGCATGCGGCCCTCGCTTTCGATCGACCGGAGCCTTGCCTCGACCTGGATTAGACGTGCCGCCTCGGCGGCCATCGTGGCTTCCAGTTCGGCCCTCCGCAGCCGCAGCATGCCGCGCAGTTCCTCGGTACCGACCCTCTCGTCCACGATGTCCTGCACCTGCTGGAGGGTGAAACCGAGTTCTTTGAGTGCGATGACGCGGTTCAGGCGGGTGAGCTGAGCGGCCGAGTAGTACCGGTAGCCGGTCGTGGGGTCGACATGAGCCGGGCGCAGCAGTCCGGTCGCGTCATAGTGGCGCAGCATCCGGACCGAGACACGACCGTGTCGGGCGAAGTCTCCGATGGTGAACATGACGTCTCCGAGTTCAGCGCCTGACACCGTGTGAGGGTCAAGGCATCGGCAACGACGCAGGGGGCCCGGTCACGTCGTACGACGTCACCGGGCCCCGTGCACTGAACGTTCGTGAGTTACTCCGGCTCGCCGCCGAAGCGCTCCTTGTAGGCCGCCAGGTCGTCGTCCGTGATCTTGGCGAAGAGGACCGGGGGCACGGTGAAGGGCGTACCGGCCGGGACGGAGGACAGGGCGCGGGCCTCGTCCGCCGTGACCCAGGCCGCCGTGTCGTCCGTCAGCGTGAAGGCCGAGCGCATCGCCTTGGAGGAGGCCGGGATGAAGGGCTCCGACACCACCGAGTAGAGGTGGATCAGGTTCATCGCGGTGCGCAGGGTGAGGGCCGCGCCCTCGGGGTTCGTCTTGATCTCCAGCCAGGGGGCCTTCTCCTCCAGGTAGGAGTTGCCGGCCGACCACAGGGCGCGCAGCGCGGCCGCCGCCTTGCGGAACTGGATGGCCTCCATGTGCTCCTCGTACTCGGCGAGGAGACGGGCGATCTCCGCGCCCAGCTTCGCCTCCGCCTCGCCCGGCTCGCCGCCCGCCGGGACGTCGTCGCCGAAGCGCTTGCGCGAGAAGGACAGGACGCGGTTGACGAAGTTGCCGAGCGTGTCCGCCAGGTCCTTGTTCACCGTGGCGGTGAAGTGCTCCCAGGTGAAGGACGAGTCGTCGGACTCGGGGGCGTTGGCCATCATGAAGTAACGCCAGTAGTCGGCGGGCAGGATCTCCAGCGCGTCGTGCGTGAAGACACCGCGCTTCTGGGACGTGGAGAACTTGCCGCCGTAGTAGTTGAGCCAGTTGAAGGCCTTGATGACGTCGACCTTCTTCCACGGCGCCCGCGTGCCCAGCAGGGTCGCCGGGAACATCACGCTGTGGAAGGGCACGTTGTCCTTGCCCATGAACTGCGTGTAGTGGACGTCGGCGTCCGACTCCCACCACCACGAGCGCCAGTCCCGGTTCTCCGGGTCCTGGTCCGCCCACTCCTTCGTCGAGCCGATGTACTCGATCGGCGCGTCGAACCAGACGTAGAAGACCTTGCCCTCGGCGGCCAGATCCGGCCAGGTGTCGGCCGGCACCGGGACGCCCCAGTCCAAGTCTCGGGTGATCGCGCGGTCGTGCAGACCCTCGGTCAGCCACTTGCGGGCGATCGAGGAAGCGAGGATCGGCCAGTTGTCGGCGCGCTCGTCGACCCACGACTCGACCTCGCCGGCCAGCGCGGACTGGAGGAGGAAGAGGTGCTTGGTCTCGCGGATCTCCAGGTCGCTGCTGCCGCTGATCGCCGAGCGCGCGTCGATCAGGTCCGTCGGGTCCAGGACGCGCGTGCAGTTCTCGCACTGGTCGCCGCGGGCCTTGTCGTAGCCGCAGTGCGGGCACGTGCCGATGATGTAGCGGTCCGGCAGGAAGCGCCCGTCGGCATTCGAGTACACCTGGCGGATGGCCCGCTCCTCGATGAACCCGTTGGCCTTGAGCTCGCGCGCGATCTCCTGCGTGATGTCGCGGTTCTGCGGGGACGAGCTGCGGCCGAAGTAGTCGAAGGCCAGCTCGAAGCCGTCGTACACCGCCTTCTGCGCGTCGTGCGCCTGGGCGCAGAACTCGTCGACCGGGAGCCCCTGCTCCTTCGCGCCCAGCTCGGCCGGGGTGCCGTGTTCGTCCGTCGCGCAGATGTAGAGGACGTCGTGGCCGCGCTGGCGGAGGTACCGGGAGTACACGTCCGCCGGGAGCATGGACCCCACCATGTTGCCCAGGTGCTTGATCCCGTTGATGTACGGAAGGGCGCTGGTGATGAGGTGTCGAGCCATCGCGGGCTGCTCCCAAGTCGCTACGCGGGGTGACGGTTCTCTGGTGCTTCGACCGTCTACGAACCTTGAAATCGTAGCCGACTGGTATGGGCCGCCCGCTCCCCGTTTTTCGGGGTGAGAAGCGGGCGGCCCGGGGGTGGAGCGGGAGGTGCGCTCACGGGTGCCAGGTACCTACAGGTGCCTACCGGTGGCCTACGGGCGCCAGGCCGCCAGTACGCCCTCGTAGAACTCCTGGTCCGTCAGCTCTAGCGGGGTCGGGCCCGCGTGGAAGAAGGCCGTGTTCTCGGTCTTCAGCTTGCGGAGGTAGTCGAAGGCCTTGTTGTCGTGCTCTCCGAAGGCGACGAAGGAGAAGAAGACGCCCGGGTGGTTCTTCGCCGCGTCCGTGAGGGACTGGGTGGCCGGGGTCTTGGCGTCCGGGGCGCCGTCCGTCTGGAAGATCACGAGGGCGGGGGCCGTCGGGTCCTCCGACTTCTGCTGTTGCGCGATCACTTCCTGTACGGCCGCGTGGTAGCTCGTACGGCCCATGCGGCCGAGGGAGGCGTGCAGCTCGTCGATCTTGTTCTCGTGGTCGGTGAGGGTGAGCTCGCCGGTGCCGTCCAGCTCCGTGGAGAAGAAGACGACGTGGACGGTTGCCTTGGGGTCGAGGTGGGCGGCGAGGGCGAGGGACTGTTCGCCGATGGCCTGGGCGGAGCCGTCCTTGTAGTACGGGCGCATGGAGGCGGAGCGGTCCAGGACGAGGTAGACCTTGGCGCGGGCCTTGGTGAGGTCGTGCTTCTTGAGGGCTGTGGCGGCGGCGGTGTACGCCGTGGCGAGGGCGGGGGGCAGGTCGGCCCCGGGTCCGGCCTCGGCTTCGCCTTCGGCCGGGTTGTTTTTCCCGCCCGCACTACCCGTGCGGCTCTCGTCGTCGGGTGCGGGTGGCCCCTGTGGGGCCTCGGCGCCGTCGGCGGCCGCCGGCTCGTCCGCCTGCGCGGCGATGGGCTCGGGCGCGGGGGCGGGTTCCGGAGTCACCTCGGCGGCGACCGGCTCGGGCTCCACCACGGGCTCAGGCTTCGCCTCGGGCTCGGCGGCCGGGGCCTCGGCGGCGACCGGCTCGGGCTCCACGACCGGCTCCGGCTCCGGGACCACCTCGGCCACAGGCTCGGGCTCCACCACGGGCTCAGGCTTCGCCTCGGGCTCGGCGGCCGGGGCCTCGGCGGCGACCGGCTCGGGCTCCACGACCGGCTCCGGCTCCGGGACCACCTCGGCCACAGGCTCGGTCTCCACGACCGGCTCGGGCTCCGGCTCAGGAGCCACCTCGGCCGCAGGCTTGGCCTCCGGTTCCGGCTTCGCCTCCGGCTCCGGCTCCGGCTCGGGTTCCGGCTCCGGTGCCGCAGGCGTGCGCTCGGCCGCCTCCGCAGGCTTCGCCTCGGGCTCGGGTTCCGGCTGCTCCGCCGGAGGCGTCTGCTTCGGGACCGACACGTTGTCGAACGCCGCCGATACCAGGTCGTCCAGGCCGGACGCCTTGGTTTCGGCCGCCGGGGTCGAGGCCGAGGCCTCGGACTCGCGGACATCGGCCTCGGAGGCCGTGGCGGTCGTGGCGGTCGGTGCGGTCGCTGCCGAGGGTGCAGCCGGTGCCGCCGGTGCCGGTTCGGCGGCCGGTTCCGGTGCCGTCTCCTGACGTGCCTCCGGCACGACGGGCTCGGCACCCTCGGACGGACGCCCCTTGCGTGACTTTCCGAACGCGTTTCGCAGGAGGTCGAGAATGCCCATTGCGCAACCCTTCGCATGAGTTGGTTCCGTCAATCCCTGGCCAGGACGGATACGTAAGGTTAGCCGCCACGTTTGAAGATCTTCGTCAGGCCCGGACCTGGGACCGCACCCGGCGTCGGCGCCGACTCCAACTCCCCGTCGGATCCCTCGCGTTCACTCCTCGTTCACTCGGCGGCTGTGTCCCCGAGCCCGTCTGCCCCTAGCGTCACGCTCGATCCAGAAATAGGGGAGAGACCGTGCGCAACCTGCTGCCTCTGATCGGCTCGACCGGCTCGCACCCGGGCGGCCGTTCCGCGATGACCTGTCGATTCCGCTGTGGTGACGCCTGCTTTCACGAGGTGCCCAACACCAGCGCCAACGAGTACGTCGGCGACATCATCGCCGGTGCGCTCAGCCGCCGCTCCATGATGCGGGCCGCCGCCGTGGTGACGGTCACCGCCGCGGCAGGGGGTGCGGCCGTCGGCTCCGCCGCCGCGCAGGCCCCCGCTCAGACGACCGACGCGGTTCCGGCGGTTCCGGAGACGTACAAGAGCGGCAAGGGGGCGCGCGGTCTGCGGTTCACTCCGGTCGCGCCGAACACGGCCGATGCCGTGTCCGTTCCCGAGGGCTACGGCCAGAACGTGGTCATCCGCTGGGGCGAGCCCATCCTCCGCGGCGCCCCGGCCTTCGACCCGGACCAGCAGACCGCCAAGGCGCAGGCGGGCCAGTTCGGCTACAACAACGACTTCCTCGCCCTGATCCCGCTGCCGGGCGAGCGCGGCCGCCAGCTGCTGGTGGCGAACCACGAGTACACGGACGAGATCCTGATGTTCAAGGGATACGACGCCGCGAACCCGACGCGCGAGCAGGCCGAGATCGCCTGGGCGGCCCACGGCCTGTCCGTCGTCGTGGTGGAGGAGGAGCGGAAGAGCGGCAAGCTCACTGCCGTCCCGCGCCACCCCCTCAACCGCCGTGTCACCGCGACCACCGAGTTCCGGATCACCGGCCCGGCCGCCGGCTCCGACCTCCTCAAGACCTCCGCCGACCCGACCGGCACCAAGGTCCTCGGCACGCTCAACAACTGCGCGGGCGGCGAGACCCCCTGGGGCACCACGCTGCACGGCGAGGAGAACTTCAACCAGTACTTCGCCAACAGCAGCCGGGCGACGGACAAGCGGTACGGCATCGGCACCGGCGCCTCCGAGCGCAAGTGGGAGCGTTTCGACAAGCGGTTCGACGTGGCCCAGGAGCCGAACGAGGTCCACCGCTTCGGCTACGTCGTCGAGCTCGACCCGTACGACCCCACCTCCACTCCCCGCAAGCACACCGCTCTCGGCCGCTTCAAGCACGAGGGCGCGACCATCCGCCTCACGGCGGACGGCCGTCCCGTCGCCTACACCGGTGACGACGAGCGCTTCGACTACTTCTACAAGTTCGTCGGCAGCAAGCGGATGAAGACGGGCCACTCCCGGGCCGTACGCGAGCACAACCTCTCCCTCCTCGACGAGGGCACCCTCTACGTCGCCAAGCTGACCGGAGACTCTCCGGCCGCCGAGATCGACGGCACCGGGAAGCTCCCGTCCGACGGCGAGTTCGACGGCAGCGGCGAGTGGATTCCGCTGGCCACAGCCACCGCCGACGGCGCCGTCTCACACGTGGACGGTATGACGGCGGAGGAGGTCTTCGTCTTCACGCGGCTCGCCGGTGACAAGGTCGGCGCGACCAAGATGGACCGGCCCGAGGACATCCAGCCGTCCCCGCACACCGGCAAGGTCTACGTCGCCCTGACCAACAACAGCAACCGCGGTGTCGGTACGAACGCCAAGGCGGACGAGGCCAACCCGCGCAACGCCAACAAGCACGGCCACATCCTGGAGCTCACCGAGGGCCGCAACCGCCCGGAGAGCAAGACCTTCGGCTGGTCGCTGTTCCTCGTCGCGGGCGACCCGGCGGACCCGGCCACGTACTTCGCGGGCTTCCCGAAGGACAAGGTCAGCCCGATCTCCTGCCCGGACAACGTGAACTTCGACTCGTACGGCAACCTGTGGATCTCCACCGACGGCAACCAGCTCGGCTCGCACGACGGTCTGTTCGGCGTCGCGACGCGCGGCGAGCGGCGCGGTGAGCTGAAGCAGTTCCTGACCATGCCGAACGGTGCGGAGACCTGCGGTCCGATCGTCCAGGACCGCCGGGTCGTGGTCTCCGTCCAGCACCCGGGTGAGATCGACGGCGCGACCGTCGAGAAGCCCGCGAGTGCCTGGCCCGACGGGAAGGGCAAGATCGTCCGCCCGTCCGTGGTCGCGGTGTGGCGCAAGGACGGGTCCGACGTGGGCGTGTGAGGCGCGAGGCGTAAGCGGCGTCAGCCGTACGTCATGTGCTGACGTGTACGTACATGGGGGCGTCCCTCTCCGGAGGGGCGCCTCTCTTTTTCAGCCACTCCCGATAGCCGGGCGACTGCCGTGCCGTCTCCCAGTACGCCTCCTCCAGGTCCGGGTAGACGGAGTCCAGGTCCGCCTGCGTACGCGCCGCGAGGAGCAGGCGTACGCCGAGGGGGTCGCCCTGGATGCGGCGTACCGCCATCTCGGAACGGGACAGACAGGTCGGCTGGCAGACCGTGACGACCTCGCCGGTGGCGACGAGTGAGGCGGCGGTGTGGTAGTCGCCGTGCAGGATGCGGGGGCTGAGGCCGGCCGAGCGGAGCATCCGGTGGACGGCGTCCCACTCGCCGTCGACGGTCGGGTCGACCATCCAGCGGTCATGGGCCAGCTCGGCGAGGCGGACCACGGGGCGCGCGGCCGCCGGGTGGTCCGTCGGCAGTGAGACGAACTGGGGCTCCCGTTCGACCAGGACGCGCAGCCGCAACCCGTCCGGGATGCGCAGCGGGCTGCCCTCCACCTCGTGCACGAAGGCGATGTCGAGCTGGCCGTCGGCGAGCATGCGGAGCAGCGCGTTCGCGGAGACGTCCATCTGGAGGATCGGCTCCTGGCTGCGGGCGCGCAGGCGGCGCAGCCAGCCCGCGAGGGCCCGGCTCGCGGTGGAGCCGATGCGCAGCTGGGGTCCGTCCGCGGCGGCGGCCCTGGCCTCGGAGACCAGCGAGCGCATTTCGGCCACCAGGGGGCGGGCCCGGCCGAGGACGACGCGGCCGAGCGCGGTCGGGCGGCAGCCGGTGCGTTCACGGGTGAACAGCGCCCCGCCCAGCTCCTGTTCGATCCGGCGCAGCTGGGTGCTCAACGAAGGCTGGGCGACGCCGAGTTGGCGTGCGGCGCGGTGCAGGCTGCCGGTGTCGGCTATGGCGCACAGCGCACGGAGGTGCCTGACCTCAAGCTCCATGCGGTGAGCCTAGGACGGCCTGTCCGGCCACACCAGACGCACAAATCCCATCCGAAGTGGGCGAGTTGGTGCAGAGGAGCGACCGATTCCGACTGACCGGTAACCACGGACGGGCGGAGTGGTGCCTGACTGATGACCGATCTGTGCCCGAGTGATAGCCGCGTCCTATCGCCGGTTGCCATCATCACAGCCGCCGCACAGGCGTCGACACTCACCGATGACGACTTCACCCCCCACACGAGGAGTCATCATGCGACTGTCCCTGCCCAAGTCCCGGGCTGTGGTGTCGACCGCGATAGGTCTCGGCCTCGCGGCCGGCGCTTTCGGCGCGGTACCGGCCTCGGCCGCCCCAGCGGCTCCGGCCGCCGCTCCGGTGGCCGGCTACCACGGCTCGTCCGAGGAGGCCAAGGCCAACAAGGCGTTCTTCGAGGCCGTGCTGAAGTCCGTGGCCGAGAAGCGGGCCGCGAACCCGCGCGCCGCCGCGGTCACCGTCACCTACGACGCGTCCGACGCGCCCACCTTCAGCGCGCAGATAGCCCGTTCCA
Source organism: Streptomyces montanus (assembly GCF_005786655.1). Classification (NCBI taxonomy): domain Bacteria; kingdom Bacillati; phylum Actinomycetota; class Actinomycetes; order Kitasatosporales; family Streptomycetaceae; genus Streptomyces; species Streptomyces montanus. The sequence continues at coordinate 19,087 of NZ_VBZC01000006.1, forward strand.
CCGAGATCTGGAACGGCGCGGTGGCGAACGTGCAGCTCCAGTCGGGCTCCAACGCGGACTTCGAGTACCGCGAGGGCGACGACGCGCGCGGCTCGTACGCCTCCACGGACGGCCACGGCGGCGGCTACATCTTCCTCGACTACGCGCAGAACAAGGAGTACGACTCCAACCGCGTGACCGCCCACGAGACCGGCCATGTGCTCGGTCTGCCGGACCACTACGAGGGCCCGTGCAGCGAGCTCATGTCGGGCGGCGGCCCCGGCCCGTCCTGCACCAACGCGAACCCCGACGCCAGCGAGCGCTCCGAGGTCGAGCGGCTGTGGGCCAACGGTCTCGCGAAGGCCCTGCAGAAGGTGAACCAGGCCGGGTAGTTCCCGAAGTCCGAAGTCCGCAGTTCGAAGTCCGAAGTTCGAATCCGTGGTCCGTAGTCCTGGTTCGCCACGCGCCACCCCCCACTGACGTGGGCCGTCCCTCCTGCACAGGGGCGGCCCATGTCGCGTTCTCAGGTGCGTTCGTGGAGGGTCAGGTCCACGATGAGGGAGCGGTGGTCCGTGTTCTCGAGGTCCAGGAAGCGGGCGCTGTTGGCCGAGAAGTCCCGCGAGACGAGGACGTGGTCGATCTGGGCGCCCAGGGCCGGGGCCGTTCTGGCCGGCCAGCTCGGTGTGCGGGCGTGTCCGGCGAGGCGGGCGCCGTCGCGCAGGCCCGTGTCCAGGATGCGGCGGAACGCGGCGTGGTCCTGGGAGGCGTTGAAGTCGCCCGCGAGGATGGTGGGGCGGGTCCGGTCGGCGGCCGCGTAGTCGCGCAGCGCGCCGAGTTCCTTGCGCCAGTCGTCCAGGTGGGCCGGGAGCGGGGGCATGGGGTGGGCGAGTTGGAGGCGGATCTCGTTGCCCTTCACATCCGCTGTCGCGCCCGGCATCCCCATGGTGCCCTTCACGCCGGCGGCGGGCTTGAGGGGGTACCGGCTGAGGATGAGGGACCCGTCGGAGCCGTTGCCCGGCACGGCCTGCCGGTAGGGGTACGTGTCCTTCGCGCTCTCCGTGTCCTGCGCGTTTTGGGTGTCCTGCGTGTCCCGCGTGTCCCGCGTGTCCCGCGTGTCCCGCGTGTCCTGCGCGTCCTTCGGTCCGAAGGCCTGCCTCAGCTTGTCCGCGCAGAGTTCCTCGCACTCCTCGACGAAGACGAGGTCCGGGCGTTCGCTCCGGACGGCCTTGATCAGGTCATCGGTGGCCTGCCCGAACTCCACGTTCGACGTGAGCACGCGCAGTTCCACGAGTGGGGTGCCCTTCGCCTCGGCCGTCTTGCCGTACGGCTCGATGAACCAGGCGATCGCCGCGAGTGCGGCCACGGCCCAGACCAGTCCGAGGCGCCAGCGGGTGAGGGCGGCGAGGAGGAGGGCGGCTGTGGTGGGGGCGAGCAGCCAGGGCAGGAACGCGAGGAGTTGAGGTACGGGGGTGATGCCGTCGGTGTCGGCGATCCGGCACCCCACGACGGCGCTGACGCCGAGCAGCAGGAGCCCGGCGAACCAGGCGCCTCCCCTCTGGCCGGGGCGCCGGGTCGCCGGGTCGTCGTCGATCCACTCGTCCGTCTCTGCCGTAGCACTGCCCAAAGTCCATGCCTTCCGTTCACCCGGATCCTCCCTCAAAGACGGGGCAGGCGGTGGGACGGTTGCCGATCGACGGCGCCGACGACGCTTCAGGGATGGACCGCGGCGGCCTCGGCGGCCTTCTCCTCCGTCGCGCCGATACCCGCGTCGCTGCTCATGACGCGTATCAGCCGTCCGCCGGAATCCGTGTTCACGCCGGTCACGATCATGTCGACCACCCGCTCACCCTGCTGTCCGCCGATCTGCTCGGCTCCGTTGAGGCGTATCTCGGTCCTGCCCGACCGGAGGTCGGCCACCGAGACGTCATACGCCAGCGACGTCGAGTCATATCCCATGGTGAGACGAGGGCAGGCTTCCGCGGCTTCCCTCAGGTGGGACGAGAGGCTGCCCGGGTCCGGGACATCAGGGTGATCGATGGCCAAAAGATAGGACCCGGTTTTGGAATTACGGAATCCGAAGGAGCGCGCCTCGGCGCCGTCGGCCCTGTCGAGCAGGTCGAACAGGTCCTGGCATGCCGTCGGGCGAATGTCCCGGATTTGGGATTCCATACCGTCGACCACTGGCTCTTCGACCCACCCGGTCGCCTTCAATTCCTCGGCCATTGACCGTTTGGTGGATTCGGCTGATGCTGCGGAGCATCCCGCGACCGCAACCGAAACCGAAACCGCACAGAGCGACAGGGCGAGCGAAGTCAGTAACCTTTTATTGCCCGCCATACGGGTCCCAAGTACTCGGAGAATTCGGACTCTTCGCGCCGCGCGAGTTCGACCAGGTCAAGACTTCGGAGATCGCCGTCTCCGGTCGTCATGATCTCCCGCACTTCATCGGTCATCGGCAACTGCTCCGGTGAGAGCGACGCCGTGCCCGAGTCCTCCACTTCCTCCGGAGCGCGGAGGAAGTGGAGGACCAGTGCGGCCAACGCGACATCTCTGACTTCGAGTTCCACTGCGTCTCGAAGCCTGGCGACCTCCTGAGCTGTGACCATGAGGTCGCGCGCATCGGCCGTCATGTGTCTCATCGCGTTCCTAGTGGTGTCGTGTCAGCGTGCGGACCGGAGAGTAGTAGGTGGGAAGCGTCCATATGTTGCCGTGCTGCCCGAAGTGTGTGCCCTTGGTGCGGTACTTCCAGGTCCCCGGCCGCTTCAGGGTGTCGTCGTTCACGTGGATGCGGGGACCTGTGTTGTGGCTGACGATCGGGTCGCCGCGGTCCTTCCACGAGCCGTCGTAAATCTGAATGTGCGCCTGTGTGTTGGCGTCGTCCAGCTTGTCCGAGCAGTCGACCTGGACGAAACCCTTCACCGTCACGCTGTTCGGAGCCCAAGGCGTTCCGACCCGCTTCACCCACGAGCAAGTGATGTGGTGCATCGGGCCGACCTCGTCGGCCGAAGCCACCGGTGCCGGTCCCAAAAGGACGACGCCTAGAGCGAGCGGCGAAAGCAGCGCGGCAGATCTCTTCCATGCACGCATGAATGTGTTCCCCGTTTCCCCGTTTCGAGACGAGGGGAATGGTCGCGCCCCTGGCCGGGCGGGCCCCTCGTTGACTCGCGAGCTTATGGCCAGTTCTCGACGGTCACAAGCGATTACCGAAATTCGCAGATGATCGGCAGGTGAACAAAATGAGGCCAAAAATGAAACGGGGCTCGCGATCCGCCCCGCTCGCCCCGGCTCGTCCCAACTCGGCTCTCAGGATGACGAGTCGGCCTGCTTCAAGAAGGCGGCCAGCGCCTCGTTGAACTCGTCCGGGCGTTCCAGGTTCGGCATATGGGCTGCCCGGGCGATGATCCGGAGCGTCGAGCCGGGGAGTGCCTCGTGCATGGCCCGTGCGTCCGACACCGGGGTGTAGGCGTCGTCCTCGCCGACCACGACCAGGGAAGGGACCCCGACCCGGGTCAGGAGATCGCGGTAGTCGGGGCGTTCCGCGCGGCCGCGGAGGGCGGCGGCCGCGCCCTCGGGGGGCGTGCCGGTCATCATGCGGTGGACGTGCGCGGCCACGTCGGCATCGGCGTACGGCGCGACCATCTTGTGGAGGACCTCGTCCGCGTACCCCCGCATGCCTTCCCGAAGGAGCCGGTCCGCCATCTCGCCCCGGGACTTCTTGCCGGCCGGGGTCTCCGGGGCGGGGAAGGTGTCGGCCAGGATCAGGCCGTGGATGCGCTCCGGGAACTGGCGGTAGCACTCCATGACGATCTGGCCGCCCATCGACAGCCCGCCGAGGATGAAGCGGTCCACGCCCAGGCTGTCCAGGAGGGCCGCGATGTCCTCGGCGAACGTGGAGAGCGGGGTCACCCCCGGGACGACCGGCGACGCGCCGTAGCCGCGCAGGTCAGGGGTGATCACCCGGCGGGCCGGGGAGAAGGCGGCCATCTGGGGCACCCACATCGTGTGGTCGAAGGGGTGGCCATGGATCAGGACAAGAGGCAGGGGCGTTGAGGCTTTCGTGCCTTTGTCCTCGTATGCGAGGAAGGGTGCCATGAGTGGACACTAAAGTGACTCGGCTCCTCGGTGCAATAAAATCTTTGCCCTCGGTGCAATGCAAGGAGAGATGTTCGCGTGGAGGACTATCGGCGGATCGCCGACCGGCTGGCCGAGGAGATCCTCTCCGGGCGGCTCAAGCCCGGTGAACGCCTGCCGCCGCAGCGCGTGTTCGCGCGACGGCGCCGTATCGCCGGGTCCACGGCCGGGCGCGTGTACGCGGAGTTGGTGCGGCGCGGGCTGGTGGTCGGCGAGGTCGGGCGGGGGACGTTCGTACGGGCGTCGCCCGTGCCGTCGGGGCGGGCCCTGGCGGAGGCGGGGGCCGAAGGAGAGGGAGAGGGCGAGGACGGGCTTGCCGAGCCCCGTATCAATCTGGAGCTCAACTATCCCGTCGCGGAGGGGCAGTCCGAACTGCTCGCAGCGGGGCTCGCGCCGCTGCTGCGGCCCGATGTGCTGGCGGAGGCCACGCGTACGGCTCCCGCCACCGGCACGGCCGCCGCGCGCGAGGCGGTCGCCGGGCTGCTGGGCGGTCCGGGGTGGCGGCCCGCCCCGGAGCGGCTTCTCTTCGCGGGCAACGCGCGCCAGGCCATCGCCGGCGTGCTCGCCGCGATCGTACGGCCGGGAGGCCGGGTGGGCGTCGAGGCGCTGACGTATCCGCTGGTCAAGGAGATCGCGCGGCGGATCGGGGTCACACTCGTACCGCTCCCGATGGATGGGGAGGGGGTGAAGCCCGCTGCCGTGGTCGCCGCCCATCGTGCGGCGCCGCTGTCCGCCGTGTACGTCCAGCCGACCCTCCACAATCCCACCTCCGTGACCATGGGGGACGGGAGACGGCGCGAACTGGCGGGGGTGGTGCGGGCGTTGGACCTGCCCGTCGTCGAGGACCGGATCTGGTCCTTTCTGCGGGACGGCAAGGAGGGCCCCACCCCCTTCGCTTCCTACGCTCCCGAGCGCACGTTTCTCGTCGACGGCCTGTCCAAGCGGGTCGCCCCCGGGCTCACCGTCGGTTTCCTCGTCGTGCCGAAGGGGCGGGTGGACGCGGTCGCCGAGGCCCTGCGCTCCGGGGGCTGGACCGCGGGGCGGTTCGCGTTGGAGGCCGCTGTGCGGTGGATCGGGGACGGAACCGTCGAGAGGCTCGTCGCGGCCAAGCGGGCGGACGCGCACGCGCGGCAGCGGGTCGTCGAGGAGTGGCTGGGCGAGTTCGCCGTACGGGCCGATCCGTACGCGTACTACGTCTGGTGGGAGCTGCCGCAGCCGTGGCGCGCGGACACGTTCGCGGCGGCGGCAGCGGCGCGCGGGGTCGCGGTCACGCCGGGTCCGGCGTTCGCCGTGGAACCGAGGCGCAGGGCGGGCTCGGGAAGAAGCTGCCCGCCCATGTCCCCGCCCATGTCCCCACCCTTGTCACCACCGTCACCGCCCCTGTCTCCGCCCATCTCCCCACCCCTGTCCCCCGGCGCGGAGCCCCCGGGAGACCGGCCCTTGTCCCCGCGCACGGCGACCCCGGGAGACCGCCCCTCCGTGTCCCCGGCGGACGCCGTCAGGCTTGGGCTCGCGTCTGTTCCGGTGCCGGAGCTGAGGGTGGCCCTGCGGATCCTCCGCGATGTCGCACGTAGCGGCCCATGAGCCATGTCGTCGCCGCCACCGTGAGGCCCAGCGCGAGGATGACCCAGGTCGCCGTACGGAGCGTGGACGTGAGGGCGTCGTAGACCGCGCCCGCCGCGGTGCGGGAGACGTGCGGCGGGAGGTCGCCGAGGGCCAGCTCGCGGCCGACCGCGGTCGCCAGCGCGAGCAGCGCGGCGCCCAGGGCCAGGCCCAGCGCCGTCGCCATGACGGCCCGGCGGCGGCGTACCGCGAGAAGGATGCCGCCGACGGCCAGCGCGACCGCCGCGACCGGGAGCCAGAAACCCGTGATCTCCAGCACGTCGAACCCTTTCCGGAGCGTGGCGACTTCCCGGGCCTCGATGACCGTGATCTTGGCGCGCGCGACGGGGATGCTGTGCGCCAGCGGCACGTGGTCGTCGGCCAGCCGGTCCTTGAGCCGCTCGGTGAGGGGGGCCAGGTCGAGGGTGACGGCGGTATCGCGGTCGCCGCGCAGGGCGCGCAGTACGGCGTCGTGGGTGGCGCGGTTCGCGGAGTCCCAGGCGGTGCGGAAGGCCGGCGTGCCGGTGAAGGACCGCACCGCCTTGCGCACGAAGACGCGGACCTCGTCCTCGAGGGGCCCGGCCTCGACCTCCGACATGATCCCGTCGGTGACCGTGTCCGTGACCGCGCGCCGCACGTCGGGCCCGGCGGCGAGGGGTCCCATCGTGGCGACGTACCGCCCGGTGTCGCCGATCTCGTACGTCGCCCACGCCGAGAGCCCGCCGAGCGGCAGGAGGAGGCAGCCGAGGACGATCAGCACCGCCGAGAGGACTTTCCGCACCCTTCCAGCAGGAGCCCCGGCCGCGCGCTCCGCCAGCGGAGGACGGCCGGGGTGACTGCATCCGGACGTGGATTACGTTCTTCCGGGGGGCGAGCAGGCGGTGCGGAGCCGCGCCGCCTGGCGCCTACTTGCGGTTGTAGAGCCGCATCGTCACCGGGCCGAAGACCGCCACGAACAGCCCGGCCCAGCCCAGCGACCACGCGATCTCCCCGCCCGGCCAGGAGCCGGCCATCAGGTCGCGGACCGCCGAGGCGACATGCGTGACCGGGTTGTTGTTGACGAAGGCCTGGAGCCAGCCCGGCATTGTCTCGGGGCGGACGAAGATGTCGCTGAGGAAGGTCAGCGGGAACAGCACCATCATGCTGACGCTCATCACGGCCTTTTCCGTGCGCAGCAGCAGACCGAGCATCGTCCACACCCAGGAGAAGGCGAAGCAGAAGACGATCAGCAGCGCCACGCCCGCCACGACTCCCGAGAAGCCGCCGTCCGGACGGAAGCCCATGATCAGGCCGACCGTGAGCATCACGATCGACGCGATCGTGTAGCGCAGGGCGTCACCGAGCAGATAGCCGACCATCGTCGACGGGCGCCAGATGGGGAGGGAGCGGAAGCGGTCGAAGACGCCCTTCTCGATGTCGATGTTGACCGCGAGGCCCGTGTACATCGTGATCATGGTGACGGACATGACGAGGATGCCGGGCAGCAGGTACTGGATGTACTCGCGCGGCGAGCCCGCGAGGGCGCCACCGAACAGGTACGTGTACATCAGCACCATCATGATCGGGAACGCCGTCACATCGAAGAGCTGTTCGGGTACGTGCTTGATCTTGAGCATCGCCCGCCAGCCGAACGTCAGGGACGTCCGCAGCGCGTTCGGGCGGGGCGGCCGCTCCCGGGAGACGAGCAGCTCGGCCAGGCTTTCGGTGCGGACCGGGGCGAGCTCGCCGGTCTCCCTGGTCTCCGTGGTCGGCGTCGCGGTGCTCATGCCGTGGCCTCCTTCGCCTGCTCGTGCTCGGTCGTGCTGCCGGTGAGGGCCAGGAACACCTCGTCCAGACTCGGCTGTCCCAGCGAGAAGTTGTCGACGGTGATGCCCGCGTGGGCGAGTTCGGCGAGAGCGCGGGAGGCCTTCTCGGACGCGCCCTGGCTGTTCGCCACTCCGTTGCCCACCCGGGCCGTGAGGGCCACCGGGTCCGCTTCCAGCTGTACGTCTGCGTCCAGGGTCTGCCGGAGCAGCCGCTCGGCCTCGGGGCGCCGGTGCGCGTCCCGCAGCCGTACGTGCACGGCGCCCGCGCCGACCGAGGCCTTCAACTCGCCCTTGGTGCCCTCGGCGATGACCCTGCCGTTGTCGATGACGGCGATCCGGGATGCCAACTGGTCGGCCTCGTCGAGGTACTGGGTCGTGAGCAGGACCGTCGTGCCCTGGGCGACGACCGCTCGTACGATCTCCCAGACCTGGTTGCGGCTGCGCGGGTCCAGGCCCGTCGTCGGCTCGTCCAGGAACAGCAGGTCCGGGGTGTTGAGGATGGACGCGGCGATGTCGATACGGCGCCGCATACCGCCCGAGTAGTTCTTCACCTGGCGGCCCGCCGCGTCCGACAGGCCGAAGGCGTCGAGGAGCTGGGCCGCGCGGTCGTACGAGGCCTTCTTGGCGTGGCCCGTCAGGCGGGCCAGCAGGACGAGGTTCTCGGTGCCGGTCAGGTCCTCGTCGACCGAGGCGTACTGCCCGGTGAGGCTGACCCGGCTGCGGACCGCGTCCGCCTCGCGCACGACGTCATGACCGAAGACGTGGGCCTCGCCGCCGTCGGGGCGCAGCAGGGTCGCCAGCATGCGCACGGTGGTGGTCTTGCCCGCGCCGTTCGGCCCGAGCAGGCCGTACACCGTGCCGGCCTCGATCCGCAGGTCCACGCCGTCGACGGCGCGGTTGTCGCCGAAGGTCTTCACCAGGCCTGCGGTCTCGATGGCCGGTCCGGCCAGATGTTCGCTTTTCATGTCCGCCCCATCCAGTCCTTGCGAATGCTTGTGCGACGTCGCTGTGCGGTAGCTCGGATTCGGTGCGAGCTGGCTGAGAGGTAGACCCCGGCCGGGGAGCAAACTCATCGTAGGTTTCGGCGGCGGCCGCGTCCTGGGCTTTTTGTCCTAGTTCTGTGGTCGCTGCGGCCGCGGCTCCCGCCTCCAGTGGAGGGTTCACCCGAACGGGTGTTTCCTGGTTCTGGGGGCACAGGTCGATCATCCCGGGAGGGAGCGGGCAGGCCCGGACGGGGAACCGTGGGTGAACCGGGTCGCCCGCACGAACCTGAGGCCCCGGCTTGGGAGAGCCGGGGCCTCAGGCATGCCGCGCGGGCGCCGCTGGACGCTCGCCCCGGCGCGGTCAGTCCTCCGTCGTGTAGAGCCGGTAGAACACGGCCCCGAACACCGCCGCCGCGACCACGCACGCGATGACCGAGGACTTGAGGACGCTCTCGCCGGTGAGGCTGTAGAGGAAGCCGAGGGAGATGCCCGCGAACGCCGCCCACGCGCAGGCGCGCGGCTCACGGCGCAGGCGCGGGCCGATCACGCGCAGACCGAGGTAGACCGCGATGAAGGCGATCCCCGACACCACGCCCAGCAGGACGTTCCAGCCGGTGATGGGGCCCGAGTCGCGTCCGATCGCACAGGCCCACAGCCCGTAGACGACGCCGCCGAGTACGGGTGCCGCGAGCCGCAGGGGGCTGACGTGCGGCCGTCCGGTGCTCGGTCGCGGGGCGCGGGGGAGTTCGCGTCGTGCGGGTGCCGCTTGAGCCATGAGAGCACTCCTCTCTCCTCGCCCCTGCCTCCAGGGCACACCTGGGGGCCCCGGCCGGCAAGTCGGGGTGCGGCCGGGCCCGCCGGCGGTCGCGGCGGACGCCGCGACCGCCGTGCCGCGTGTCTCAGCAGCCGCCGGAGCCCACGGCGCGCTCGCGGAACACCGGGCTCTCGCCGTACGTGTTGTCGGGGTCGATGCCGGTCATCGTCACGTCGTTGACGTACCAGATGTAGTGGCCGTAGAAGCGCTCGCCGAAGTTGAGCTGGTAGTAGCCGTGCGCCTTGACCTTGTGCGCCCGGTGGGTGAGCCAGCCCTTCTTGCGCGGGGCGATCCACAGGCTCTCGGTGCGCGACTCGGTGTGGGACTTCTCCCAGGTCTTGCCGGTGGCGCTGCTGAATCCGGCGGTGAAGGCCTCGAAGGCCCCGCCGAACTCGATGGTCTGCGTCGTCGAGGTGCCGGTCGTCGTGGTGTCCGACCACGTCTTGGAGATGTTCTGGTCGACGCTGGTGCAGTTGAAGGCGTCGGAGGTGACGCGCTGCTCGGGGCCGAGATACTTGTCGACCGACTCGACGTGGAACTCGCACCTGTCCGTGCCGTTGTTGCACTTCTCGAGGAGCTGGGCGACGGTCGGACTCTCCTCGGCCATGGCGGTGCCGGGGGTGGCGACGACGGCGGCGGCCAGGACGACCGCGGAGCCGAGGGCGGCGGCGACTTTGTTCCTTAAGGACGACATGCGCTCAGTAAATCGAGCGCGGATCCGGAATCGCTCCGAACAACATCAGGATTTCCTCAGGGTTCCTCACTCTGCGGGGGTGGCGTCGACGGCGTTCAGTCCGCGCACAGCAGATAGCCCACACCCCGGACGGTCCGTATGAGCGACTGGCCCCGGTCGTCCAGCTTCCGGCGCAGGTAGTAGACGCCGGTGTCCACGATGCCGGAGCTCTCGTCGCGGTGGTTCCAGACGCGTTCCTGGATCTGGGCGCGGGACAGCACCCGGCCGGAGTTCTCCATCAGATAGCGCAGCAGGGCGAACTCGGTGGGGGTGAGCCGGACGGGCTTCCCGTCCGCCCAGACCTGGTGCGCGTCGGGGTCGAGCCGTATACGCCCGGCGCTCAAGTGGCGGCGCTGCACGGGCCGTTCGGCGGTGCGGCGCAGCAGGGCACGGACCCGGGCCGCCACCTCCTTCAGTTCGAACGGCTTGGTGACGAAGTCGTCGCCGCCCAGATCGAGTCCGCGCACCCGGTCGTCGACGTCGCTGCGGCCGGTGATGAACAGCACCGGCACGGTGAGGCCCCGTTGGCGCAGGGTCCGGCAGACCTCGAAGCCGTCGACGTCGGGGAGGTTGACGTCGAGCAGTACGAGATCGGGGGCGCGGCGCGTGACGGCCCGGAGGGCCTGCCGGCCGGTGGCGGCGCAGGTCACCTCGAAGCCGAGGAATTCCATGGCCATCGTGAGCATGCCACGGACCCCGTCTTCGTCGTCCACCACGAGGAGATGGGCGGCGGAGGGGGTGGTGTCGGTGGTGGGGGCGTCGGCAGCGGTGGCGGGGGTGTGGGGGACAGGGTGGGTCATGTCCTGTTCCTTTGCTGACCTTCTGATACCTCAAGTACCTCATGCGTCACAGGCACACCCATGGTCACACGTACCGACAGGTAGGGGGTGGGCTTTCGGCGGGCTCCGTTCGCACGCCCGGGGGCATCCCGTGACCCCGCTTTGCACGCGCAGCGGTTACGGTGCTGCAGTGGCGAACGATGGGGAGGGGGCGGGAACGATGCCTGGAACCGTGCTGTTGCTCGCGGCTTCGCCGGTGGGCAAGGGATGTCTCGTGGACGCGGCATCGGTGCTTCCCGTGCTCGCGGCGGTGGCGCCCGCCGTGCTCTCCGGGGCGGACACCGCGAACGTGGTCGAACTGGCAGACCCGTTGGAGCCCCAGGCGGTCCTGACGCGGCTGCGCGCCGCGGCGACGGCCCCCGGCCCGCTCACGGTCTTCCTCACCGGCCAGCTCCAACTCGACCGCCGCCAGCGGCTTCCGCACCTGGCGCTGGCCCGTACGACCCCGTCGACCGTCCGCTACACCGGTTTCCCCTGGCACTGGATCCGCGAGGAGCTGCGGCTGCGCGCGCCGGGCGGCACCACGGTGTTCGTCGACCTGCACGCCGACGCGGAGACGTGGCAGCACCTGGGCACCCAGCCGCTCGACGTCGGGCCGGGGGTCCGGCTGTACGGCCGGATCGCACCGCCTCCGCCGAGACGTACGGTCGCGACACCGACGTATATGAAGTCCCTCGCCACGATCCTGCGCAGCGGCCACCGTCCGCCGCCGGCGCAGCTTCATCATCAGGCGCTCACGCGGGCGATCGGTGAGGAACCGCGAAGCGCACAGCGGGACTTGGTGCTGGCGGTCGATCCGGTGGTGTCCACGCCGGCCGACCCCCATGCCGGGATCACCGCCGCCGTCCAGGCAGGGCGGCACGACGAGGCGTCCGCGCTGGCCGCGCAGTGGGAGCAGGCCGCGTTGCGTACGTTCGGGCCGGGCAGTGACGAGGTCATTCACTGGATGGAAGTACGAGCGGACCTGGCCATGTTCGCCGGCGACGCCGTACGCAGCTGCCGGACCTGGCTGACGGTGGCCGACGTACGGCTCCGCGCGGGCCAGGCGCCCGACGCCCCCGCCGTCGAGGCGGCCGTCGACCGGGCCCACCACCAGTGGGGCCGCGTCACCGACGCGGGCCTGGCCCGCGAACTGGGCTCCGCCCTGGCCGAGTTGCGCGCCCGCGTGCCGGGCCGCCGCGCGGGCGCGCTCCAGGACGTCCACACGCGGCTGGCGCGGCTGGCGGGATCCGTCAGTCCAGTTGGTCCAGGAATCTCCTGAACTCGGCCAGCGACTGCTCCAGATCCGTTCGGCCCGCGTCGTCGGCCGGGAGCTCGCCCAGGTGGGTCCGCGCGAATTCCTCGGCGGCGTCGAAGACCGCCGCGGCGACATCTTCGGCGGACGACCGGTCCACGGGCGATCCCTGGTGGCTCGTGGAGATCGTCCCGCGCTTCTCGCGCCTGAAGTCCAGCGAGAACGACGAGTCGACGGCCGAGGACGCGTAGGTGCGGGCCCGACCGGAGAGAAACCGCCGCAGGCCGTCCAGGAGCAAGGTCACGGACAGGTAGATCATCATGGCCTGGTCGGGGGTGTGGTCCCGGGAGCTCGCCTGCCCCTCGCTGCCCGAGACGTCCACGTGCCCCAGGTCGAAACCGGACGGCGGCGGAAGTTCGTTCGCGTCCACAGAGAACCTGAACTCCATTAAACGAAACTCTTTCCCACGGGGAAGAACGTGATGATGTTGTTCGAGTCGTGCGAGTCGACGGTAACGCTGAAGCGGCCCCTCATCCCGTTGACCTTCGTTCTCATCTCGTACGTCTGAATCCGCTTGCTCGGATCGGAGATCCTGGTCCCCTTCTTGACGATCTTCGCCGCGGCCTCGTGCACCTGGGCACGGGTCGTCGTGGGCGGGAGCATGTCGGCGTGCTTCGTCGACGGGTTGGTCCCCGTGATGTGCCTGCCCTCGATATGGATCCAGCCCTTCTTCAGGTCGCCGTCGTCCAGACGGGGCGGCTTGCGGCACAGGGCAAGCCCGAAGGGGTCGATCCACACGGTGGGGTTGGGCGTGTACCAGCCCGGGTTCGGTCCGCCGCCGAGGCCGAGCGGGTCCAGACTGCAGTAGCGGCCGAGGGCCGGGTCGTAGTAGCGGAAGTAGTTGTAGTGCAGTCCGGTCTCGTCGTCGCGGTACTGCCCGGGAAAGCGCAGGGGGCAGTCGGTCTCACCGCCGGGCGTGGGGGCGGGGGCGGAGGACGGAACGCCCCAGAGTGTCGTGCGGAGCCGCCAGCCCGTCCGCCCGTCCGGGGCGATCAGTTCGGTGGGGGCGCCGACGAGGTCCGTGACGATGGCGTAGAAGCGGGCGTCGATCTCATCCTGGGCCGTGTCGGCCGTGACCTGCCGCTCGGTCTGGGCGACGGGTCGGCCGGTCTCCGACGACCAGTCCCAGCTGACGACGCGGCCGTCGAGGGAACTCGTCTGTTCCGCGAGATCGGTGCCGTCCCAGGTGAAGTCGGTCTGGGCGGTCACTGTGCCGTCGTCGCCGAGCAGCTGCTTCGCGATACGCCTGCCGAACGGGTCGTAGAGGTAGCGCCAGTGGCGGCCGTCCGGAGTGATCACCTCGCGGAGCTGGTCCTGGTCGTTCCAGTGATAGCGCCAGGTGCGCGATCCGCCCGACAGCGACTTGCTGCCGCGCCGGGTGATCCTGCCCTGCGCGTCGTGCTCGTACGTGGTCCGGCCGGCCTGCCGAACGCCCAGCGGGCCGTAGCTTCGGCCCCCCATCGCATCAGCGGCGTCCGCACCGGCGACGACGGCATCAGCGGCGTCGGACCGGGCCGCGGGCGAGGCCGGCCAGGTGGTGTGAGTGAGGTCGCCGGCCGCGTCGTAGGCGTACTGCTCGGTCCAGGACTCGGCATGGACCGCGGTGACGCGGGCGGCGGCATCGAGTTCGAGCCGCCGGTGGCCCGCCACGTTGTCGGCGATCTCGGTGGGGTGGTCGTCCGCGCGGTAGGTGTACTGGCGACGGAGGGCGGACTGCTCGGGAACGCCCGTGAGGGCCTGTGCGACCAGGCGGTGATCGCCGTCCCAGCCCTGAGTCAGGACCGCGGCTCCGACACGGAGTTCCGTCTCCCGGCCGGCCCCGTCATAGCCCATCGACAGCAGCTGACCCGCGGTGCGCAGCAGTGTCGGCCGGTCGTTGGCGTCGTACTCCCAGGTACTCAGTGCGCCGGTCGGGGTGCGCCGGTGGGTGCGCCGGCCGAGGGCGTCGTAAGCGCTGTGCAGCGTACGGCCGTTGCAGGTCTCCTCGGTGATCCGGCCCATCGCGTCGTAGGCGCGGATCACGACGGCGTCGGGGTTCTCCGCCCGGACCGGCCGGCCGAGCGCGTCATAGGCGAACCTGGCCACCGCGTCCTCGTCGCGCTGCTCGACGATGTTGCCGAGCGCGTCGCGGAGGTAGTGGGTGGTCTGTCCCAGTGCGTTCGTGCGTGCGGCGAGCTGGTTCGCCGCGTCGTACACGTAGGTGAGTACGCGGCCGGAGAAGTCCGTCTCCCGCACGGTGTTGCCCACCGCGTCGTACTCATAGCGCCACGTGCGCCCCCGTGCGTCGGTCACACTGGTCAGCCGCAGCTCTGTGTCATGACCGAACTCGACTCGGGTGCCGTCGGGACGCGTACAGGCCGCGAGCAGGTCGAAGTGCGTGTACTCGAACCGGGTGACTGCGCCGGCCGCGTCCCGGTGTTCCGTCTCGTTGCCCTCGGCGTCATGGGCCCATCGCTCGGTCGCGCCGCTGGGAGTGGTGCGCCACGCCATCTGCCCTTCCGGCGTCCAGCCGAACCGGGTGACACCGGTGGTCGAGTCGGTGACCGAAGCGAGTCGTCCGAAGGCGTTGTAGGTGAACCGGGTGGTGGCGCCGAGAGCGTCGAGGGCCACCGTCGGCCGGCCGAGGGAGTCGTGCTCATAGCGGCGCGTGTGCCCGAGGGCGTCCGTGGCGGCGGTCGCCCGTCCGGCGCTGTCGTAGACGCGCCTGGTGACGGCGCCGGACGGGTCCGTGACGGACAGCAGGTTGCCCTTCCCGTCGTAGCCGAACCGCCATTGGCCCTCGTCGGCCTCGGTGATCCGTACGGGAAGGCGTAGTTCGTTGTACTCCGCGCTGATCCGCAGGCCGTCGGGGCGGATCACCGCGCTGAGGTTGCCGTCCGCGTCGTACGCGTAGCCGGTCGTGCGGCCCAGGGCGTCGGTCTGCGACAGCATGCGGTCGAAGGCGTCCCACTCGGTCGTGGTGACATGGCCGAGGGCGTCGGTCTCGCTGGTGATCCGGAAGTCGCCGTTGTACCGGTAGGCCGTGGTGTGGCCGAGCGAGTCGGTGTGGATCGTCGTGCCGCCCGCGGTGTCGTATTCGAAGGTTCCGTTGTGGAAGCCCTCGGATCCGACGGTCCGCACACAGCGGCCCGCCGAGTCGTACACGTACTGGTAGTGCGTCCCCTTGCGGTCCTGCCACGCGACGATGCGGTGGTGGTCGTCGTACGAGAGCCGCAGCGGCTGTCCGGAGGAGTTGTAGATCTCGGAGAGGTTGCCGCGGCTGTCGTATCCGTACCGCACCACCACCGGCTCCGCGGGGTCGCTCACCAGCCGCAGAGCCGTGACGCGGCCGTTCGTCACCTCGACTCCGACGCGGTAACCGCCTTCGTGCACGACCGCGCGCGGTGTTCCGTCCGGGTGGTACTCGAACGTGATCGCGTTGTCGTTGCGGTCGGTGATCGCGGCCAGAGGCAGCTCGGCCGCCGGCCGCTCGGGCAGCGACCGGAAACGGAGCGTCTCACCGGTTTCCGGACGGAGCACCGTCATGGAGCCGTCCGGTGCGCCGGACCACTCCAGCGGCCAGCGCGGACCCATCACGGGCATCACCGGAAGGCCCGGCTCGGGGACGGGGTAGTGCAGCACCATCCCGTCCTCGGTGATCAGCCGAATGCCGTCGGCGTCGAGAAGAAGCCGCTGATCCAGTACGGAGCTCCACGACGGTCCGAACCACCGCCCGCCACGGAACGACGAGACGTGGTGCCGCTCGATGACCAGAGGCAGCGCACCGGCGAGTTCCACGTCCACGGCCGAGGCGACCATCTCGCCGGTCACCACATCGATCGGGTCGCTCTTGCACCGCCGCTCGGCCATCTTCTGCGCCTGCTGACGGAGCTTGTTCATGCCGCCCTTGGCCGCCTTGGCCATGCCCTTGAGCCCGGTCTTGCCGAGCGCCTTCAGCCCCTTGGCGAGGCCGCCGAGGCTGGTCAGGCCCTTCATGCCCGGGATGCAGTCAAGGGCAGCGAACGCCACATCCCATAGCGAGGCTTGTCCCTTGGCGTATTTGTTGAGGGTGTCGGCGAGGACGACGAGCGCGGCGATGAGGACGATGGCGCCGAGGATCGGCCCGCCGATGATCATCGCGATGACGCCCAGGACGGCGACGACGACCTTGCAGACCGCGACGATGGTGTCCCAGTTGTCGGAGACCCAGTCCCCGACCTCCTCGTACCACTTGCGGTTCTGGATACCGGCGTCGGAGGCTTCGTCGAGTTTGCGTTTCGCCTCGCCGGCGGCGTCCTCGCGCATCTGGCGGGCGTCGGCGGCCATCTTCTTCGCCGCGTCCAGGGCACTTTGGGCCGAGTTGACGTCGGACTGCGCGGAGGTCTGAGCGGACTCCGCGTTCTGCGCGTCCCTCGTCGCGGCGCGGACCTTGTCCTCGTCCGGCTTCGGGACGTCCTTGCCCGCGTCCTTGTCCTCCTTGTACTTGTCGGCTTCCTTGGTCGCTCGGCTCACCCAGGAATCGGCCGTGGAGAGACGGGACTTGGCGGAGGACAGATCGGCCTGCGCCTCGCGGCCCTTGGCGAGGGCCTTGTCGGCGAGGGCCTGGGCGCGCTCCAGCTTGGGCCAGTACGCCGCCAAAGCGTCACCGGCGAGGTCGTAGGACTTCTTGAGCTTCTTCAGGTTCTTCGGAACGCCGGAGAACTCGTCCTGGAAGACCTCGGCGGTCTTGCCCACCCACGTCAGGACGGCCTCCTCCTCCGCCATCCCCTTCACCAGCCGCAGCGCGTCCTGCACGTCGTCGGCGAAGTCATGCAGGCTCTTCGCCAACGACCGCACCCGGTCCGGATCCCCCGGCGTCGGATCCTTCTCCAGATCCAGGACATGCCAGTCCGTCGGCCGATAACCCGCCATCACGCAACCCCCGTCACGTACTGCACTCGCGAACATCCCTGTACAGAAGGCAAGTTAGTGGGTGCACACGGAACACGGGAAGGTCACACAGGGCTCACCGCACCGACAGCATCTCCAGCGCACCTGAGACCAGCGTCCGCACCCCCGGCCCCACCGTTGCCAAGTCGGGGGCGAACTGTGGGCTGTGGTTGCTGGGCACCGCCGCGAGTTGCTGCATCAGGTCGCCGCCGGCGGCCGCGTCCCATACCTCGGCGGGGGTGCTCGTCACGAACCAGTACGAGTACGGGAGGCCGCCCTCGGCGAGGAGGGGGAAGTCCTCGCTGCCCATCACCGGGCCGAAGTCGAGGACCGCGCCCGCGCCGAAGACCTCGCCGTGGACGGCGGCGACGCGGCGGTCGGTGTCCATGTCGTTCACGGTGACCGGGAAGCTGCTGCCCACGGTGACCGTGGGCTCGCGGGGGCAGCCCGCCGCCGTGCACTCGCCCGCGGCGATACGGCGGATCGCGGCGAGCATCCGGTCGCGTACGTCTGCGGACTGCGTACGGAGGTTGAGGGCGATGTGCGCCTCGGACGGGATGATGTTGTGCCGGGTGCCCGCCTCGATCTTCCCGACCGTGAGCACGGCGGGCTCGCGGGCCGCCAACTCCCGTGAGACGACGGTCTGCAGACGCGTCACGATGTACGCGGCCGTCACCACCGGGTCGACCGTTGCCTCCGGCCGGGACCCGTGACCGCCCACCCCGTGCACGACGATGTCGACGTCCGTCGAGGCGGACATGATCAGCCCCGGCGAGTGGGCGTACAGACCGGTCGGGCCGGGCGCCGCGTGCTGGGCGAGCAGGACGTCCGGGCGCGGGAAACGCTCGTACAGCCCGTCGTTGACCATCGCGGCCGCGCCCTCGCCGGTCTCCTCGGCGGGCTGGCCCACGACGAGCAGCGTGCCGGACCAGCTGTCGCGGCCGGCGGCCAGCGCGGAGGCCGCGCCGGTCAGCCAGGTGACGTGCAGGTCGTGACCGCAGGCGTGCATGACGCCGGGCGTCTCGGAGGCGTACGGCAGCCCGGTCTCCTCGGCGACCGGCAACGCGTCCATGTCGCCGCGCAGCAGTACGGCCGGCCCCTCGCCGTTGCGCAGCACACCGACCACACCGGTGCCGCCGACGCCCTCGGCCGTCTCGTACCCGGCCGCGTGCAGGCCCTCGGCGAGCTTCGCGGCCGTGCGGTACTCGCTCTTGGACAGCTCCGGGTGGCGGTGCAGATCCCGGTAGAAGTCCTCCAGCGCGGGGAGCGGGAGGTCGGCGGTGAGGTCCAGCGCGGTGCGGGCGGCGGAAGAGGTCACGGGTCGCAGCGTACGGGGTGGTTGCGGGATCGGGGGCCGGAGCGGGCGTCACTCTCCGGGGGCGTCCATCATGTCGAGGAAGTAGCTGTCGTGGCGGATCTGGAAGGCCTTGAGGTCCTCGCGGTCGCGTTGGGCGAACTCCGCGATCCGCTCGAAGTACTCCTCGCGCGGGGCGCCCGGTGAGAAGAGCATCAGCATGGACAGCGGTTCGTCGGTGTCGTTCTTGAAGGCGTGCAGGCCGCCGACGGGTACGTACAGGAAGTCGCCCTGTCGGCCGGTGATCCAGCGCTCGCCGTCGTACAGCTGCACCTCGCCCGACAGGACGTAGAAGGACTCGGAGATCGTTCGGTGGAAGTGCGTGCGGGCGCCGGGAGCCTTCGGGCCCATGTCGACCTTGTAGAGGCCGAACTCGCCGCCGGTGGAGGCGTGGCCGGCGAGGTAGTGCGTGGCGCCGGAGGCGGAGACGACGTCCGGTTCGGTGTCGGCGGACCTGAACACCGCGTTGATCTCGCCCTTGTCACCGAGATAGCGCGGCTCCGGGTACGACATGGCGGGACTCCTTCGCGAGACGGTGATCCACAGTTATTCCCACCATGACTCTTGGAGCCGCTTCCGGCATCGGACTGGAGAACCAGACGTCATCGGCCTTCAGGCCCGTACGGCGGTACGAGGCCTACGCTTCGGCCCCGTACGTCCCGTACTCCGGCAGGCCCGCCGACTCGTAGATGTGCACCGCCAGTCCGCCCGGCGTCGTCTCGTTGCTCAGGAGCCGCAGGCCCGCCGGGGCGCCGCCGTCCGGGAACAGGCGCCGGCCGTGGCCCACGACCACCGGGGCGATCACCAGGCGCAACGTGTCGATCAGACCGGCGGCCAGGAGCGACTGGGCCAGCTGGGCGCTGCCGTGGATCTGCAGCTCCCGGCCGGGCTGTCGCTTCAGTTCGGCGACCTGGGCGGGGACGTCCTGGGACAGGATCGTGGTCGGGTTCCAGTCCGCCTTGGTCAGGCTGTGGGAGGCCACGTACTTCGGCAGGCCGTTCAGGATGCCGGCGAACGGGTTGTCCGGGTCGGTGATCTTCGGCCAGTCCCGAGCGAAGTTCACGTAGGTACGGCGGCCGAACAGGAACGCGTCCGCCTCGCCGAGCCAGGTGGCGGCCAGCCGCTCGAACTCCTCGTCCAGGTGCGGCACGAACCAGCCTCCCCGGGTGAACCCGTCGCTGGTGTCCTCGTCGGGGGAGCCGGGGCCCTGGGAGACGCCGTCCAGCGTCAGGAACTCCGTCAGGGTCAGCTTCATCGCGCACCACTCTCTCTTTCGGTGGACCGGGGGACGTGGCCGTCCCATCCCCTCCCCCTGGAGACACCATGGCGCTCGGAAACTCATCGGTGCGAGTGCCACCCGATTGCCGCCGATCGTGTCGGCGGACATTCGCCCACTCGCCCTCGTTCACGACCGTCAGGGCTGCGGTCCTGCCGCCCCCGCGCTGATCAGTGCCGCGCAGGCGATGACCGCGGCGCACAGGGCCGTGACGTAGCGGGCCGTGAGGTGGCGGGCCGTGAGGTGGCGAGAGAGGTGGCGGGCCGTGAGGTGGCGGGGCGAGAGGTAGCGCGCGGAAATACGTCGGAACACGGCGACACCTCGCATCGTCAGCGTCGTATTAAGTGTGCGTAATCGTGGGTTTAACGCGCCGCTTAACGTAGGGCGTCTCGCGCGCCGGGGCAAGGGGGGTGGCGGCACGTGGAAGGTTTCTTCCAGGTGTGAACTGCCCTGTCGTCAAAGGAAGTTGGATAGGGCACGGAATAGGTCGACTTGCTGGCATGCTGGGGCCATGGCCGAGCGTGACGACCCGGGGATCATCGGGCGCAGGGTGCAGCAGTTGCGTACGGAACGCGGGCTGACGCAGAAACAGTTGGCGGAAGGCGCGTACACCCCCGCGTACGTCTCCACGCTCGAGGCGGGGCGCGTACGGCCGTCGGAGGAGGCGTTGCGGCACATCGCCGCGCGGCTCGGTGTGGCGTACGAGGAGCTGGCCACCGGGCGGCCCGCCCACCTCGCCACGGATCTGCGGCTGCGGCTCACGGACGCGCAGCGCACGCTCGCGACGGGCGGGGCGGAGACGGCGGCCGGGCAGTACGCCGCGCTGCTGGCGGAGGCGGAGGCGCACGGACTCGACGACGAGTGTGCGACCGCGCTGCTGGGGCTGGGCGAATGCGCCCTGGAGTCCGGGGACCTGGTGGCCGGGCGGTTGCGGTTCGAGGAGGCGGAGAAGCGGCTCGCGGACAAGCCCTTGCCGAGTCGGGTACCCGCCCTGAGGGGACGGGCGGTCGCTCATTATCTGGCCGGCGAACTCCGTTACGCCTGCTACCTGTTGGAGTCCGCCCTCGACGAACTCAACCGGACCGGGCTGCACGATCCGAGCGCTCTGGTGCTTCTCTACGCAAGCGTGATCGGGCCGTACATGGACATGGGGGCGCACGCGCGGGCCGCCCAGGCCGCGGAGTTCGCCCTCGCGCTGGCTCCGCAGGTGCAGGATCCGGCGCTGGTGGCCCGTATGCACCGGTCCGTCGCCCGGACGCTGCTGGCCGAGGGGCGGGTCACGGAGGCGGACGCGTCCCTGGGGAAGGCGGCGGAGCTGTACCGGCAGCTTCAGATCAGTACGGAGCTGGCCAACTGCCACTGGATGCGCGGTTATTTGTACGCCCAGAACGGCGAACTGGAGCGGGCCGAGAACGAGTTGCGCGAGGCCCAGGCGATCCTGGCCGACAAGCGGGCGACGCTCTACACCAGTCAGGTCGTGGTGGAGCTCGCGGACGTTCTGCACCGGCGGGGGAAGTCGGAGGAGGCCTCGGGGCTGCTCCATGACGTGCTCGGGGATCTGAGTTCGGAGCGGGGTGCCGTCCACTCGGCGGCGGCTCACCGGCTGCTCGGGATCATCGCCGAGGACGCGCGGGACACGGAGACGGCTGAGGAGCACTACGTCCGGGCGATGAGTCTGCTGGAGCGGGCCGGGGCGGCGGGAGATCTGGCCGACCTGTGCCGCATGCTGGGCGACTTGCTGCGGCGGACGGGGCGGGTGGAGGCGGCGTTGGACGCGTACCGCACGGGGCTGGGGCATCGGACGACTCCGGGAACCACGACGCTGGGGCCGGCGCCGGCGCATCCGCCGTTGTGAGGGGTGCGGGTTGCATCCGTAGCCCGGGCCAGCAGTCATCAGCCCGTCCGGCGTTTGAGGACGAGGCCGTCAGGCCGATACGGGGGTCCAGGGGCTGGCCCCCGGAAGCGGGGTCTGGGGCGGAGCCCCAGAAGGATGGGACGGGTAGGGGCGGCGGGGGCGAAAAACCGCCGTGGCCCTCACCCGCCGGTTAGCCTGCAGCGCGTGGAGAACCGAGAAAGTCTGGCCGACGGGGCGCGATGGGTCGCCCGCGCGTCGGTGTACGTCGTGGTCGGCGGCATCGCCCTGATCACGATCACCACCGTCGCCTCCGTCCTGGGCCCGATGCTCGCGATCGACGTCGCGACGCCCGCGATGGCCGCGTGGTGGACCGTGTTCACGGCGGTCGCGGTGCAGGGCATCCCCTTCCTGCTGCTGGGAACGGTGGTGTCGGCGGCCATCGGGGCGTTCGTACCGGAGCGGGTCTTCAGCCGCGTACTGCCCCGCCGGCCGGCGCTCGCCGTCCCGGTGGCGGGGGCGGCAGGGGTCGTGCTGCCGGGGTGCGAGTGCGCGTCCGTGCCCGTGGCCGACAGCCTGATGCGGCGCGGCGTCACGCCGGCGGCCGCGCTGGCTTTTCTGTTGTCCGCACCCGCCATCAATCCCGTCGTACTCGTCGCCACCTCCATCGCCTTTCCAGGAAACCCGGCCATGGTCGGCGCCCGGCTCGTCGCCTCGCTCGCCACCGCCGTGGTGATGGGGTGGCTATGGGTCCGGTTCGGGAAGGAGGAGTGGCTGCCCCGGCGGCGTACGGGCGGCAAGAGGGGCTCCCCGAGAGGGTGGCGCGGGTTCCGGGACGGACTCCAGCACGACTTTCTGCACGCCGGCGGCTTTCTCGTGCTGGGCGCGGCCGCCGCGGCGACGTTCAACATCCTCGTCCCCAGGTCCGTGCTCGACGTCTTCACCGGGTCGCCCTGGATGTCGGTGCTGCTGCTCGCCGTACTCGCCGTCGTGCTGTGCGTCTGCTCCGAGGCCGACGCCTTTGTCGCGGCCTCGCTGACGGGCTTCTCCCCCACCGCGCGGCTCGCCTTCATGGTGGTCGGGCCGATGGTGGACCTGAAACTCTTCGCTCTCCAGGCGGGAACCTTCGGCCGTGCCTTCGCCGTACGGTTCTCGTCCGTGACCTGGGTGGTGGCCGTGGCGAGCAGTGTGCTGACGGGGTGGTGGCTCCTGTGAGGCAGCCCGTGCGACCGCGTCTGCGTCTGCGCATGCAGGAGGTGCTGCTGCTCCTCTGCGGGGCGGCGCTCCTGAGGATCTCGCTCTTCAGCGAGCTGTATCTGCGGTACGTGAAGGAGGGGTTGCGGCCGTATCTGATCACCTCGGGAGTACTGCTGGTCGTGCTCGGGCTGCTGAGCATGGCCAGGCGTGAGGACGCCGAACACAAGGACGCCGAACGCAAGGACGCCGAACGCAAGGACACTGAACACGAAGACTCCGATGATCACGGCCACGATCACACCCGAGGCCCCCGCATCGCCTGGCTCCTCGCGGCGCCCGCCCTCGCCCTCCTCCTCTTCCCTCCCCCCGCCCTGGGCTCGTACAGCGCCGACCGCGAGGAGGCGAAGGCCGCGGCACAGGGCGTCGGCACCTTCCCCGGGCTCCCGCCCGGCCCGGCCGAGGACCCCGTCGACCTCACCCTGGGCGCGTTCGCGTCCCGCGCCCAGTGGGACAGCGGCGCGTCCATGAAGGGGCGAACCCTCCGGCTCACCGGTTTCGTGACGCGGGACAGCGACGGCGAGGGCAAAGGCAACGGCACCTGGTACGTCGCCCGTCTGCTCGTCTCCTGCTGCGCCGCCGACGCCCAGGCCCTGAAGGTCCGGATCCGCGGCGCCGAAGCCCCCGCCGCCGACACCTGGGTGACCGTCACCGGCACCTGGCACCCCACAGGCAAACCCGGCTCGAACGAGGCCCGCCCGGTCCTCGACGCCACCTCGGTGCGACACGTGAAGCAGCCATCGAACCCGTACGAGAAGCGCTGAGCGTCCCGCATCGGCACGTACGGGCCAGCACTTTGAACGCCGTACCTCTGAACCCCGTCCTCATGGGTGGCCCACGGTCTTGTGCTTCGATGTACGCGACGTACAGGACCAGTACGCATGGCGGAGGCACCCGGGTGGCACGGGCTTCCGCGGACTTCGGCGGGGGGCATGACCGAGGAAGAGTTCGACGCGTTCTACGCTGCCGCGTTCCCGCGGCTGACCGGGCAGCTCTACGCCTTCACCGGGGACCACGGTGAGGCGCAGGACGTCGTCCAGGAGGCGTTCGTACGCGCCTGGGACCGGCGGCGCGAGTTCCTGGCCGACGGGGCTCCCGAGGCGTGGATCCGCACCGTGGCGATGCGGCTCGCGGTGAGCCGCTGGCGGCGGGCGCGGCGTTGGCTGGAACTCGTGCGCCGCAATCCGCCGCCGGAGCACACGCCCGGACCGGGTCCGGAGCGCACCGCGCTCGTCGAGGGGCTGCGCACGCTGCCCGAGACACAGCGCAGGGCTGTCGTTCTGCACCATCTGTGCGACCTGAGTGTTGAGCAGGTAGCCTCCGAGACCGGTGCGCCCGTGGGCACAGTCAAGGCCCGCCTGTCCCGTGGCCGGGCCGCGCTGGCGCGGTGGTTGAGCGCGGACGACGAACTGGGTGAGAGGGAGGACGACTGTGTCCGATGAACCCACACCCGGGTCCGGGCCCGCCATACCCGGGGCCTTGCCCGGCACGCCTCGTTCCTTGCCCGGCACGTCTGGTTCCTTGTCCGCCACGCCCGGGTCCCTGCCCCGCGAGCCCGCGCCCAGCGAGCGCGCCGGGGCCGACCGCTCCGAACTGGCCGCCGCGCTCCACGAGTTGACCCGCGCCCACGAGGTCGCCGCCCACGAGATCGCCGCACCCGTCCACGGCGCGGAGATCCGCCGCCGCGCGGTACGCCGCCGACGGCGCCGTCATGTCTCGCTGGCGGCGGTCGGGGCGAGTGGCCTGGCGGCCGTGTCCCTGGTTCTGACCATGGCCTTCACCGGCGAGGATCACGGCCACTCCACTCCGCCCGCCGCGACGTACAGCGCGTCCAAGCCGCCGCGCGCCGATCCAGGGCTCGCCTTTCGCGGGCGCGCGGCCGCCACGGTCGACCTCTCCCGGCGCGAACTGACCTTCGCGGGCCGCATCCTGCCCATCTCCTCGGGCACGGCCGAGGCGCCCACCCCGACGGGCCGTATGACGGTCACCGCCAAGTACAAGGTGAGGGCGCTGCCCGCCGACTCGGGCGACAAGGCCGGCTCGGGACGGTACGAGGCGAAGACCCCGTGGGTGATCCAGCTCCGCAGCTCCCAGAACCGTACGAACTACATCGTCGCCCTCACCGTCGACCAGAAGGCGCCCGGCCACTACGACAGCACGACGGGCTGGATCGGGCTGCGCCGCACCGATGCGCAGTGGCTGTACCAGCGCCTGGACCGGGGCGCGGTGGTGGCGGTGGTGAGGGCGGCGGCGCCGACACCGTCCTAGACCAAGATCTGGACTGAGCTTTACTGCGACAAAGTTGCAGGTGCGGGCTGTTGGCATGAGGGTGCTTTCATGTCCAATGGTTCTCCTTGGCAGCGTGTACGTGGATCGATGAGCCGGATGAGCCGGAGAGAGTGGGGCCGGGTCGGCGGCATGGCCGCTGTCATCGTCGCGCTGCACGTCGTCGGCTGGTTCACGCTCGTCGTCCTCGTGACCCCCGAGCACTACAGCGTCGGGACGAGGTCCTTCGGGATCGGGATCGGCGTGACCGCGTACACCCTGGGCCTGCGGCACGCCTTCGACGCGGACCACATCGCCGCCATCGACAACACGACCCGGAAGCTGATGGGCGAGAGGCAGCGGCCGCTGTCGGTCGGCTTCTGGTTCTCGCTCGGGCACTCCAGCGTCGTGTTCGGGCTGGCGTTCCTGCTGTCGCTGGGCGTCAAGGCGCTCGCCGGGCCCGTCGCGGACGACGGCTCCGCACTGAACAGCACCACGGAGCTGATCGGCACGACCGTGTCAGGGACCTTCCTGTACGTCATCGCCGCGATCAACCTCCTTGTCCTCGCCGGGATCTGGAAGGTCTTCCGGCGGATGCGGCACGGCCACTTCGACGAGGCCGCGCTGGAGGAGCACCTGAACAACCGCGGCTTCATGAACCGGCTCCTGGGCCGCGTCACGAAGTCGGTCACCAAGCCGTGGCACATGTATCCGCTGGGCCTGCTCTTCGGGCTCGGCTTCGAGACCGCTACGGAGGTCGCGCTGCTGGTGCTCGCCGGGTCGGGGGCCGCGTCCGGGCTGCCCTGGTACGCGATCCTGTGCCTGCCCGTGCTGTTCGCGGCCGGGATGTCGCTGCTCGACACGATCGACGGGTCGTTCATGAACTTCGCGTACGGATGGGCCTTCTCCCAGCCCGTACGGAAGGTCTACTACAACCTTGTCATCACCGGCCTGTCCGTCGCCGTCGCCCTCCTCATCGGCACCGCCGAGCTTCTCGGCCTGCTCGCCGAGGAGTTCGGCTTGCGCGGGATGTTCTGGGACTGGGTCGGCGGGCTCGATCTGAATGCCGTCGGGTTCGTGATCGTGGGGCTGTTCGTCCTCACCTGGGTGATCGCCCTGGTGGTGTGGAAGGTCGGGCGGATCGAGGAGAAGTGGGCGGCGGGGCGCCCGGTCGGCGTCAGTGGCCGTGCGGCATGAGCCGGTCCACCACGCGCCGTGCCGCTCCCGGTCGCGGACGGGGGATCGTCGGCCGGGCCGCCGGCCGTTCCCAGTCGCACGGCGGTGACGGGCGCCGGGGCCGCACCGCACCGTGCTCCTTCAGTGCGACGCTCACGAGGCCCAGCAGGAGCTGGACGTCCGCGTCGCAGTCGAGGAGGACGGTGATCCAGGCGGCACCGGGACGCACGCGGATGGCGCTGCTGTGGAGGAGCTGGGGGAGCAGGCGTTCGATCGCTGTGCGGGTGAGGTAGAGATCGGCGGAATCGTCGGAGTGGAAATGGACGATCTCGTGTCCCGACGAAGCGAAGGCATGCCCAACAGTGCACTTGGGCGGGCCACTTACCAGGTTCGGCCAGCTCTCCAGGAGAGCCATGGCGCGATGGGCCGCGTTCATAACCCCATCCTTGCGTACCGGTCACCTGGCGGACTACCCCTGTCCATTTCTCACTCGTCACGTGCCAGGTGCCCCTTGCCACTCGTACCTCACCCGAGCCCGGTTCACGCGTCCGTGAGCACCTCCGTGTTCTTGCGGGCGGTCAAGAACTCGGGTGGCGACGACTTCCGGCGTGCGGTGGAGTCCTAAGAGTGAAGGCCGCGAAGGAGAAGAAGAAGGAGGAGGTCCTGTCGTGAAGGAAGACGAGGAGCGGATCCGGGAACTGATCGAGCGGTGGGCCGCGGCCGTACACGCCGGGGACCTGGACACCGTCGTGGCCGACCATGCGGACGACATCGTGATGTTCGACGTGCCGCCGCCGCAGAACGGCGTCCGCGGCATCGAGGACTACCGCGCCACCTGGCCGCCCTTCTTCGAGTGGCAGGCCAAAGGCGCCTGTTTCGACATCGTCTCCCTCGACATCACGGCGGGCGCGGACGTCGCCCACGCCCACGCCCTGCTCCGCTGCGGCACCCCCGACGAACTCTCCGCCCACCCCGAGACCCGCCTCCGCCTCACCCTCGGCCTGCGCAAGGAAGCGGGCCGGTGGGTCGTGACCCATGAGCACCACTCGTTCCCGTCCGTGGACGGGTAGGGCGGCAGCGGGCTCGTTGATCAGCAGATCGGGGATCGGGGCTACCGCGCGGTGAGCAGCTGCCCCATCGCGGCCAGTACGCCCGGCTCGACGCGGTAGTAGACCCAGGTGCCGCGGCGCTCGGAGGTGAGGAGGCCGGCCGCCTTGAGCTTTTTCAGGTGGTGGGAGACGGTCGGCTGGGAGACGCCGACGTCGGAGATGTCGCACACGCAGGCCTCGCCGCCCTCGTGCGAGGCGACCAGTGAGAAGAGTCGCAGCCGGACCGGGTCGCCGAGCGCCTTGAACATCGCCGCGGTGCGCTCGGCCTCCCCGGCGGTCAGGGGCCGCTCGGTCAGCGGCGGGCAGCACGGGGCCGCGGGCTCGTCCAGAACCGGCAGCACCGTTCCGGCCGCCGGGGCCAGTCGATCCGCCGGGTCCCTCCGGTCCCTCAGATCCACACCGCTCGAATTCGACATGCGTCTATGTTGACATCTGTCGATGTAATGCGGCAAGCTCCGCGGCCCGCCCAGGAGGGCCTCAGGCCGTCTCGCCGATCGTCACCGTGCGCGTGCCAGGGGTGAAGGCCGCGAAGGAGTGTTCCCAGCTCTCGGCGGGCCAGTGGTAGGTCACGCGCCCCTCCGAGGGGCGGTAGGCGGCGGTGTAGACGGTGCCCATGCCCTTGTCGTACGCGGACTGGTACAGCGGGGGCTTCAGCATCGCGGGGACATCCACGCCCGCCGTCCGGACGGCGGCCAGGCGCTCCTGGGTCCGGGTGAACTGTTCCTGCTCGTCGGGGACCGGCAGGTGCTGGTGGTTGGTGGCACAGGCGTCCGGTGCCTCGGTCAGCGGGATGTCGGGGCCGACGAAGACGGTCACGGCACGCTCGGCGTCGACGAGGGTGACGTTCTGGGGGATGCCGATCGGTATCGGGCGCAGCTTGTCGACCGCCTCGTCGACCGTCTCGCAGGTCTCCAGCAGATAGCGCAGTACGACGAGGATGGCGAAGCCGGGGCCGTGGACGAACCGTCCGCCGAAGGTGAGCGAGACGGCGAGGCCCGCGTCGTTCATTCCGTCCAGCAGGCCCCATCCGGCGTCCTGCATGCCGATCACGGGCCGGAGGAAGTGGGAGGAGACGATGGTGCCTTCGCAGTCGTCGGGGTCGAAGTCGTAGTTCCGCAGCAGCGTGCCGTCGCCGCCGGTCTGGGAGCAGCCCGCGAAGAACGGCCGCAGGGCCGTGAGGGTGAGGAAGGTTTCGCCTCCGGGCCGGTCGAGTTGGCCGGCGAGCCGGTCGAGCACCGGGACCAGTTCCGGCATATGGGTCTCGAACAGCTTCCGGGCTCTGGTCGCTCCTTCGGGGGTCCGGCTCTCCTCGGTCATCCAGCCCTCGGCGAGCGGCCACATGGACTGCGTATGAGCGGCCCAGCTCCCGTCGGTGCCGTCGCCGACTTCGATGGCACGGAAGGTCTTCTGCTGCTGGGGCACGGTTGCCGCTCCCTCGGTGGGGTGGACGGGGTGGGGTGGGCAGCAACTTATCGAATTTCAGTACGAATTAACCAGGGTGCGGATCCCGGTAGAACGGGGCGCGTCACGAAATCGGTGTCACGAAATCGGTGTCACGCGGTCGGCGTCGCGTTCCCCGTTTGCCAGGCCCAGGCCGCGATTTCGACGCGGTTCCGGGCGGCCAGCTTGAGTTGGACGCTGGCGAGGTGGGTCTTGACGGTGGACAGGGAGACGTACAGATCGGCGGCGATCTCCGCGTTGGTGCGACCGAGGGCGACCAGGCGGACGACGTCCAGCTCGCGGTCGGTGAGCGGCTCTTGGGGCTGTGCCGGCGTAGGCGCCGGGGGCGCCGAGGTGGTCGTCGGGGCCGTCACGTGCTTGAGGAGCCTGACCGTGACGGAGGGGGACACCAGGGAGTCGCCGGCCGCGGCGGCGCGAACCGCCTCCGCGAGCAGAGTGGGGCCGGAGTCCTTCAGGAGGAAGCCGCAGGCGCCACCGCGCAGGGCTCCGTAGACGTACTCGTCGAGGTCGAAGGTGGTGACCACGACGACCCGCATGGGGTCCGGGACGTCCGGGCCCGCCAGCAGCCGGGTCGCCGCCAGGCCGTCCAGCTTCGGCATGCGGATGTCGAGCAGGCACACGTCCGGCCTGACCTCGCGGGCCAGCGCCACCGCCTGTTCCCCGTCCGCCGCCTCGGCGACCACGGTGATGTCCGGTTGTGCGTCCAGGAAGAAACGGAAGCCGGTGCGGACCATGTCCTGGTCGTCGGCGATGAGGACGCGGATGGGGTGGTCGCGTTCGCGTTCGCGGTCGGTCATGGGCTGATCCTGCCGTAAGTACCCGAGCGTGAGCGTCGGGTCGGTCGGTACCCCTGGCTCATCGCTCCTGGCCGAATACTGCCGGAGAACGGCAATGTGTGAGAACTTACGCACCTGAAGGACGCCGGTCGGCGGGGGCCATCGGCGCACACGGGGGAGGTTGGCCGGATGACTGTGTTTCTCGGTCTCGGCATCGGGGGGCTCGTTCTGCTGGTCCTGGCGCTCGTCTTCGACGGCGTGCTCGAAGGGCTCTTCGACGGGGTCGGTGTTCTGGACGCCCTCTTCGACGGGCTGCTGTCGCTGCCGGTCATCGCCGGGTTCGTGTCGATGCTCGGTTTCGGCGGCGCGCTCGTCCTGGGGACGACCGGGCTCGGGACCGGCCCCGCCCTTGCCGCGGGCGTCGGCGCGGGTGCCGGGGCGGGCTGGCTGACCTGGAAGTTCAGCCGGGCCCTGATGCGGGACGAGCCCGCCACCACCCCGCGCGGTGAGGACCTGGTCGGCTCCTCGGGCTCCGTGGTCACCGCGATCCCGGCCGACGGCTACGGCGAGGTGCTGGTCTACCTCGCTGGCCAGCCGGTGAAGTACGCGGCCAAGAGCGCCGTTCCGGTGGCGCGGGGCGCCGAGATCTGGGTCGAGGAAAACCTGTCGCCGACGTCGGTGGCGGTCCGCCCCGTCCAGCGCTGACCCGCGGCCGTATCGCCGCACACCAATTCGTAAACGATCGGCTTCGTAACGACCGGCTTCGCAGCGGTCGCTTTCGTAGCGATCGGCCACGCGTCAGGCGTGCCGATCCACCTGTTCACCGCACATCATTCGCGCTGATCCGCCGTCCGGGGGGATGGCAAAAGGGAAGTCATCATGAGTCCAGTCCTCATAGCCGTCGTGGGAGTCGTCGTCCTCGTCGTGCTGCTCGCACTCGTCGTCGTCACCCGTTACAAGGTGGCCGGCCCGAGCGAGGCGTTCATCGTCA
Organism: Streptomyces montanus; assembly: GCF_005786655.1. Lineage (NCBI taxonomy): Bacteria > Bacillati > Actinomycetota > Actinomycetes > Kitasatosporales > Streptomycetaceae > Streptomyces > Streptomyces montanus. Next base: position 49,689 of record NZ_VBZC01000006.1, read on the forward strand.
CCGGCCGGCGGGGCAAGAAGGCCACCGACCCGTCGACGGGCCGGGTGTTCACCGACAACAGCGGGCAGAAGGTCGTGGTCGGCGGCGGCGTGTTCGTCGTGCCGTTCGTGCAGCAGAAGTTCACGCTCGACCTGTCCTCGCGGCACATCCCCATCGCGGTGCGCGGCGCGGTCACGCTGCGCGGCGTCAAGGCGAACCTCGAAGGCGTCGCCATCGTCAAGGTCGGCGGCACCGAGGACTCCATCCGCGCCGCCGCCCAGCGGTTCCTGATGCAGCAGGACGGCATCGTCGGCTTCACCCAGGAGGTGCTCTCCGGCGCGCTGCGCTCCATCGTCGGCCGGATGTCGGTGGAGGACATCATCCGTGACCGTGCCGCGTTCGCCGGGCAGGTCGCGGAGGAGGCCGAGGCGAGCCTGTCCGGGCAGGGCCTGGTGCTCGACGCCTTCCAGATCCAGGACATCACCACCGAGGGCTCCTACCTGGAGGACCTGGGCCGGCCGGAGGCCGCGCGGGCCAAGCAGGAGGCGGACATCGCGGAGGCGGTGGCCCGGCGCGCCGCCGAGCAGGCGCGGCTGAAGGCGGAGGAGGAGATCGCGATCGCGCAGCGGACCTTCGCCCTCAAGACGGCGGAGATCAAGGCCGAGACGGACGAGGCGGCGGCCCGTGCCGCGGCCGCCGGCCCGCTGGCCGAGGCGGCGCGCCGCCAGGAGGTCCTGACCGAGCAGGAGAAGGTCGCCGCACGGCAGGCCGCGCTGACCGACCGCGAGCTGGACACCAAGGTCCGCAAGCCCGCCGACGCCGCCCGCTACCAGGCCGAGCAGGAGGCCGAGGCGCGTCGGATCGCCCTGGTCAAGGAGGCCGAGGCGGATGCCCAGCGGGCCCGGCTGACCGGTGAGGGCGAGAAGGCCCACCGTGCCGCGCTCGCGGACGCGGTCCGCATCGAGGGCGAGGCGGAGGCCGCCGCGATCGGTGCGAAGGGTGCCGCCGAGGCGGAGGCCATGCGGAAGAAGGCGGACGCGTTCTCCCAGTACGGCGACGCGGCCGTGCTTCAGATGCTGGTCGAGGTGTTGCCGCAGGTCGTCGCCAAGGCGTCCGAGCCGCTCAGCGCGGTCGACAAGATGACGGTGATCTCGACGGACGGCGCGAGCCAGCTGTCACGTACCGTCGCCGACAACGTCGCCCAGGGCGTCGAACTCCTCAGCTCCACCACGGGAGTCGACATCGCCGAGCTGCTGAAGGGCATCACCGGGGGCAAGCCGGCCGCACCCGCGCAGCCCAACGGGCAGATAGAGGTGACCGGCTGACGCGGTGCGCACCTCGCACCGTGCACCCCGCACCGCGCGGCGGGGCGTCCGCCACCTGACGCCCCGTCGTCCCGTCGTCCGGCCGTCCCGTCGTCCCGTCGTCCGGCCGTCCCGTCGTCCGGCGGTCCCGCCGAATCCGACCTGCCCCGACACCCACGGCACCGGACGCCGAACCCGATGCGTACGGTGCGTACGGTTGATGGGGAAAGCAGCCGTACGCATGGGACATCGGACAGGGGAACAGTCATGGGTACTCCACGCCTGAGCAGTACGCCGTTGCCGGGGATAGGGGTGCGTTACGACCTGACGACGCGTGAGCAGCGCCGCCTGTCGGTGGTCGCGCACCGCGACGGCGGGAGGACGCTGAGCGCGTACCGCACGGACGACCCGGACGCCTGCGACCTGTCCGTGCGGCTCACGCCGAACGAGGCGGCGGCGGTCATCGACGCCCTGCTGCCCGCCCATCACAGCCCGAACCTGCTCTCCACCACCGAGCTGGGCCTGGTGGCGGAGCGGATCCAGCTGGCCTCCACCGCGTACTGGAACGGGCGGCTGCTGGGCGAGACCCGGATGCGTACCGAGACCGGCGTATCGATCGTGGCCGTGCTGCGCCGTGCGGAGGCCATCCCCTCCCCCGGACCCGACTTCCGGCTGGCCGGCGGGGACACCCTGATCGTGATCGGCACCCGGGAGGGCGTGGAGGCGGCAGCGGCGATACTCGGACGGGAGTGAGCGGTCGGTGCACTCCTCCGCTGTCTTCCTGATCGAGTTCGGCGCCATCATCCTGAGCCTCGGGCTGTTGGGCCGCTTGGCCGGACGCCTCCGGTTCTCCCCCATTCCCCTCTACCTGCTCGCCGGTCTCGCCTTCGGGGAAGGCGGGCTGCTGCCGATGGGCGCCAGCGAGGAGTTCGTCGCGATCGGCGCCGAGATCGGCGTCATCCTGCTGCTGCTCATGCTCGGCCTGGAGTACACGGCCAGCGACCTGGTCTCCAACCTCAAGACCCAGTACCCGGCCGGACTCGTCGACGCCGCCCTGAACGCCCTGCCGGGCGCGGCCATGGCACTGCTGCTCGGCTGGGGGCCGGTGGCCGCGGTGGTCCTGGCCGGCGTCACCTGGATCTCCTCCTCCGGCGTCATCGCCAAGGTCCTCGGCGACCTGGGCCGGCTCGGCAACCGCGAGACGCCGGTGGTTCTGAGCATCCTGGTCCTGGAAGACCTCTCCATGGCGGTGTACCTGCCGATCATCACCGCGCTGCTGGCCGGGACCGGCCTGGCGGCGGGCAGCGTCACCCTGGCCGTCGCGCTCGGTGCGGCGGGGCTGGTGCTGGTGCTCGCGGCGCGCTACGGCCGCCACATCTCCCGTTTCGTCTCCAGCGACGACCCCGAGAAGCTGCTGCTGGTGGTGCTGGGACTGACCCTGCTGGTCGCCGGGCTCGCCCAGCAACTCCAGGTCTCGGCGGCCGTCGGCGCGTTCCTGGTCGGCATCGCCCTGTCCGGCGAGGTCGCCGAAGGCGCGCACAATCTGCTGGCTCCGCTGCGGGATCTGTTCGCCGCCGTGTTCTTCGTCTTCTTCGGCCTGCACACCGACCCCTCCAGCATTCCCCCGGTGATCCTGCCCGCGCTCGCCCTGGCGCTCGTCACGGCCGGCACGAAGATCGCGACCGGGTACTGGGCCGCCCGCCGTGCCGGGATCTCGGCCAAGGGCCGCTGGCGGGCGGGCGGCACGCTGGTCGCGCGCGGCGAGTTCTCCATCGTCATCGCCGGGCTGGCCGTCACCTCCGGCATCGAACCGTCCCTCGGGCCCCTGGCCACGGCGTACGTCCTGATCCTGGTCGTCCTCGGTCCGCTCACCGCCCGCTACACCGAACCCCTGGCCATCCGCCTGGCCATCCGCCTGACCGCCGCGCGGCGCGGCAGGCAGCCCGCACCGGCACCGGCCGAGTCCGAGGACGCGGCGGAGCCGGCGGCCGGCGGGCCTCGTGCATGAGCGTGTTGACGTGCTCCCTGGCCTAAAGTCCAGGGATTCCGGCCTGGGTCGTCTGACCCTTCCGGGGGCTTCCTGCTTCAACGCGCTGTGCCGGGACTTTCGTCCTGGTCTTACCGGCGCTCCACGAGGCGTTTAGCGTCTCCGCCCGTCCGGCGGCGACGATACGGCGTCCTTCGAAGAGGACGTTGCGTGCTGCGTTGTGGTCGCGGTCGTGCACGGTGCCGCACTCGCCGCACGTCCACTCCCGGACGTGCAGGGGCTTGGGGCCGTCCCGGACTCCGCAGGCCGAGCAGACCTGAGAGGACGGGAAAGCGCGGTCCACCTTGGCGAAGGTGCGGCCGTGCCTGACCGCCTTGTACTCCAGCATGCCGACGAACGCGGACCATCCCGCGTCGTGCACGGACTTGGCGAGCCGGGTACGGCCAAGACCGGACACCGCGAGGTCTTCCACATACACCGCTTGGTTGTCGCGCATGATCTGCGTGGAAGCCTTGTGGTGCCAGTCCCGGCGCCGGTTGGCCACCTTGGCATGCTGGCGTGCGACCTTGATACGGGCCTGGGCCCGGTTCTTCGATCCCTTGGCCTTGCGGGACAGCTCCCGCTGAAGGCGCTTGAGTTTCTTCTCCGCCCGGCGCAGGAAGCGGGGGCTGTCGATCTTCCGGCCGTCGGACAGGACCGCGAAGGCGGACAGGCCGAGGTCGATACCGCACTCCGCCTGCACCTCGGGGAGGATGTCCGGCCCGGTGTCCACGACGAAGCTGAGGAAGTACCGGCCGCAGTTGTCCTTGATGACGGTCAGGGACGTGGGCGCGGCCGGTAGCCGGCGGGACCACTTGACCTTGAGGTTGCCGACCTTGGCCACGTACACCGTGCCGTTGTCCTGGAGGGCAAAGGCGTTGGCGTTGAGGCGGATCGACTGCCGGGTGTCCTTCTTCGACTTGTACCGGGGCGGCCCCACCTTCCGGCCCCGCCGCCTGCCCCTGAGGCTGTCGAAGAAGCTCTTGTAGGCGGTGTCGAGGTCCCGGAGGGACTGTTGCAGGACGACCGCCGACACGTCGGCGAGCCAGGCCCGTTCCTCGGTGCGCTTGGCCTGGGTGATGCGCAGCCGGGACAAGTCCGCCGACTTCACATACGGCAGCCCCGCCGCGTGTGCTTCCTTGCGGTCGCGCAGGCAGTCGTTCCACACCACGCGGGCGCACCCGAACGCGCTCGCCAGCGCACGGCGCTGGGTGGGATCCGGGTAGGCACGGTAGTTGTAGCGCAGCTGCACATCGACCACCGTATGGATGCTTCGTGGCCGCTCGCGGCAAAAGATCACATCCCACTGGAATTGCGCACGATCTGAGCAAGTGTGTTCGAGGACTTCGAGGCGGAGCTGAAGGAGCTCACCGGCAAACGCGACCACGTCCACCTCCTGATCAGCCACCCACCCAAGATCGCCGTCTCCAAGCTGGTCAACAGCCTCAAGAGCGTCTTGGCCCGCCGGATACGGCTGGCGGCACCTCCCGGCCGAAGGCTGAGGGAGAGTTCACCGGCCGCACCAACCGCGCCATCATGCACGGGCACCTGTGGTTCCCTCGTATTTCTCCGCATCGTGCGGCGGAGCACCGTTGACGATCGTCCCCCAGTACATCAAGCAGCAAAAACGTCCGCTCCAGCCTGCAGGTCAGAGCAATCCTGAGATGCGGTTCATCCTCGGCGTGAACGCCGGGGCTTTCCCGCAAGATCGCAGGTAAGAGGAAGGGATGAGGACGGGATGAGGATGGGTTTGGTCGCCGCGACAACCCCATCCTTATGAACAGAAAGTTATGGAATCAGTTCAACGAGGCCACGGCGCGGTCCGGGGTATGCGTGTAAGGCTGTCTGGATGCAGACCCTTTACCGACGACTGCTCAAGCTGCTGCCCAAGTTGGGGATGCAGGTGCTCGATCTTGGTCCGGGAGACGCGCTGGTTTCCCGGCGTGGTGGCCGTACCCGGCTCCCTGTGGGGCAGGGGGCGGATCTCCTGGCCCGCCGCAACAGCGGTTACGCGGTGACTCAGGTGGGCGAGGACACCTGGGTGATCGCCCGCGATCGGCCCGCGGGTGCGAAGGCCAAGGCCAAGGCAAAGTCCAAGCCCCAGGCGAAGGTCCCGGCCCAGGTCCAGGTCCAGGCGAAGGCCGCGGGGGCGTGGGAGAGCGTGCGGCTCGGCGACACCGGGGCGCACCTCTTGCTCGACCCGCAGGCTTCGGCCGGTGACGAGCGCGTGTTCCAGCTGGCTGCCGCCGAGTATCTGTGTGCCCATCATGTGACCGCGCTGCTGGACAAGTACGAGGTGAACTGCGTCTTCGACGTGGGCGCCAACGCCGGGCAGTACGGCAGCCGGTTGCGCCGGCTCGGCTACACCGGCCGAATCGTTTCCTTCGAGCCCACCTCCGCGGCGTTCGCCAAACTGCAGAAGAAGGCGGCGAACGATCCCGACTGGTGGGTGTTCAACTTCGGGCTCGGCCGTGAGGACGCCACGCTGGACATCCACGTGGACTGGAACTCCATGAACTCCCTGCTCCCTCCGACCGATTACGGCCGGGGCCGCTACAAGCGGTTCGCGAAGTCGAACACGGAGCAGATCGAGATTCGCCGCCTCGAAGCGGTGATGGAGGAGGCGCTGGACGGCCTCGCCGATCCCCGGCCCTACCTGAAGATGGACACCCAGGGGTACGACCTCGAGGTGTTCGGGGGCGCGGGGAAGCGGATCGACGAGTTCGTGGGCATGCAGTCGGAGGTCGCCCTCCTCCAGCTCTACGAGGGCAGCCCCCGCATGCACGAGGCCGTCGCCGTGTACGAGGACAGCGGCTTCGAGATCACGGGGATGTACCCGGTGACACGCGAACCGGCCACGGGGCGTGTGGTGGAGTTCGACTGCGTCATGATGCGCGCGACTGCCTCCGGCGGTTGACCGGGGTGCCTCCGGCGGTTGGGCGGGGGCGCCTGCTGCTGGGTGGTGGGTCGGGGTCGTGCGCCGGTACGTCCGCGGGGTGCCTCCGGCGGTTGGGCGGGGGCGCCTGCTGCTGGGTGGTGGGTCGGGGTCGTGCGCCGGTACGTCCGCCCGTCGCCGCGGGGGCATACGGCCCGGAGTTGGTAAGTAGGTGCGGGTCTCCTGAGACAAGCTGTAAGCGACGGGCGATGACGCACCGGCACACGACCCCTCCCGCCGGTGGGCGACTGCGGCCGGGCGCCCCGATCCCGCCCCGGGCGTGCCCCTTCAGGGGCACGGTGCGACTGCGGCTGAGGGGGGCGCCCCTTCAGGGGCGCGGGGAACTGCGCGACCAGCCACGGCCGGCCCGCAGTCGAGGTACGACACCCACCCACCCCCGCCCCTTCCCGCGTGTGGGCGCCGCTTTTAGGGGCGCGGGGAACTGCGCGACCAGCCACGGCCGGCCCGCAGTCGAAGTGTGACCGGGGGGTCTGGGGGCGGAGCCCCCTGTTTCGGGAAGGGGTGGGGTTGGGGGAGGGAAAACCCGGCCACGACTGCCGGTGGTTCAGATGACGCCGGAGGCCCGAAGGGCCTCGATGTCCGCCGCTCGGTGCCCCAGCCCGGCCAGGATGGCCTCGGTGTGTTCGCCCACGGCGGGTACGGCGTCCATACGCGGACCCGCCCCCGCAAGGTCGACCGGCGGCACCAGCGCCGGCACGGCCGCACCCCCGGGGATCCCCACGTCCTGCCAGCGGCCCCGCGCATCGAGCACGGGATGCGCGAGGAACTCCTCGACATCGTTGACCCCGGCGTTGGCGATGCCCGCGCCGTCCAGCACCTTCATCACCTCCGCACTGTCCGAGCAGCGGAACCGCTCGGCCACGATCGCGTCGAGCTCCTCGCGGTGCGCCACGCGGTCGCTCCCGGTGGCGAAGCGCGGATCGTCGACCAGCTCCGGGCGCCGCAGGAAGCGTTCGCACAGGGCGGCCCATTCGCGTTCGTTCTGGATGGAGAACAGCACGTCCTTGCCGTCGGCGGCGGTGTAGGCGCCGTAGGGGGCGATGGTGGCGTGCTGGGTGCCGATGCGTGGGGGCTGCATACCGCCGTGGCGGGTGTAGTAGGCGGGCTGGCTCATCCACTCGGCCAGTGCCTCGAAGAGGGAGACCTCGACGGCGCGGGCGACACCGGTGGTGGCGCGGGTGTAGAGGGCGGTGAGGATGCCGGAGTAGGCGTACATGCCCGCGGCGATGTCGGCGATGGACACCCCGGTACGGGCCGGGCCGTGTGCGTTGCCGGTCAGCGACACCAGGCCGGTCTGGCACTGGACGAGCAGGTCGTAGGCCTTACGGTCGGCCCACGGCCCGCTGGTGCCGTAGCCGGAGATGGTGCAGCAGATCAGGGACGGGTGCCGGTCGGCGAGGGCGGGCGCGTCCAGGCCCAGCCGGGCGGCGGCGCCGGGAGCGAGGTTCTGCACGAACACGTCGGCGCCGCCCAGCAGTTGCTCCAGCACGGCCCGGCCCGCGTCCGACTTCAGGTCGAGGGTGAGGGATTCCTTGGAGCGGTTGAGCCACACGAAATAGCTGGACTGGCCGTGCACGGTGGTGTCGTACCGGCGTGCGAAGTCGCCCTCTCCCGGGCGCTCCACCTTGATGACCCGCGCGCCGAGGTCGGCCAGCTGCCGCGTGGCGAAGGGAGCCGCCACCGCCTGCTCGACACTGACGACGGTGACACCGGACAGCGGCAGCCGTCCCGTCGGTTCCTCGGGGTGCTCGGGCATGCGGTGACCTCCTGATGTCCTGCGGCTCGGCCGTCTGGGGCACTCATGACCATCATGGGCACGCATCATCATCATGGGCGCTCATGGGCAGGGTTAAAGCTCGGGGTCCGGTGTCCCCGGCAGCAGGTCGCGCAGCGCTTCGCGTTGGTGAGGGCCGAGTGTTCGGGCGATGGCGTCGGTGACGGCGTCCGCCAGGGGGGCCGAGGCGTCGCCCAGGAGCCGCCGTGCCTTGTCGGTAAGCGTCACCTCGATACCGCGCTTGTCGCCGCAGACCGACTTCCGGGAGACCAGGCCGGCGTGCTGGAGGCAGGCGACCTGATAGGTCAGCCGGGTCTTGGGGCGGCCCAGCAACTCCGCGATCCGTGTCATCCGCAGACCGGCCCCGGGCTGGTCGGCCAGCAGACACAGGACGAGGAACTCGTCGTGCGAGATCCCGAGCGAGTCCTTGACGCGGGCACGCAGCTGCTGCTCGACGGCCCCGGCCGCGGCCAGCAGATGCATCCAGGCCCGCAACTCGGCCGGCAGCAGCCCGCTCTCGCCCGATGGATCGCATCCGGGACCCGATGGATCGTGTCCGGGCAGCTCGGCGGGGTCGGGAAGGTCGGCCATGATGCCCCAGTCTACCGGTTGTCCATATTTGGATAACGGGCTAGCGTATGGCTATCCAATTTTGAACAACTCGGTGACCACCACAGAACTGCTGCAGCTCGTTCCTTCCTTTCTCCCTGTCCACACCCCCATCCCTCAGGAGCACACTCATGTCCGTCGCAGTCGAAACCGGCCTTTGGCAGCTCGACGCCGCTCTCTCCACCGTCGCCGTCCGGCACAAGACGATGTGGGGCATGGTCACCGTGAACGGCACGTTCACGTCCGTCACCGGCGACGGCGAAGTCGACGCCGACGGCACTGCCCGCGGCACGCTCACCCTCGACGCCGCCTCCCTGGACACCAAGCACGCGAAGCGCGACAAGCATCTGCGCTCCGCCGACTTCTTCGACGTGGACCGGCACCCCGACATCACCTTCGCCGTCCGCAGCGCCGTGCCGGGCGCCGGCGACACGGTCGACGTCTCCGGGCAGCTGACCGTGCGCGGCATCAGCCGCCCGCAGTCCTTCACCGCGCGCATCACCGGCTCGGAGGCCGGCACGGTCACTCTGGCCGCGGAACTGACCGTCGACCGGGCCGAGTTCGGCATGGGCTGGAACCAGCTGGGCATGATGCGCGGCCTGGCCACGGTCACCGCCACCCTCCGCTTCACCCGCGCGACGGCCTGACCGGCGAAAACGCACACCGGAAGCGCCCGTCGCCCTGCCCCCGGCCGGTTGGCCGGAAGTCGACGCCCGGCAGGGCCTCGTACGCAGAGCAGGCAACCTTTGCCGGTGGGGTCGGCGACCTGGGAAGGAACCCCCGTCCCCATAGGGGCCCGTTCCGCACCCGGGACCCCGTCCCCCACCGGGAGGAGCCACCATGCGCAAGTACCTTGCGCGTCTGCTCACCGTCCTGGCCGTGCTCGTCGCGGCGACCGGCACGCTGGCGCCCCGTACGGAGGCCGCCGAGCAGTGGAACCCGCCGGCCAACCTGGTGCAGCCGCTGAACGAAGTGTGGAGGCACGTCGAGTCGACCTACCCCGACCTCTACGGATTCCGTAACTACGGCTGGGACCAGGTCATGGCCAACAAGGGGAGCGTCAACTACTGCGTCCGCTGGGAGTCCGACGCCCCCGTGAGCGCCGCGCTGCGCGACCGGATCCACGCCGCGCTGAAGAAGCAGTTCGGCAAGTGGATGGCGGCCATGGTGGACAACGGCACGGGCCACAACTCCTGGCCGTACACCAACGTGGCGGTCAATATCGTCGGCTGGGCGGTGAAGAACCGCTCGACGCTCCAGTGGACCGACAACTCCGTCGACATCTACACCGGCCTCCTGGACGGTGGCGGCGCCCCGCAGTGCGCCCCGGACTGCGGCCGCTTCTTCCACCAGGACGGCAACTACTCGAAGTGCCCCGGCGGCGTGGCCCGCCACTACGACCAGTCCCTCTGGCTGACCAAGGGCTTCCAGGGCGGCGCCGGCGGCGACTGGGGCCAGCGCGTCGGCCAGGAGTACTTCACCGGCGCCTTGAACCAGGAGAACATCCACATCTATCTGCACGAGGTCGGCCACACCTTCGGCCTGGACGACTTCTACGACTGGACGCCGACCGGTCAGTGCTGCTTCCTCATGAACGCGGGCAGCGCCGCGCAGATCACCGAGTTCGACAAATGGATGTTCCGCGACTTCTGGCGCCATGTGAAAAGCCGGTACGGCCTCTGAGGCTCCGGCTCTGACACATCCGGCTCTGACACATCGGCTTCGGTCGTCCGCCGAGCGGCCGACCGTCGTCGGAGTGAACCGCTCGACCCCGCGGCCCGCGGCCGCCCTGCTCCCGGTCCCGGCCGGAGGCAGGGCGGGCCGCGGGCCGCATGCGTCTTCCGGGTCTTCGCGCGGCGACTCCGATGCTCCTCCGAACTGCTCCGACTCCTCCGTCTGGCGCTCTGCCTCGTGCCGCATACCTGGGTGGTACGGGGTAATTTGTCCATGTTTTTGTCTGATTTTCACCTTCGATCTGCAGGGCGTGGGCCGAAGGGTGAAGGGCGAAGGGTGGACGATGCCGAGGACCTTGAACGTCCCGCTCGTCGGCGTCGAGGGGCGCGGCCTGCTGGTGGCGGGCCGTACGTCGGGGCGCACCGGCGGCCAGGGGTGGCTGGCACTCGTGGCGGGTGCCTTCGTGGTGGCGCAGTTGGTCCTGGTACGCCCTGGTATGGGGCTCGGCTGGGACGAGACGGTGTACGTCAGCCAGGTCAGTACCCAGGCTCCGGCGTCGTTCTTCAGTGCGCCGCGCGCCCGCGGCGTCTCCCTGCTGGCCGCGCCCATCACCTCGTGGTCGTCGTCCACGGAGCTGTTGCGGGTCTATCTGGCACTGCTGTCCGGGCTCGGACTGTTTCTGGCGTTGCGTGTCTGGCGCGGGCTGTTCCCCGTTCGGGTGCTGGTGCCGGCGGGCGCGCTGTTCGCGACGCTGTGGGTGACCCTGTTCTACGGCCCGCAGGCCATGCCCAACTACTGGGTCGCGATCGGCGCCCTGGCGTGCGTCGGTTACTTCCTGCACGCTCGCGCGGACCGCTTCGACCTGGTGGCGCTGTGGGGCGTGGGGGTGAGCGCGGCGCTGATCGCCTGGATGCGGCCCACGGACGCGGTCTATGTCACCCTGCCGCTGCTGGCTCTGCCGCTGTGCGTCCGTCGCCGGGGCCGCTGGCGGCTGTGGGGGGCGCTCGTCGCGGGGCTGGTGGCCGGGGCGGGTGAGTGGGTCGTCGAGGCGTACGTCAGCTACGGCGGCCTGGCGCAGCGACTGGCCGACGCCTCCCGGATCCAGGGCGGACTGGGATGGCACTTCGCCGTCGACGACCAGGCGCGCAGCCTGGCCGGGGACACGCTGTGCCGCCCGTGCGGCGGGGCGATGCCGCCCTTGCCGGTGATGGTCTGGTGGTTCGTCCTCCCCCTGGTCGCCGCTCTCGGACTGGTGGTCGCCGTCCGGGCCCGGCGGACGGCCGGCACGCTGCTGCCCATCGCCTGCGCCGCGACGGCGGCCTTCCCCTATCTGTTCCTGATCGGATACGCCGCGCCTCGCTTCCTGCTGCCCACCTACGCGCTGTTGTCGATCCCCGTCGCCGACGCGTTCATCCACCTGGTCACCACCCCGAACCGAGTGCGGCGGCAGGTTGTCGTGCCGCTCGTGGCGCTCGCTCTCGCCGCGCATCTCGCGGTGCAGTACGTGGTGTTGGAGCGCACCGTGGACCGCAGCACCGCCGCCCGCAAGGGCTGGACCCGTACGGCGGCCGAACTGCACCGGCTCGGCGTACGGCCGCCCTGCCTGCTGACGGGGTACGAGGCCCTGCCGGTCGCCTTCTACGCCGGGTGTTCTTCCGGGCAGACCAACGGTCCCAACGCCAACACCACCCGGGCGGACATCGAACGGACCGCCCGACGGCTGCCGGTCGCCACCCTGACCACACTGGGCGGACAGCCGCCCGCGTACGCCCGGACGTGGCTGCCCCATCGGATCGGGGAGCGGCGGATCTTTGTGGCGCCGGGGCAGGTGCCCTGATCAAGCCGGGCAGGTCCTGGGGCCTAAGGCCTCTCGGGGGCGAGCTCCTCGATCAGGCCCTCGACCAGCTTCCTGATCTCGTCGCGGATCGGGCGGACCGCCTCGACGCCCTGGCCGGCCGGGTCCTCCAGCTGCCAGTCCAGGTAGCGCTTGCCCGGGAAGACGGGGCAGGTGTCGCCGCAGCCCATGGTCACGCAGACGTCCGACTCCCTGACCGCGTCCACGGTCAGGACCTTCGGGCTCTCGTGGGTGATGTCGATGCCCACCTCGCGCATCGCCTCGACGGCGGCCGGGTTGACCTGGTCGGCCGGTGCCGAGCCCGCCGAGCGGACCTCGACGCGGTCGCCGGCCAGGTGGCTCAGCCATGCGGCGGCCATCTGGGAACGGCCGGCGTTGTGGACGCAGACGAAGAGCACGGAGGGCTTGTCGGGCATGAGAGATCCCATCAGTACTCGATGATGTCAGTAACCGCTGATGTGAGAGTATCAGTCCATGATGACGTCAGCCGACACTGATCTGATCCGGGTGCTGGGCGACCCCCTCAGGCTCCGGATCGTGACCCTGCTCGCCCGCGAGACGCTGTGCACCACCCACCTCGTGGAGGAGACCGGCGCTCGGCAGACCAACCTCTCCAACCACTTGCGCGTGTTGCGCGAGGCCGGGTTCGTCGAGACCGAGCCGTGCGGCCGGTTCACGTACTACAAGCTGTGTCCGGACGTCATCGACCGGCTGGCCGGCCAGTTCGCCGACCTCGCCGAGTCCGCTCGTACCACCGCCGGCAACAAGAGGGCCTGCCCATGACCCGCACCGAAGCACTCGCGATCACCGAGGAGTCCCGGCCCGCGCCGGGGGCCACTCCGCCCCGCGCGCCCCTGGTCGCCCGGGCCGCCGCCGAACTGGTCGGTACCGCGGGCCTGGTGGCGGTCGTCGTCGGCTCCGGCATCCAGGCCACCGAGCTGACCCAGGACGTCGGCCTGCAGCTGCTGGCCAACTCCCTGGCCACCGTCTTCGGTCTCGGCGTCCTGATCACCCTGCTCGGCCCGGTCTCCGGCGCGCACTTCAACCCCGCCGTGACCCTGGCCGAGTGGTGGACCGCGCGGCGCGGCGGCGCCGGAGTCACCGCGCGAGAGGCGGCCGTGTACGTGCCCGCCCAGGTCGTCGGCGCGATCGTGGGGGCGGTCCTGGCGAACGCGATGTTCGGCGAGCCGCTGGTGAAGTGGTCCGGGCACGAGCGTTCGGCGGGGCATCTGCTGCTCGGCGAGGTCGTTGCCACCGCCGGCCTCATCCTGCTGATCTTCGGCCTGGCCCGCACGGACCGCCTGCGGTTCGCACCCGTGGCCGTCGCCTCCTACATCGGCGCCGCCTACTGGTTCACCTCGTCCACCTCGTTCGCCAACCCGGCGGTGACGATCGGCCGTGCCTTCAGCGACACCTTCGCGGGCATCGCGCCGGGTTCGGTCGCGGCGTTCATCGGCGCCCAGATCCTGGGCGCCGTGCTGGGCCTGGCGCTGGTGGCGCTCATCTTCATGCCCGTCCGGGCAGCACCCGTCCCTGACTCCGTCTAGGTCGCCGCCGGCCCTCGGTCACAACTGCGGCAGCGTCCCGTGGTCTTGCGCGCCGGAGGCCCTTCCTCCCGCCGGCCCGCGGACGCTGTCCCGCCGCTCAGGGCGCCGTCCGGGGGCCGGGGCTCGGTGGACTACTCGCCGGGGTGGGTGAGTTCGATGTCGTGATCGTCGATCCCACCGCCGGGGACGGTCACACCGGTCGCCTTCGGCGGGTAGCCGGTCGCCATGACCGTGTACTCCCCGCTGTCCAGGTCGGAGAAGGCGTACGCCCCGTCGTGGCCGGTCGTCGTCGTGGCGACCACGTTGCCCGCCGCGTCGACCAGCGTGACCCGCGCGTCGCTCAGCGGCAGGCCCGCCCCGCGGACCCTGCCGCGCACATGGGCCCCGGCCCGGAGCTCGACCTCCACCCGCGTGACACCGGCGCCGCCGACCTCGACGGGCCGGGCCAGAGGACGGTGCTTGGGGGAGTTGACCGCGAGGGTCACCGTGCCCGGCACCAGGTCGGAGAAGGCGAACTCACCCAGGGCGTCGGTCTGGCCGGTGGCCAGAACGTCGCCGCGTACGTCGGTCACGATGACCACGGCCCCGGTGACCGGCGCCCCGCTGTCCGCGGACCGCACCGCACCGGTCAGGCCGCTCGTGCCGCTCAGCAGGATGTCGTACGTCAGTGGCGCGTCGGCGACGACGACCGTGGACGCCTGCGGCTGGAAGCCGTCCGCGGCGGCGATCAGGACGTACGAACCGGCGCCCGGCGCGTCCACGCCGTACGAGCCGTCGCCGTGCGCGACCGACCGGCCCAGCTGCTGCCCTTCGAGCGAGATCAGCGTCACCGCGGCCCCGCCCACGGGCGTGCTCTCCGCACCGCGAACGTAACCGGTGACCGGTGTCCCGCCACCGGCGAACCCGCTCGTCCCATGGCGCTCGGCCGCCGTCACGGAGGCCGCCACCGGCTCCGGGCGGGCCCGGCCGGACTGCGGGGCGGCGACCGACGAGGCCGACACCTCCTGCTTCTCCTCCTTCTTCTCCTCCTGCCCGGCGGCGGTCACGGCCGGTGCGGCGGCGGCCTCGGCCGGGGACGTGGACGGCTCCCCGGACTCGGTCGCCGCCGAGGCGGCCGCGAGCGGGCGCTGGCGCGGAATGAAGGCGGCGACCACGAAGGCGAGGAGCGCCGCGCCCGCACCGATGGCCAGCACGGTGCGGAAGCCGTCCTTGGAGGGCAGGGCGATCGTGCCGAAGCGGGTGGTCATCTGGGCGAGGATGACGCCGGCGACCGCGCTGGCGGTCGACGTGCCGATGGACCGCATCAGGGTGTTGAGGCTGTTGGCGGCACCCGTCTCGGACGGGGGCACGGCGCCCATGATGAGCGAGGGCATCGCACCGTAGGTGAAGCCGATGCCGGCGCCGATGATGCAGGAGACCGTCACGAAGTGCCAGACCTCGTCCATCAGCACGATGTTCAGGCCGTAGCCGGCGGCCACGATCAGGGCGCCGATCATCAGGGTCACCTTCGGACCCTTGGCCTTCGAGACGGCGGCGGAGACCGGGGCCGTGGCCATCATCACCAGGCCGGAAGGCGCCATGACCAGGCCTGCGACGAGCAGCGACTTGCCCAGTCCGTAACCGGTCGCTTCAGGCAACTGCAGGAGCTGCGGAAGGACGAGCGACATCGCGAACATGCCGAAGCCGAGCGCGATCGACGCCAGGTTGGTGACCAGCACCTGACGGCGCGCGGTGGTCCTCAGGTCGACCAGTGGCTCCTTGATCCGCAGCTCCCACCAGCCCCACACCAGCAGGACGATGACGGACGCCGCGAACAGGCCGAGGGTCGTGTTGCTGCTCCAGCCCCAGTCGGCTCCCTTGGAGATCGCCAGCAGCAGGCACACCAGCCCCGCCGCCATGCCCGCGGCGCCCACCAGGTCGAAGCGGCCACCGGTACGCACCTTGGACTCCGGCACGAGGGCCAGTACGCACAGGAAGGCGAGGGCGCCCAGGCCGGCCGAGGCCCAGAACAGCATGTGCCAGTCGAAGTTGTCGGCGATGAGCGCGGCGGCCGGCAGGCCCAGGGCGCCGCCCACGCCGAGTGAGGCGCTCATCAGCGCGGTGGCGGAGCCGAGCCGTTCGGCGGGCAGCTCGTCGCGCATGATGCTGATGCCGAGTGGGATGACACCGGACGCCAGACCCTGTAGCGCGCGCCCGACGATCATGGGCGTCAGTGACTCGCTGAGGGCGGCCGTGACCGACCCGGCCACCAGCATGACGAGGCTGACCAGGAGCATGCGGCGCTTGCCGTACATGTCTCCCAGCCGGCCCATGACCGGGGTGGCGACGGCGGCGGCGAGCAGCGTGGCGGTGACGGCCCAGGCGGTGTCCGACGCCGGGGCGTTCAGGAGCTGGGGGAGCTCCGGGACCAGCGGGATCACCAGGGTCTGCATCAGCGCGACCACGATCCCGCCGAAGGCGAGGACCGCCACGACGGTGTTCGTCCGCGGCGGGCCGGACGTCCCGGTGCCGTCGGGTCGGGCGTGTGCGTGGGACATGGTCGAGCCTCCGTGTGGGCGGGCAGGTCTGTGCGACTCAGCCAAAGGTAAGTTAGTTGATTAAGTTAAGCAAGTCCCGGCCGTGAAGGGCGAAGGTTCGGAGGGTGAAGGTTCGGAGGGGGAGGTGCTGTCAGGGGGGCGGGAGCCGCCGCCAGGTGGGGCCGGCCGTGGGCGCCGATTCAACACGATGCGGACAGGGCCGCCCAGGGGCTTCTCAGGGCGTCGTCCTTGTCGTCGCGTCGGATCGCATCGAGTGCGTCGGGTGCATCGGGTGCGTGGGATTCCTGGGTGCTCCCGGGCCCGGGGGAACGGGCCCGGGAGCTTGTGCGCCGTTCCCCGTCCCCACGGGCTCGGCGCGGCGGGACCGCTGCCGCTTCTCAGCGGTCCCGGTCTGTGGGCCACGGCTGTCGGTGCCGTGAGCCTGGGCGGAGGTGCGTGTCGACGGTGGCGGCGGGGCGCATCACGAGGCGCCGAGGGCGTGCAGGACGGCGTCGGCCATGCCGCGTTCGCCGCGTTCGTTGGGGTGGACGGGTGCGCGTTGGTGGTACGGGGTGGTACGTGGTGGTACGTGGTGCGCGGTCCTCCGCGGGCCCGGGCGGCAGCGGCAGCCCAGGCCCGCGGTGGCGGGCGGTGGCGGGCGGTGGCCTAGGAGCGGACCGGTACGGGATCCGAGGCGGGCTCCGAGCCGGGGTCCTGAGAGGGCTCGGGCAGGTCGGCCGGGGGTGCGGTGGCGGAGGCCCGGTGGCTCAGGGCCTCTCCCTCGACATCGACGCGGGGCAGCAGCCGGGCCAGCCAGCGGGGCAGGTACCAGGCCTTGTCGCCGAGCAGGGCGAGGATCGCGGGCACGATCGCCATGCGGACCACGAAGGCGTCGAACAGGACCGCGATGGCGAGGCCGAAGCCGATCATCTTGATCATGGACTCGCCGGCGCCGATGAACCCGGAGAAGACCGCCATCATGATCAGCGCGGCGGCGACCACGACCCGGGCGCTGTGGCGGAAGCCGGTGACGATCGCCTGGCCGGGCCGGTCCCCGTGGACGTACGCCTCCCGCATCCGGGAGACCAGGAAGACCTCGTAGTCCATGGCGAGACCGAAGACGATACCCACCAGGAAGATCGGCATCAGGCTCATGATCGGGCCGGTCTGCTCCACGCCGAGGAGTTCGGCGCCGTGGCCCTGCTGGAAGACCAGGACGACCGCGCCGAGGGCCGCGAGGACCGAGAGCAGGAAGCCGAGTGCTGCCTTCAGCGGCACCAGGATCGAGCGGAAGACCAGCAGCAGGAGCACGACGGCCAGGCCGACCACGACCGCGAGGTAGGGGATCAGCGCGCTCTGGACCTTCTGGGCCACGTCGATGTTGACGGCGGTGGTGCCGGTGACCGAGAAGGTCGCTCCGGTGGTGGACTCCATCGCCGGGCGTTCGTCACGGATGGCGGTGACCAGGTCCTTGGTCTTCTCGTCGGTGGGGCTGGTGGCCGGGACGGCGGAGAAGACGGCGGTGTCACCCGCCGGGTTGAACCGGGCCGGCGAGACGGAGACGACCCCCTCGGTGGCGCCGATCTTCTTGGTGATCGAGTCGACGGCGGCCTTGGGGTCCTCGGCGTCCTTGGCATCGACGACGATGGCGAGGGGCCCGTTGAAGCCGGGGCCGAAGCCTTCGGCGAGGGCGTCGTACGCGCGGCGCTCGGTCGTCGAGGTGGGCTTGGCCTCGTTGCCGGGCATGCCCAGCTGGAGGTTCGTCATCGGCAGGGCGATCACTCCGAGGCCCGCGATGCCGGCGAGGAGCACGGGGACGGGGCGGCGCAGGACGAAACGGGCCCAGCGGCTGCCTCCGTTGTTCTCGTCACCCTCCTTGATCCGTCCGCTCCTGCGGGCGGCGCGTGACAGTACGGCGTTGGGCCAGAAGCCGAGCAGGGCCGGGACCATGGTCAGCGAGACGAGGACGGCGACGACGACCGCGCCCGCGGCGGCCAGACCCATCTTGGTGAGCATCGGGATGCCGACCACCGACAGTCCGGCGAGCGCGATGACGACGGTCAGCCCGGCGAACACGACCGCCGAACCGGCGGTGCCGGCGGCGAGGCCCGCCGCCTCCTGCGGTGTGTGGCCGTTGGCGCGTTCCTCGCGGTAGCGGGAGACGACGAACAGGGCGTAGTCGATGCCGCAGGCGAGTCCGAGCATGGTGGCCAGCGTGCCGGTCGTCGAGGAGAGGCCGAAGGTGCTGGACAGGGCCAGGATGGAGGCCATGCTGACGCCGACGCCGAGGACGGCGATCAGCAGCGGGAGGCCGGCGGCGGCCAGTGAACCGAAGGTGATCAGCAGGACGACGGCCGCGATGGCGATGCCGATCGCCTCGGCCGCGCCGCCCGCCGAGGGCTGGGTGGCCAGCGCGTCCCCGCCGACCTCGACGGTCAGACCCGCGTCACGGGCCTCGTCGATGGCGTGCTCCAGATGGGTCTTGTCGGCGTCGGTGAGATCGTCGGCCTTCACCTTGTAGGTGACGGTCGCGTACGCGATCGTGCCGTCCTTGCTCACCGCCTTCGCCTGGAACGGGTCCACCGCATTGGAGACCTGGGACCCGTCGCCCGCCTCGTCCACGAGCTTCTCGATCACCGCCCGGTTCTCGGTGGCGGTGACCTTCTGCCCGTCCGGGGCGACGAAGACGAGCTGGGCACTCGCACCGTCGGCCGCGGAGCCGGGGAAGCGCTCCTCCATCAGGTCGAACGCCTTCTGGGACTCGATACCGGGCATCGTGAACCCGTCGTCGCCCGCCGCGGGCGCTTTGGCCGCGCCGAAGCCGACGGCGGCCAGCACCGCAACCCACAGCAAGGCGACGGGCCAGCGCCGCCGGAAGGCCAGACGGCCCAGTCGATACAGGAAGGTAGCCATGACGGAGGTCTCCACATCTGTGGTCTCGGGGACGCCCCAAGACTCCCGAGACCGGACCCTCCGCGTCGTCGTGCGCCTGCCGACAATCCCGGCTACTGAGAACGCAGTACGTCGCCTTGTGCGCGTAGTACCGACGACGCCCTGTGGCCTTGCCGTCTCGCCCGTGAGGAGTACCTGGCTCCGTCCGGGCGGCGCATGGTTCCAGCGGGTCAGGCGTCGTCCGACGCGGTCCACTCGACGAACTGGACGACGACTCCGTTGGGGTCGGTGACCTGGAACAGGCGTTCTCCCCAGGGCTCTTCGCGCAGGGGCATCGTGATGTCGACGCCTTCGGAGCGCAGGCGTTTCTCCTCGGCTTCGAGGCCGGCGTCCAGGGTGAAGGCGAGGATCAGGCCGCGGGCGTGCTGGTCGCGCTGGTCCGGGGGCAGGACGTCGATGCCCCGCCGGAGCAGGACGATGTCGACGGCGGCGTCGTCACGGGTGAGGGAGGCGAATCCGTCGGCCGCGGCCTGCTCCCGGTAGCCGAGGTGCTCGGTGAAGAAGGTGCGCGAGGCGGCGACGTCTTCGACCGTGAGGGAGACGGTGGAGGCGGTGATCCTCAAAGGGGGTTCCTTTCCAGGCTGGCGGGCGGGGCGATGGCTGGGCGATGTCGCGTCCTGCGGAGCTCGGCGTGTGCCGGGCGGCCGTCAGCGGGCGCCACGCCGTGGAATACCGCGGCGTGCGTGGAGGGCCGGCTGCGGGAAGCGCGTGGCGCGGGCCTGCGATGGGCGCCATGCGTCGCGGCGGCGGCGCGGGAGCGCGTCGAGGGTCGGGCCGGACTGGGACTTGTTGAGGTCGAGCCTTCGCATGCACTACTTCCCTTCGGGGTAATTTTGCGTCGGTAGTAACTTTATCTCCAGGCGCTCCGTGCTGTAAACATATTTTTACTACGGAGGTAAGATTCTCCTCATGGAGACCGAGACGAACGCCGCAGCGGGCGCCACGACAGCGAGCGCCGACGCGCCGCTGGGCCTGCGAGAAGCCAAGAAGCAGGAGACGCGACAGCTGATCTCCGACCACGCGACGCGGCTGTTCATCGAGCAGGGATTCGAGAACACGACCATCGCCGAGATCGCCGCGGCCGCCCGCGTCGCGAAGAAGACGGTGACCAACTACTTCGCGCGCAAAGAGGACCTGGCCCTCGACCACCAGGACGAGTTCAGCGCCACACTGGCGCGCGCCGTGGCCGCCCGCCGCCCCGGCGAGTCCGCCCTCGCGGCGCTTCGCCGCGCCTTCGAGGCCGCCGTCGCGGCGCAGGACCCGGTCGCGGGATTCGCCGGCCCCGACTTCTCCCGCATGATCACCGACAGCCCCACCCTGTCGACGTGCCTGCGCAGCCTGCACGACCGGCGCGAACAGGCGCTGGCCGAGGCACTCGCCGAGGCCGTCGGCGCGCAGCCGGACGACATCACCGTCCGCACGGCCGCCGGGCTGCTCGGCGCCGTGCACCGCGTCCTGTTCCAACGCATCCAGGACCTGACCCTGGCCGGACACACCAACGACGAGATCGCCAAGACCGTCGCGAAGGAAGCGGCTCGCGCCTTCGACCTTCTCGAACCGGCCCTCAACGACTACGCGATCGCCTGAGACGCGGTTGGCCAACCGCTCCGAGGCCACGAGCCGGCGGGGAACCGTACTGCCGGATTCTGCGTGATGTCCTGACGTGCTGTCGGCTGGTGATGGGCGGACTGGAGGGGGACCCGGTGCGGGTACGAGTACGGGTGCGGGCGATGGTGAGCGTGGCGGTGTCGGCCTCCGTGGCGCTGGTGGCGTGCGGTCCGGACGAGCCGAAGGAGTACACGGGCGCGGAGCCTTCGCAGGCGTCCGCGGCCGCGGCCGCCCGGTTCGCGCCGCTGGTGCGGCTCGCCAAGAAGGAGTCGGTGATGCCGATGGACGCGACGCGATTCATCGGGCGGTCCGTGCTGCGCTTCGACCACGATGGTGGCTTCTGCCGTGACGAGGAGCCGGTGGCTGACCCGGTCGACCCACGGCGGTTGGGCCTGCGTACCACCGACCCCTACCATCACCAGGACGTGGAGCTGGGGAAACCGTCGTCGAAGCCCATGTCCTGCCCCGGGCACGGGGGCCAGGTACACGCCGCGACCGAGGTCGGCGCCGGTTTCTATCTCGACCCGCCGACGGAGGTGCGGAAGGGCGAAGGCCCCGGCGCGCCGGTCTACTGGGAGCACCACAAGCACAAGACCGACCCGGCGCGCACGGCGTACGTGTACTGGTTCTTCTACCCGTACAACAAACTGTCCCCGGGCAACAGGCACGAGGGCGACTGGGAGCGCGTCGCGGTCCAGTTGCGCGACGGCAAGCCGGAGGCGGTGACGTTCGCCAAGCACGGCAACAATCCCTGCAGCGTGAAGTGGTCGGACCTGAAAACGAGCGACGGGCATCCGACGGTGTACTCGGCGCGTGGTTCACACGGTTCCTACCCGACCACTGGATACCACCGGGTGCTCGCCACGTTCGACCGGACCACCGAGGGCGGCGTCGAGTGGCACACGTGGGACCACGTCCGTCCCGTCGACCGCGAGCCCTGGTGGGGGTACGCCGGGTGGTGGGGCGCGCAGGCACACGTGAACGGGTTCAACGGGCCGATGGGCCCGTACCCGAAGCGTCAACTCCCAGGCGTATTCACCGACGACCCTTGCGGGCCTGCCGAAAACAAGCCGCCGGCGGATCCGTCCGGGGAACAGCCCGTGCCCAGGACGAAGGAGGGGGCGATCCAGCGGTACGAGCAGTACCTCCACGCCTTGGGCCGGGAGGACATCGACACGGTGTGCGAGGTGGCCGGGCCTGCGGCGAAGAAGGCGCAGGACCAGGGGTTCGGTCCGTGCAAGTCGACGTACGCCGTCGTCTTCCAGATGATCTCGCCCGCGCAGAAGAAGGCTCTGCAGACGGCGACGGTCGACCCGCAGCGCGTCGTCGTGCGCACGCCGGACAAGGTCGAGATGCCGGTCGAGGCGGTCAGGTCCTCCGCCACCTTCTCCGAGAGCGACCTCGGCAGCTACACCCTGGAGTACCTCAAGGGCAGTTGGTACATCACCGACTGAAGCCCGCGCGACGCGCCGTGCGCACGTCACCCGGCCGCACCGCCCGGGGCCTGCGATCAACCCCTTCCCTGCCGGTCGCGTTGCCGGCTGCGGATCACCTGATTGCGTACATGGCGGGTCAGCGCGGTGGCGGCGGCGGTGAGGAACACGAAGCTGTAGAGGACCTGTACGACCGTGACCACCCGTGCCGCCTGTCCTTCCGGGGTGATGTCCCCGCCGACGGTGGCGAGCGTGACCGTGGTGTAGTACAGGGCGTCCGTCCGTGTCGCGAGGCCCCTGAACTCGCCGGGCTGCTTGGCGAGTGAGTAGTAGCCGGCTGAGAAGACGAGAACGGACAGGCACATCAGGAGCGGGATGACCACTCCCGGGCGGGCCTGCGGGCGGTTCACGAGGACGTCCCGGACCTGCCGGAGGAGCAGGAGGGCCACGAGAAGCAGCGCGAGGCCGAACACGGTCCAGCTCAGGGCGGGACGGTGGGGTCCCAGGGGGTCGAGCGGGAGCAGGAAGTACCCGGCGACCATGGCCGCCACGAGGCCGCCCTGGATCAGCCAGGGCCGCGTGACCTGCCATGGCGTAGGGGGGAAGGGGCGGTCGTCCGGCCCGGCCTCCCGCCCCGTCACGGCGAGATCCCGCGGGCTCGCGCCTGGGCCATGGGTTCCTCCACAGGTCGCCCCTACGTTGCCCCCAACCCCCTCCAGGCCTCCGGGCCTCCAGTGAAGGGCCGCCGTCCCGCCCGCGCACGCCGGGCCGGAGGGCCCTGGTGGGACGGCGCCGGCGCCGCTCACCCGAACGGCCGCACACGGATGGCGGTGCGGTCGGCCCGGGCCGAAGCTCGAAACCCGTGCGCGGACGACGTACGGGACGACGAACGGGAGTCCCTCATGACCCGTGCGATACAGCAGCCCCGGACCCGCCCCTCCACGTCCCCCGGCTGGGTGACGGGCGGCGTCGTCTTCGCGGGCGTCCTCATGCTCTGCAACGGCGTACTGGCCGTGCTCCAGGGCATCGCCGCGATCGCCGACGATGACAACGTGTACGGCGGTGTCGGCGACTACGTCTACCGGATCGGCCTCACCGGATGGGGCTGGATCCACCTGGTCATCGGTGTCTGCGTCGCGCTCACCGGAGCGGGCGTCCTCAGGGGCGCCGACTGGGCACGGTACGTCGGCATCCTCTTCGCCTCGCTGAGCCTGGTCGCCCAGTTCCTGTTCCTGCCGTACGCCCCGGTCTGGTCGGTGATCATGATCGCGATCGACTTGTTCGTGATCTGGGCCCTCGCCATGTACCGGCCGGGCACGGGCCGCGTGGCCGAGTTCTGAACCGGCGAACTCCCCACGTCAGGGGGCGACGGCCTTCCTGAGCGTGCGCAGGCACAGGGTCAGGGCGGCGTGCTTGGGCGCTCCATGGCTGCGGGCGTGCTCCCAGGCCGAGTACAGCAGGGACCACAGCACGTTCTGGACCCACTCGGCACTCATCTCGGGGTCGAGGGTGCCCTCCGCGCGGCCGCGGTCGACGAGGCGCAGGAGCGCGCTGTCGGCGGCGGTCTCCTCCTCCCAGCCGTCCCAGCTCATGAACTGCGGCACGTCGAACATCAGCGTGAGGCGGTCGCCGAGTTCGAAGAACTCCTGGCAGAGGCGCTCCAGGGCGTTCGAGGCCGGGCCGTCGTCGAGCCGGGCGCGCTCGGTCGCCGCCGCGACCCTGTCCAGGATGTCCGCGCCGATGGCCGCCAGCAGATCGGACCGTTCGGGGAAATAGCGGTGGACGGTGGTGCGTCCCACCCCGGCGGCCGCCGCGACATCGCCCAGCGACGCGGTCTGGTCGGTGGAGAGGAGGGCGACGGCGGCGTCGAGGATCGCGCGCCGCGTCCGCGCGCGCGTCCCGCTCTCGGCCACCGCGGGTTCGGTCACCACGGTCTTGCTCACCGCGGTCTCGGTCACCGCGGTCTCGGTGGCCGACGCGCTGTCGTCTCCCATGGGCATACGGTACCCCGCCGTACCTGACTGAAATTCGCTTGCCCCTTGTGGAACATTGATGTTCCACTCGGAGACATGGTCGTTCCCAAGACATCCTCGCAGGACGAGACGTTGCCCCGGCTGCGGATCCTGTGGTCGTTCGCCCGGCCGCACCGGCGCGCGCTGGTCCGGGCCCTGCTCCTGGCCCTGGCGGGATCGGCGCTGGGGCTGGCCACGCCGATGGTCACGAAGTGGGTGCTCGACGCGCTGGGCGGATCGTCATCGCTGAGCCGTCCCGTGGGCGGCCTCCTGGTCCTGCTCGTGGTCGGCAGTGTCGTCTCGTACCGGCAGTGGACCCTGCTCGGATCACTGGGGGAGCGCGTGGTCCTGGAGGCCCGCGAGTCGATGGTGCGGCGTTTCCTGCGGGCCACCGTGCCCGCCGTCACCCGGCGCCCGACCGGCGAGCTCGTCACCCGCGTCACCTCGGACACGGTGCTGCTGCGCGAGGCCGCCACCGGCGCTCTGGTCGGCCTGCTCAACGGGACGGTCATGCTGCTGGGAACCCTCGTCCTGATGGGCGTCCTGGACATCGTGCTGCTCGGCACCACCATGGCCGCGGTGGTGCTGATCGGCGTGCTGTTCGCGGTCCTGATGCCCGGGATCGCCACGGCTCAGCGGCAGGCACAGGAGCACATCGGGCTGCTCGGCGGCGTGCTGGAGGGCACGCTGCGCGCCATCCGGACCGTGAAGGTGAGCCGCGCCGAGGACCGTACGGCCGAGCGGATCGTGGCCGACGCGCGCGCGTCGGCCGAGTACGGGGTCCGCGCGATCCGCCGCGAGGCGCTGGCCTGGACGATCGCGGGGTCCGGCATACAGCTGGCGATCATCGCGATCCTGGGAGTGGGGGCCTGGCGGGTCGGCGAGGGGCACCTGGAGGTGTCCAGCCTGATCGCCTTCCTGCTGTACGCGTTCGGACTCATGGAACCGATCGGCGAGCTCAGCCAGAACGTCACCGCGCTGCAAGGCGGCATCGCCGCCGCGGAACGCATCCGGCAGACCGACGACTTGCAGACCGAGGACCTGCAGACCGAGGACCTCGCCCGCCCGGCACCCGCGGGAGCCGGCCCGAGAGGCCGGGACGACGTGCCCGTACTGCAGCTGCGCGAGGTCACCGCGGCGTACGGCCCGGACGCCGAACCGGCGGTCCAGGGCATCGAACTGGCCGTCCCCCGGCGCGGGCACACCGCGATCGTCGGGCCGTCCGGAGCGGGCAAGACGACCCTCTTCTCCCTGATCCTGCGCTTCCTGGAGCCGACGAAGGGCGAACTGCTCGTGGACGGCCGCCCGTACCGCGACCACACCCACGACGAGATCCGGGCCCGACTGGCGTACGTGGAGCAGGACACCCCGATCGTGCCCGGGACCATCCGCGACAACCTGCTGCTCTCCCGCCCGGACGCGACGGACGAGGAACTGCGCCGGGTCCTGCGCGACGTCCGGCTGGCAGAGAAGGTCGACGCCCTCGACGACGGCCTCGACACCTCTCTGTCCACCACGACCGTGTCGGGCGGCGAACGCCAGCGCATCGCCCTGGCCCGTGCCCTGTTGCGTACTCCCGACGTGCTGCTCCTGGACGAGGCGACCGCCCAGCTCGACGGGCTGACCGAGGCCGCCGTCCAGGACTGTGTCCGCTCCCGCGCCGGCACCGGTGCCGTGGTCACCATCGCTCACCGGCTGTCGACCGTGATCGACGCGGACACCATCGTGGTGATGGAGGCGGGCCGCATCCGCACCCGGGGCAGCCACGAGGAACTGCTGGCGACGGACGCCCTGTACCGCGAGCTGGTGGAGGCCCTGCGCATCGCAGCGGACACCGCAGCGGACACCGCTCCGGACCCGGAGGCCGTCTGCGCGACACCCGGGGGACAAGGTCCGGCGTCCGTACGGTGACCGTGCCGCCGCACGATCTGATCGACGCCCCGTAGGAGATGTGGGCCGGTCAGCCGCCGCCGAGGCACACCACGAGCAGACAGAGCTCCGGCGGCTGCGGGGTCGATGTCGGTGTCGGTGTGGGGCTCGTCTGAGACGTTCCCGAGTCCGAGCCGTTGCTGTTGTCGGCCGGGGGTGCGGGCGTCTGCTCCTCCGTCTCCGGCGCGGTGTCGGAGCGGTCGGGCTCTGTTCCACCGGAGGACCCGGAGGTCGTCTGGGCCGGCGGGGTCGACTTCGGCGCCGGACGGGGAGCGGCGGCCGCGTCCGGCGCAGCCTTCGTCGGCGTGGCGGGCCGGGCCTGCCGACGCGGAGGGCTGGCCGCGCGCGACGGCGCGGAGGGAGTGCGCGAGGACCGCTGAGTGTCGGGTCGTGGCGACGACGGAAGGATGAGGTCCGGCGTCTGCTCCTCCGGGCCGCCCGTGCCCGAGCGCTCCGGCGCGGTGGCCGCCTGCGCCTGGTCGGTGGACTGACGGTCCATCGTGGAGATGGTCAGACCGCCCCCGACGATCGCGACGGCGGTCGCCATCACGGCCCGGCGCTTGTTCTTCTTCCAGCGGGCCAACTGGCGCCGCCGCGCCGCGCGTCCTCCTTGCGGTGCGGCTTGGCCGCCGAACGGGCCGGTGTGGGAGGCGTCGTACGCGCCGGCCTCGGCCATGTCACCGGGAGAGCCGTCGTGCGCCCCGACCGGGGCCGGGTGGTTACGGCCGTCGGCGGCGGACGGGTCGATGTCCGGAGCGTAGGCGCCGCACCCGGGACACACCAGGGCGCCGTTGAGATGCCGACGGCACGAGGAGCAGTAGTCCATCTGTCGTCTTCCTGAGTTGACTGCGCCGACTCCCGCCCCGGCCGTAGCCTGATCACGTTGGCATATGGAATCGAACTTTCAGCCACGCTAACGAGGCTCTTGAAAGGCTTCGTGGAGTCCCTGTGAGACTCCTGCACAGATCCTCTGAACCTCGCATAGGCCTGTGCGCCCGGGGGACGCTCAGGCGGATCTGCCGCCTCGCGGGCTTCGAGCCGACCGGCCCGGGCCCACGCGCCCAGTCACAATGAGTCGGAATCAGCCAGAATCAGCCAGAACTGGAACGGTCGGACGCTTCGTTCGCGGCGCGGCGGTACTCGGCGTTGATGCGCTGCGCCTCCTCCAGCTGGTCCTCAAGGATGACGATGCGGCAAGCGGCCTCGATCGGGGTGCCCTTGTCGACGAGCTCGCGGGCGCGAGCGGCGATCCGCAGCTGGTAGCGGGAGTACCGGCGGTGCCCGCCCTCCGAGCGGAGCGGAGTGATCAGACGGGCCTCACCGATGGCGCGGAGGAACCCCGGGGTGGTGCCGAGCATCTCGGCGGCCCGGCCCATCGTGTACGCGGGGTAGTCGTCGTCGTCCAAACGACCGCTGAGCGGAGTATCTGCTGTCATGTCACCTCGTTGTGCAACGCGTCGAGGGGCCCTGGTGCCGTATGGCACCAGGGCCCCGAAGGAAATTGAACACCATCTGTCGGCCCTACTGCTGTGCCGACCTTCTGTTTCCGCTGCCCGGCCCGGTAGAGGGGCGGGGATGCGGGGATCGCGGCTGCTTGACCGGGGACCACCTTCCATTCCGGGGTCTTGCGGTACCCGGGCCGAATGTTTCTCGGGCCGGGCGATCCTGATGGCGTCTGCTCCCTCCGTTCTGTCCGTTCTTCGACCTTGTCTACGAGAAGAACCTTAACTACACCGCAGAGCAATGTCTACTCTGGCGAGAGTAGATTTTGAGCTACCCGGGGCATAAGTATCTTGTTAAGAACATACGAAGGCCCTGCCGACGCGCGTCGGCAGGGCCTTCGTATGTTCGTGTCGGCTTTCGCCGGACCTCATGTCTCCAAGGAGTCCGGGCTGCCCAGCAGCGCCGACGCGTTCTGCAACGGAGTGAGGGCGCGCACGGGTGCGGCCTCATGGCCGCTTCGGCAGGTGAAGCCGAGGCGGGCCATGGCCCGGGTGACTTCCCTGCTGGTGAAGTCGCGGCGGTCCTGTCGGGTGATGACTTCGCCCACTTGCTTGACGGGGTAGTGACGGCGGCCGATGATCACGGACTCACCCGTGATCATCTCGGGCTTGACACCCTTCATCGAGGCCACCACTCCGCTCTTGGAGAGGTCGAACGGAAACCGGGCGATGACGCAGCGCATGATGCCTCGCAGGGGGAAGGAGGAGAACGTGCCGACCAGGGCGATGTGGATCAGCTGGAGAGAGCGGTCGCGCAGGCTCTAGGTGTTTCGGCCCGCAGAGGTGGAGGAGGACTGCCGCCGCGTCGAGCGGCGCGCCGCCTCACCGGTGGGCCGGCCCCGGTCGGTGCGGCCGCGGCTGCCCCGGGACGAAGAAGAGGTGCCGCGGCGGGGGCGTTCCACGACCGGCACGGTGATGGTGACCGGGACACCCGAGGGGGCCTGGGCGCCGGTGATGCGACTCAACTCCGCCTCGCCCGAACGCACTTGGGTGGTCTGCGCCATGACGCCGGCCGAAGTCATCAGTCGGCTCATGCCGCGCCGCTGGTCGGGTGTCACCAGGGTGACGACGCTGCCGGACTCGCCGGCCCGTGCGGTGCGCCCGCCACGGTGCAGGTAGTCCTTGGGGTCACTGGGCGGATCCACGTTCACGACCAGGTCGAGGTTGTCGATGTGGATACCGCGCGCCGCGACATTGGTCGCCACCAGCACCGTCACATGCCCGGTCTTGAACTGGGCCAGGGTTCGCGTGCGCTGCGGCTGGGACCTGCCGCCGTGCAGGGCCGCGGCACGGACGCCGCTGTTCAGCAGGTGCTTGGTCAGCCGGTCCACCGCGTGCTTGGTGTCCAGGAACATGAGCACCCGGCCGTCTCGCGCCGCGATCTCGGTGGTCGTCTGATGTTTGTCCGCCCCGTGCACATGGAGTACGTGGTGCTCCATCGTGGTGACCGCACCGGCGGACGGGTCGACGGAGTGGACCACCGGGTCGGTCAGGTAGCGGCGGACCAGCAGGTCGACGTTGCGGTCCAGGGTGGCCGAGAAGAGCATCCGCTGCCCCTCGGACCGCACTTGGTCGAGCAGCGCGGTGACCTGGGGCATAAAGCCCATGTCGGTCATTTGATCGGCCTCGTCGAGGACGGTGATGCCGACCTGGTTCAGCCGGCAGTCGCCACGGTCGATGAGGTCCTTGAGCCGGCCCGGTGTCGCGACGACGACCTCCGCCCCGCCCCGCAGCGCGCCCGCCTGCCTGCCGATCGACATCCCGCCGACCACGGTGGCCAGCCGCAGCTTCACGGCGCGGGCATACGGAGTGAGCGCGTCGGTGACCTGCTGGGCGAGCTCGCGGGTGGGCACGAGGACGAGGGCCAGCGGCTGCCGTGGCTCGGCGCGCCGACCGGCCGTACGGGCCAGCAGCGCAAGGCCGAAGGCGAGGGTCTTGCCCGAACCGGTGCGTCCCCGGCCGAGTACGTCGCGGCCCGCGAGAGAGTTCGGCAGGGTCGCCGCCTGGATCGGGAAAGGTACGGAGACGCCCTCGCGGCCGAGCGCGGTCAGCAACGGCGCAGGCATGGCGAGATCGGCGAACGCCTCGACGGCGGGCAATGCCGGGGTGATCGTCTTCGGCAGCGCGAACTCGCCTTGTGCACCGGCCTGTCGACGTCCGTAACGCTCCGGACGGCTCGGACCGCCCGAACGACTCGGGCGGCCGGTGGCGGGAGCTCCGAAACGGCTGTCGCGCCGTCCGCCGGAACCTCCGGTGCGAGAGCGGGCGAAGCGATCGTTTGTGCGATTGCGGTTCATGCGGAACCTTCCTTGATAGGGCACGTACCAAGGAATTCCCGCTGTGAATTCGCTGCGCGGAGAATCGCAAGAACGAGCCGAGGTGATGAGGGGCCGAATGAGATCGGCAAAAATGCCCACGGGATGCGCCGCCGAGGAGAATGACTCGATCCTGGCAGTAAGGCTGAGCATTCCGTTCGGGAGGCTCTGGAGAGTTTCATCCGGAGCACGGGGCAGGGTATTTCCCGTAAAAAAATGGGGCAGCCCTGAGAGTCCTGAAATGACGCGAGCTGGGGCCCGCACCCAAGGTGCGGGCCCCAGCTGCGAAGTGAACGCTGTATCAGGCGGGGACGATGTTCTCGGCCGTCGGGCCCTTCTGGCCCTGGGCGATGTCGAAGTTCACCTTCTGGCCCTCCTGCAGCTCCCGGAAGCCCTGGGCGGCGATGTTCGAGTAGTGCGCGAAGACGTCGGCGCCGCCGCCCTCCTGCTCGATGAAGCCGAATCCCTTTTCCGCGTTGAACCACTTCACTGTGCCAGTAGCCATTTTGAATCTCCTTCGGGGCGTGTTCGGAGTTCGCCCTGTGCGGACTCCGCGTCGCCGTGATGATCACCCCGCCGGAAATGAGATCCGGAGATACAAAAAGAGCTCCACCGTTACATGAAACCGGTGGGGGCACTTGCAAGTTTTCGGGAACCACAACTGCAACTGGGATCAACAGTAGCACGGCACGGTCGGGAAGCTGCAATAAATGAATCTGCTCAGCCTGTCAAGCAAGGAACCTTCACTGCGTGCTGCGTCGATATTTCATTTCGCGACGACAGATATTGGCTCGCCCGGATCGCACGTTTCTGTCGGAGCTTCTCCTGGTGGCGGCCCAACACCGCGACGGTGGCACCCAGTTCGCCGAAGCGCGGAGGTCCGACGTTCGGCGCCCTCATGTGACCCAGACCATAAAGGAAACGGTGTCGTTTCGATAGCGGCAGGGCTACGCTGTCGCTGTCCAAGGTGAACGAAACGGTTTCGTTCAGAAAGGGGGCCGCGATGACCGGGCACCCGACCCTGCGCACCCCCCAGCTCCATGACGCGATGGTCTTACCCCTGGCAACCGTTGCGGCGGGTCCCGCCCCGGGGCTGACGCGTACGACACCCCGCGTCTGACACGTACGCCCACGCCTCCGGCCACACGCCCCTCCCCTGACTCCGCTGTCGAGTCTTCGCCCCCAGCCTCCCCCCCCGCGCGATCGCTCCGTCGTCGGTTCCGTACGGAGCCATGTACGGAGCCCCGCGCGGCGTCCTCGGTGAGGACGCCGGTACCGCGCCCCCCACACCCACCCACAGGAAGAACACCGGCATGACCACCGTCCTCGTCGTCAACGACCAGCCCCTGCAACGCCGTGGACTCCGCATGCTCCTGGCCGCTCAGCCCGACCTGACCGTTGTCGGGGAAGCGGCCACCGGGGCCGAAGCGGTCCGCATGAGCGCCGAACTCCTCCCCGACGTCGTCCTGATGGACGGCCGCATACCCGACGAGGACGGCACCGAGATCATCCGCCGCGTCACACGGTCCGACGCCCTTGCCCGAGTTCCCGACCCCGACCCCGCTCGATCAGGACACGCCGCGCGCGTCCTGATCCTGACCACCACCAGCCACGACGAGTACGCCTGCACCGCCCTGCGCGCCGGAGCCGGTGGCTTCCTCCCCCAGGACGCCACCCCCGGCGAACTGACCGCGGCCATCCACACAGTGGCCGCCGGCGACGCCGTCCTCACTCCCGGCCTGACCCGCAGGCTCATCGACGTGGTCCGAGCGCGCCCCGCCCGGCCTCCCACGCCGCAACACCGGCTCGACGCCCTCACCGAGCGCGAACGCGACGTGCTCACCGGCGTCGCCTCCGGCTGGTCCAACACCGAGATCGCCGAGAGGCTGTCCATCGCCCCGACCACCGTCAAGTCCCACATCACCAGGATCCTCACCAAGATCGGTGCGCGGGCCCGCGTCCAGGCCGTTGTCTTCGCCTACGAGTCCGGCCTGGTGCGGCGGCACGACTCCGATCCGCCGCCGTCCCGCGCGGCGACCATCGCGGCTGTGCGGAAGCAGACGCCGACGACGCCGCCGACGCGGACGAAGACGGTGACTCGCCTGCGTGCGTCCGAACCCTTCTCTGTCGAGTTCAGCATGTTGACGTGAAACGGCCGACCCGTCAGCTCAACCGATGAGCGGGCTGCGGCGTTCGACGGAACCCGGTTTCGCCCCCGCCGCCCCTTGCCTCGCCGAACGATCGGTCTGTACGACGCCGGCCGGCGGAAACCGCAACGACGTCACGCAGCTGATGCCCCTGCTCGACAGGTTCCGGCCGTGGCCGGACTCGTCGGCCGGCCCCGGCGCAGGCCGGACAGCCGTTGCGCCTGGTACTGGCAGTCCTCTCGTCGCGGAGGGCACTGGTTCTCCTGTCGTCACGGGCCGAGAGTGGACGCATGACAACAACATTCATCACTGTGAGGGCACCACGAAAGGGGGCTCTCCGATGAGCGATGGCATGGTCTCCAGCGGTTGGGACGTCCTGGACGCCTCCCACGAAGCACTGCGCACGGCGGTCCGCGCCGTCCCCGCCGACGGCTGGCACCTGCCGACGCCCTGCGCGGGCTGGACCGTTGCCCAGGTCTTCCAGCACGCCGTCGGCGACCAGATCGGCTACGCCGCCGCGCTGACCGGTGAACCCGGCCCCGACTTCAACCCGTTCGACCCGTCGGGCGAGATGGAGGGGGTGGACCCGGCGGTGTTCCTGGAGGACGCCCTGGCACGAGCGGCGAGGGCGTGGGCGGGGGTCGACCGGGACGCCGCCGAGGTGCCCACGCCGGTGCCGCCGCACAAGATGTCCCCGTGGTCCGGCTCGGCGGCGTGCGGGCTGGACGCAGCGGTCCACGCCTGGGACATCGCCGTGGCGACGGGCCGGCCGTCGCCGCTCACACCCGAGCTGGCCCGCCCCCTCCTCAAGGTCGCCAGGGAGATCGTCGAGCCGCTGCGCCCCCGCGGCGCGTACGTCGCCGCCCTGGTCCCCGAGCAGGGCGACGACGACGTGGCGGTCCTCCTGCGTTACCTCGGCCGCGACCCCCGCTGGAGCGCCTCGTAGGAGCTGTCCGGTCGATCACGTTGCCGCGACGGTGACTGCGGCGGAGGGACCTGATGAGTGCAGCAGAGGTGCCTGCACTCGCCAGAGCGCGAGACCACCGCAGGCGCCTCGCCGGTATCGGGCCGGCCACCGCCAATCAACCGCGTCGGTCGCGTCGGCGCACGTCCATGATGAGAGCCGTGAGCGGTCGTTTTCACTGACGGACCTGACCTCTGCTTGCTGGACGAGATCCGCCCGGCCCGATCGTTACGGCGTAGAGAACAGACCGGGCCCCGGAGGCGAGGAGCCCTCGGCGCGGACGCCGTTGGTGACCCGCAGGAACTCCAGCCTTTCCGCATCGGCGGAACCCGCGGCCACCGTGTAGACCACGAGTCGGATGTCGCAGCCTGGGACGGTGAGCACGTCGCAGTCGCAGATCACCTCACCCACCTGGGGGTGTACCACGGTCTTGCGGGCCGAGACGTGCGGGCCGACCGTGCCCTCGTCCCACAGACGGGCGAACTCCGCGCTGGTCGAACGCAGTTCCTCGACGAGGTCGGTCAGGCCGCGGTCGCGGGGGTAGTCGATGAGAGCTGTGCGCAGGTCGGCGACGAGGGCAAGTTTCAGGGCGTCGTCGTCCTGGAGCACGGGCCAGGACGCGAGCCGGCTGGGCCCTGTGGCGAAGACCGCTCGTGCCAGGTTGCGCTCGTCGTGTGTCCGTGCGCTGGGGTCGCCCATCAGTACTGACCATGCGGGGGTCCAGGACAGCAAGGTCCAGTCGGCGCTGAACACGCCCACGGGGAACTCCCCGAGGCGGGCCAGCATCCGTTGGACCCCGGCCGGAACATGCGTGGAGACCGTTCCCTCCTGGGGAGGCAGGAGGCCGGCCAGCCGGTAGGCGTGATCGCGCTCCATCGGCTGCAGTTGCAGTGCCCTGGTCAGGCTCGCGACGACCTGCGCCGATGGGCTTTTGGCGCGGCCCTGTTCCAGGCGGACCACGTAGTCGACCGACAGCCCGGCGAGTTCGGCCAGTTCCTCGCGGCGCAGCCCCACCGCACGTCGTCCGGGCCGTGAGGTCAGTCCGACGTCGGCGGGAGAAAGGCGGTCGCGCCAGCGGTGCAGTGCCGTGCCCAGTGTCTCGTCCACTCGGCCATTGTGTCCGCCGGGCCGTCGTCGTGCCTGGTACTGGCTGTCCTACCGTCACGGAGAGCACTGGTTGTCCTCTCGTCACGGGCCGAGAGTGGACGCATGACCACAACATTCATCACCGGAGCCAACAAGTCCCTCGGGTATGAGACCGCCCGCCGCTTGATCGAGGCCGGCCACAGCGTCCTCATCGGTGCGCGTGATCCGGAGCGCGGCCGGTCGGCCGCCGACGCACTCGGTGCCCGTTTCGTCCAGATCGATGTGACGGATGACGCGTCGGTGGCTGCGGCCGCCGCCGATATCGAGGCCCGCGAGGGCGGCATCGACGTCCTGATCAACAACGCAGGCGTCTTCGGGACGCACAGCCCCGCCGACCAGATCACGGCCGCTGACGCCAGTGAGGTGTTCGAGGTCAATGTCGTCGGGATCGTCCGGGTGACGCACGCGTTCCTGCCTTTGCTGCGCAAGTCCGCGAGCCCGGTCATCGTCAATGTGTCCAGCGGTATGGGATCGTTCGCGGCCACCCACGACGCAGAGCGCGTCGAGTCGAGGAACCTCGCGCCGCTCTACACGGCGTCGAAGGCTGCCGTGACCATGCTGACCACGCAGTACGCGAAGTCCTGGCCGGACGTGAAGGTGAACGCGGCCGACCCGGGCTACACCGCGACCGACTTCAACGGGCACAGCGGCCCGCAGACAGTGACCGAGGGGACCGACGCGATCGTCGAACTCGCCGCCATCGGGGCGGACGGACCGACGGGAACCTTCCGCGACCGTCACGGTGAGATGGCCTGGTGATCCACCCCTGAATTCGGGCGTGCCCGGTACGGACGAGGGTTCCAGAGTGGCGAACTCGTGCCGAGATCCTTCATCTCGCCGGGCATGGCCCCCAGAGTCGTCTTGGTTTGTTGGGCTGGATGATGGCGTGTGCGGCAGACTCAACGGCCTTGGAGACCGGGACTCAGCTGCGCAGCCCGATGAGCAGAGCTGCGGTGGTCAGCACAGCCTGAACGAGACGTCAGCACAGGGAGGGCCACGAGGGTCACGCCACGGGGCAGTGCAATGGGACGCGGAGATCCGTGGCGCCGTGGGGCTCCTCGGGCGGAACGGGAGGCAGTGGCAGTTCGGCGACGACTTCGAATCCGCCTCGGGGACGGGGGCCCGCATGGAGGCGCCCGCCGACCGAGACGGCGCGCTCACGCATGCCGATGAGGCCGTAACCCCCGCTGACGAAACGGGAGTCGGCCGGAGCCCGGGTTCCGCCGTTGGCGACCGTGAGGCTCAGCCGGTCGCGGGAGAAGGTGAGCCGCACCTCGGCCGTGCCGGTGCAGGCGTGCTTGGTGACGTTGGTGAGCGCCTCCTGCACGATGCGGTACGCCGTGAGATCCGCACCGGCGGAGAGCGGGCGCGGTGCACCCACGGTGGTGACGGTGACCCTGAGTCCGGCGCCGTGGAAGGAGGCGGCCAGATCGGGGAGCGAAGCGAGGCCCGGGGCGGGGCAAGCGGGCTGCTCCGTGTCGTCCGCCTGACGCAACAGCCCGACGGTCGCCTTGAGTTCGCGCAGCGCTGATGCGGTGGTCTCGGTGAGGCAGGCGGCGGTCGCCTCCGCCTGCTCGGGCCGGGCGGGCAGGTACCGGGCGACGGCACCGGCCTGGAGGTTGGCCAGGACGAGGTGGTGCGCGACGACGTCGTGCAGGTCCCGGGCGATGCGCATGCGCTCCTCGGCGACCCGGCGCCGTGCCTCTTCCTCCCGGGTCCGCTCGGCGTGCTCGGCGCGCGCCCGCACGGCCTCCAGGCAGGCCCGCTGCAGTCGGCTCGCGGTGCCGAGCGAGGTGGCCAGCAACAGCCAGGCAGGACTGAACAGTTGGAGGACGAGCGGTTCGTCGCCGGGGCCGGCGGCCAGCTCCGTCGCCACCAGAAGGGCGATGGCGGCGCAGGCGAAGGAGTTCGCCGTTCTGCGACGGGTGCGTGCGGCCAGGGAATGGAGCGCGACCATGAGCGGCGCCGGCAGCAGAACGGTGAGGAAGTACCCGAGCGCGGCCATGCCCGCGCCGCAGACAGTGGTCACCACCACCGTCGTACGGGG
The DNA here is from genome assembly GCF_005786655.1 of Streptomyces montanus. Classification (NCBI taxonomy): domain Bacteria; kingdom Bacillati; phylum Actinomycetota; class Actinomycetes; order Kitasatosporales; family Streptomycetaceae; genus Streptomyces; species Streptomyces montanus. The sequence goes on from NZ_VBZC01000006.1 coordinate 85,984, forward strand.
CCGGTCGCGGCGCCACACCAACGCGACGCACGAGGCGCCCGCCAGCAGGACGCCGGGCCACCACGGGACGCCCGGATCACGGCCCGGGAGGCTGAACACGCTGCCCGGGACGGAACACACGAAGACCGCGGCGGCCACGGCGGAGTCGACGGCACGCGGGTGGTTGCGCAGCAGTTGCTGCGGGCTGCTGGTCATGGCATGGGGATTCCTGTACGCGGGGGCGAAGGGGGACGCGGTCGAGGGGAGGTTGAGGGGACGGGTGGTGACGTGAGGGGCGGTGAGGGGAGGGCGAGTGGGCCGCCGCGGGTTCTTCTGCCGCCGACGGGGGCGGGGGCGTCCGTCGGCGGCAGAAGAACCCGCGTGCTCAGTCCTCGGTGTCGAAGCTGACGACGACCTTCTCCGCCGCGCCCGGAGTGAGCGTCAGCTCGAAGGCCCGGTGGACGTCGGAGAACGGGACGCGGTGGCTGATCAGCTTGGCGAAACGCTCGTGGTGCTCGACGAGTTCGGGCGTGACCTCGAAGATCTCAGTGGGGTAGCCCTGGGAGGCGATGAGGGTCAGCTCGCTGCGGAGCATGCCGCCGAGGTCGATGTCGTCGGACTTCTTCTGCACGGCGACCATGACCAGCTTCGCGCCCCACTTCGCGGCGTTGACGGTGGTGTTGAAGACGACCGGGACGCCGGCGGCGTCGATGTAGATGTCGGTGCCGGGGCGCGGCTGGCCGAGCGCGTTGGCGGCCTGGCCGTGCCACTCGGTCAGCCGGGCGGTGACGTCCTCGGTTGCGGAGTTGATGACGGCGTCCGCACCGACAGCCAGCGCCTTCTCCAGACGCGAGGGAATGACGTCGGCGACGACGACGTGCTCGACGCCACGCAGCTTGAGCCAGATCGCGGCGCCGAGACCGATGGGCCCGGCACCGAAGACGACGACCTTGTCGCCCGGCCCCGCCTCGGAGCGGTTGACGCAGTGCCGGGCGACCGCCATCGGCTCGTTGAGTGAGGCGACCTCGAAGGGCACGGTGTCGGGGAAGACGGCGACGCTCTTGCCGACCTCGGCGTTCTCGACGAGCAGGTACTCGCTCATGCCGCCGTACTTGCCGCCGCAGCCGATGATGCCGCTCGGGGCGTCCTGCGGGTTGATCACCACGCGGTCGCCGGCCTTCAGGCCCGTGACCTCGGCGCCGGTCTCGACGATCTCGCCGGCGGGTTCGTGGCCGAGCGGTACGGGGACGATGTCGCCGCCCGCGTGGGCCTGGGCCGGCATGCCGCCCATGTGCAGGAAGGTGACGTCGGTGCCGCAGATGCCGCACGCTCGGATTCTGACCAGGGCGTCCTTCGGACCGGGTACGGGTCGCTCGACGTCGACGACCTCGACCTTGTGCACGCCGGCGGTCTGGACGGACTTCATCGTGGCCATGTTCATGGGCTCGCTCTCTCCCTCGAAGGGATGCTCGTGGCTGTGCTCATTGCTTGACTTAGGCAAGCAGAATTGTGTTACTTAAGTCAAGCAATCTTTTGGTGAACTGAACCGGCTATGCCGGTGCGGGCGCCAGGATGGACAAGGGGGCCGTCCCGCTCGCCTGCTGACGGACTCGGGTCGGGCTCTTCGTCCGTATCGGCGCTGTGGTGCGGTTGCCGCCGGTGGCGAAGACGAACAGGCGCAGGACGAGGAAGCGGCCGATGCCCGCGAGGCCGGAGGCGCCGAGGTAGACGATCTGCTCGGTGAGCATCCCGGGCGACGGCTGCACCATGTGCAGGATGAGCATCGCGGCGGTGGTCACGGCATAGGCGGCTGTCGCCGAGCCCGCGGACTGCCAGTGCCGGCGCCATCCCGCGCGCTGCCCGGTTCCGAAGGTGAAGCGGGAGTGCAGTTCCGTGCAGAGGAGAGTGGAGCCGACGGTGATCAGGGCGTTGGCCGCCGTCCAGGGCATCAGTCCGGCGAGTAGCGCCACAGCACCGCTGGAGAGGAGTCCGATACCGCCGCCGCACAGCACGAACCGGGCGAAGGAGGCGAGCGGGCCGGGAGCGGTGGGGTCCGCCGGGTTCGCAGAGGTCCGGGTGCTGGTGTCCATGGCGGTCTCCATCCGCTTCATGTGCTGCGCGGGCAAGATTTGCTTAACTCAGGCAACCATAATCAGATTGCTTGAGTTAGGCAAGTTAATTTCGGCCATGCGCGGACCACTGTGATCGATTGGTGCGGCGATTCACCTCTTCCTGCCCGGTGTCAGCGGAGAGGGCAGCGCTTGGCGCGCCGGAATCCGCGCATCCCAGCGAAGGCCACATCGACCGCGAAGACCGCGATACCGATGGCCAGCAGATAACCCAGGCCGTCCGCTGCCACGCCGATGATTCCCAGCGCGACAGCCGCGAGGACGAGCAGGAGGAAGAGCGCCATCACCCGAACCTCCTCGTGCTGCCTGCGTATGGACGGTCAGCGCCGCGCGAGTTGGCGTTCGCCCTTGGCGCCCGGCTGGTATGCCATGCCGTAGTGCCGGAAGATCGCTTCTTCCTGCTCGGCGGGCAGTACATCGTCCGTCCCGATCGACGGGGCGCCCTGTACGTGTCCCTTGGTGTAGGAGACCTTGACGTAGCCCGGACCAAGGACTGCCTCGTCGAGGGGGACGAAGACCAGCCGGTGGCGGGTGGGTAGCCCGGTCCGGACGGTGGCCACGGCCGGTTCGTCGGTGGTCGTGTCCACATAGACGGCTTCGAGCATGCCGATCTTGTGCTGCTTCGAGTCCACCACGTCACGGTTGCGCCACTCACGAATGTCGGCTGAATGGATCACGTCCTGCTCCCTGTCTGTGCGCAGGTGGTACGCCGACCTCGGCGTACCCGTGCCGGGGCCGCCCTTCCGGGCCATGGCTCGTGAAAGGGCACTCACCCACTTGTCATCGTATGACCGAAATGGGCTACTGGCATCGGGCGTTCTTCCGGCGATACGGCCCTTGGTTCCGGTGTCCGGAGGCGGCACGGTGGCGGCTGAGATCATCCGGCAGGGGATCCATCTCGCGGCCATGGCGAACCGAGTCTGGGACGAGCCGTTGTTCTCGCGGACCTTCGAAGGGCCGGGGCATACGGTGTCTCAGGCCGAGGTCCGCGACGCGGTGGCTGACGCGGTTCGCCGCGAGGCCGATGCCGGTCCCGGAACCGCGGCGTGATCATCGTCATCGCCGGCACCTCCGGCCTCCTGGCCGCCCTGGACTCCACCCATCCGGAACACGAAGCCGCGAACGAGGCGATTCTGGCCGCGGGACTCCTGGTCATGTCCCCTCTCCTGCTCGCCGAACTCGACCACGTCGCCACCCGTGAACTGGGCCGTGAGGCCGCCGTCAGCGCCGTCGACGACATCCGGCACTGGATGCGCCGAGGCCGTATCTCCGTACCGGAAATCACGGAAGACCACCTTGGCGCCGCCCAGTCCGTTCGGGTTCGTTACGGTGCGCTGGAACTCGATCTCGCCGACGCGGTGAACGTGGCCCTCGCCTCCGACTACGACACGGATGCGATCCTCACGCTCGACCACCGCGATTTTCGTGCCGTACGTCCGTTGGGCCGTCACAAGGCGTTTCGGGTGTTGCCCGACACAGAGGACTTGGCCGGCTGCCGATCCGCGAGGAGAGGCAGGCACTCGCTGAGTCGCCACGTGCCCGACACCTCCTCTTCAGCCCCGTACAACCATTCGTCCACCACGCATGTCGTACGTCACCGAAGCCTCGAACCCGGGAGTTGAACCCGGCGCCGGCTTCTGGAGACGGGAGCCCCACCTTGCGCGTACGTACCCTGGCCGTTGCCACGACGGTCGCCCTCACTGCCGTCCTTGCCGCCGCAGGGCTCGGCGCCCCCGCCGCCGTCGCGGCGACCCCCTCCGGCCTGGCGGGCGACTTCAACGGTGACGGCTATCCGGACCTGGCGGTGGGCGTGCCGTCCGCGCAGGTCGGCGACCAGGCCAAGGCCGGCTATGTGAACGTCGTGTGGGGCGGCCCGGACGGCCCGGGCACGGACAGCTCCGTGCGGATCAGCCAGGCCACGAGTGGGGTGCCGGGCACCCCCGAGGCGGGTGATCTCTTCGGGTCCGCGGTCGCCGCCGCGGACGTCGACGGCGACGGCTACGCCGACCTGGTTGTGGGCGCCTCCAGCGAGTCCCTCTCCTCCGACAAGTACGCGGAACAAGGCACGGTCACCGTGCTGCGCGGATCCGCCTCCGGCTTCACCGGCGGCGGCTACACGGTCGCGCGGGGCGACACCGAGCTCTCCCGGATCGGCCGGGTGATCGCCGCCGGGGATGTGAACGGCGACGGCCGCGCCGACCTGGCGCTCACCCGCGACGCCGATGAGCACGGAGGCGCCGTGCTGCGTCCCGGCCCGCTCACCGCGGGCTCCCCGGACACCCTGACCGGGGAGATCGCCGGGGCGGACCTCGGCCGCGTGAACGCCCTGGCCACCGGTGACTTCGACGGAGACGGCGACGACGACCTCGCGCTCTCCGCCAGCGCGACGGAGACCAGGTTCACCCGGGTCTACCGCTGGCAGGACGGCGCCCCGGTGCAGCTGTGGAGTGCCACGGCCTCCGCCGCCTCCCTCGCCGCCGCCGACTTCGACGCGGACGGCACGGACGACCTGGTCCTCGGCTACTGCTACCCCAACTACGAGGCCGACACCCCGGACTGCGCGGACTACTCCACGGGCCGTGCCGAGGTGTTCAAGGGCGGGCTGGTGCGGGTGGCGTACGGCTCGAAGTCCGACGGTTTCGGCGCCCGTACCCAGGACATCCACCAGGACACCCCGGGCATCGCGGGCACCGCCGAGTCCGAGGACCGCCTCGGCGCCGCGGTCGCCGCGGGCGACATCGACGGCGACGGCCACGCCGACCTCGCCATCGGCGACCCGAACGAGGCGGTCGGCTCGCAGCAGAACGCCGGCATGGTGGTCGCCGTACGCGGCACCTCCACCGGCCTGCTGACCTCCGGCGGTACGGCGACGAGCTTCGGCTTCACGCAGAACACCGCCGGTGTCGCGGGCACCGCGGAGTGGGGCGACCGGTTCGGCGCATCGGTCCGTCTGCAGGACTACGACGCGGACGGCCACGCGGACCTCGCGGCGGGCGCTCCCGGTGAGAACTCCGCCAAGGGCGGTGTCTGGCTTCTCCCGGGCACGGCGCAGGGACCGACGGCGACGGGCTCCCCGGCCCTGACGCCGAGGAGTCTGGGGCTGCCGTCGTCGACGAGCGCGTTGGAGTACGGGCTGGTGATCGGGCGCGGCTAGGTTCTGGGCCAGGTTCGCTGCCGCTGCCGCTGTCCGGACAGGTCGGTGACGCGGCTCACCAGTGGCTCCCGGTGACACGGCGGTCCGTCTTGCGTGGTGACAGCCACCGGGCGACCGCCTCCGAGATCGGCTGCCCGGTCTCCAGCTCGACGAAGCCGAACTGGCCGCCCTGGTTGCACTCCAGGAACCACCAGATGCCGTCCTCGTCCTCGGCGAAGTCGAAGGCGGCGTACGCCAGTCCGGCGAGGGCGACGTACTCGTGCACCGACTTGCCGATGCGTTCGGGCACCGAGACCGCCTCCCAGGTGTGCTCGGTGTCGCCGTAGCGGCCGTCGACCTGGCCGGGCTCGGCCGTCTTCCGCGCGGCGAACAGCCGGCTGCCGACACAGGTCAGACGAATGTCGGCACGCTTGGGTATGTACCGCTGCAGCAGCGCGGGACCGGCCGCAACGGCGGAGAAGTCCGTGCCGGGTCCGATCAGGGTGGTGGGCAGGGACAGCGCGGGGTCATCACGCGGCGGTCCCGAGGCGGACTTCACCACCACGCTCCGGTGCTCCTCGGTGAACTGCTGTGCCACGCGTGGGGCGGTGGTGAAGACGGTGGGCGGCACCGCGAAGCCGCTGAGATGAGCGACCCTCAACTGCCATGGTTTCAGGCGGGCCTGTTCGGCGTTGCGCGGATGGTTCATCCATCGTGTGGAGGCGGAATGGAGCGTTCCGAACAGCGCCTGACCCGTCTCGGCGGTCAGCCATGGTGAGGGGTGTGCCGCGTGCGCGGCCGGTTCGCCGGGCCTGCGCACCCAGACGGAGCGCAGGCCTCCCATGCTGAGCACATGCCCGTTCACCGACAGGTGGCCGTCGAAGTCGCCGTGCGCGTATTCGGCGGACAGCACGGCCTTGCCCGGCAGATCGGCGGGGTCCAGCCGCATCACGGGTATCCCCGTCGCGTGCAGCCTGGTCACCACCATGTCGGCGGTCACGTCCTCCTCGGACGTGAGGATCAGTACGGTCATGCGGGTACCGGTCGTCAGTCGTCGAAGTGTGTCTGGGAGCCGGCGGTGGACGTCGTCGTGCCGACCGCAAGAAGGAGGTCCCGGTCACTGACGGCCGGGCGGCCGTTGGGAAGCACGTTCAGTTGACGCGACGTGTCGAAGCGGTACGGCATCACCACGGTCGGAAGCCCTTTGGGGAGTGTGTAGTTGAGGGTGAACGGTCGCACTGGTCGCACTCGAAACCTCCAGGGTCGCACGTTGACGGCATACAGCCCCTTACGCGTCCTTTGCGTAAGGAAGTCATCAGTTCTCGCCACATTGGCGCCGGATCCGTCACATTCACTGACGTGTTCTTCGCATCGTTCGCATCATCTGCATCACCGTCCTCACAAAAAACACATCGGATGAGGCGTCAAAGTCGTCACAGTGGGTACCGACCGTGACTGCTGCCTCACTTCGGGGTCGCCTCCGCGGCCCCTTTCACGGCGGAAGTGGCGGCCGTTCCAGGCAAGTCGGGCTTGTGGTGTCTTACGCCCGGCGTCGAGCCGCGGTCGGCCGGCCGCCGACGGGCATGCCGCTCCCAGCCCCTGAAGTTTCGAAAACCAGACTTGCCCTTGACGCGGATTTCCGCGCGGCCACAAGATCGGCCCGCCTTCATACGCGCCGCAGCGGGCCCTTCACCTCCGGCCGCAGATGGCCGCCCGCCCACGTCCCGTCAAGGAGTCACCATGAGCTCGTCCCTGTCCCGGCGAAACACCCTCCAGGCCGCGGGAGCCCTCGCTGTCGCCGGCTTGGCCGGCGGCGTCGCGGGCTCCCCGCAGGCCGCCGCCGCCACGGCGGAGGACGGCACCACCGGAGACATCGTTGTCAGGCACCCGACTCTTCCGCAGGTGCCCCTCAACAACTCCTTCACCGTCAAGGTCCGGCCGCTCGGCGGTACATGGCAGAGACTCGACGTCTACCTGGCCAAGCTCGCGCTGATCGACCCCACCACCGGCAGCAACAAGGCCCAGAGCTCCTCCTGGGCCGCCTTCGACTTCTCCGGCACCGTCGAGGTCGAGGTCACCTACAACCCGGGCGGGGTTGAGAAGGTCCGCATCCGTCCGGACTCGTACGGCATCACCCCCGAGGTGCTGGGCAGCACCGCGCGCTTCACGCTGGACCGGCCCCGCAACCTCGTCGTCCAGGTCAACGACAAGATCTTCGACTGTCTGCACCTGCTCGCGAACCCGGTCGAGCAGGACCCGCCCGCCGAGGGCGACAAGAACGTCATGTACTTCGGGCCCGGTCTGCACACCCACCCCGACCGGACGCTGAAGGTGCCCAGCGGCACCACCGTCTACCTGGCGCCCGGCGCCGTCCTCACCTCCGGCGTGATCTTCGAGGGGGTGGAGAACTCCCGGCTGATCGGCCGCGGCGTGGTCTACGACACCCCCGGCGGCGCCGTCTTCATCCGCAAGTGCGAGAACGTCACGATCGACGGCATCACGATCCTCAACCCCCGGTACGAGAACATCAGGGTCGCCGAATCCCAGAACCTCAAGATCAAGAACCTGCGCGCCTTCAGCCACCAGGGCTGGGGCGACGGCATCCAGCTCTACTGCTCCGAGAACGTCACGATCGACGGCTGCTTCCTGCGCACGTCCGACGACTCCATCGCCCTCTACACCCACCGCTGGGACTTCTACGGCGACACCCGCAACATCACCGTCAAGAACTGCACCCTCTGGGCCGACGTCGCCCACCCGATCAACATCGGCGTGCACGGCAACCCGGACCCCGACGCCCCCGAGATGCTGGAGAACCTGCGCTACGAGAACATCGACATCCTCGACCACCGCGAGCCGCAGGTGCTCTACCAGGGCGCCATCGCCTTCATGGTCGGCGACGGCAACCTCGTCCGGGACGTCACGTTCGACAACATCCGCGTGGAGGACTTCCGCTGGGGCCAGCTCATCCACATGCGGGTCACCAACAACCCGAAGTGGAACACGGCGGCCGGCCGCGGCATCGAGTCCGTCTACGTCAAGGACCTCAGCTACAACGGCAAGAACGCCGATCTGTCGCTGGTGATGGGCCTCGACGCCGATCGCCTCGTCAAGGACGTCACCTTCGAGAACCTCCGCGTCAACGGCAAGGTGATCGCCGACAGCACGGGCAAGCCGAAGTGGTACCTGGCCTCGGACGGCGTGCCCATGTTCGTCAACGAGTACGTGCGGAACCTCCGTTTCCTCACCACCGAGGAGGCCGCGGCCCTGTGACCGCCCACGGAATCCAGGACCTGCGCGGCGGCACGGCTGCTGTATAACCGGCTCATGCTCTATCACGTCGTGCCGCTCGGTGAGTGGAACGCCAGTCCCGAACAGCCGTACGCACCCGCTTCCCTCGCGGAGGACGGTTTCGTCCACTGCTCCCCGGACGAGGCGACCACGCTGGCCGTCGTCAACGCGTTCTACCGCACCGCTCCCAGGCCACTGCTGGCGCTGCTCCTCGACGAGGACCGGCTCACCGCGACGTGCGCCTGGGAGGCGGCGGCGCCCGCTCCGCCGCCCGGGGTCGACGGGAGCACCTTGTTCCCGCACATATTCGGACCCGTAAACCGTGACGCGGTCGAGCGCGTCCTGCAGGTCCGATGGGACGACGACGGCCGGGCGACGGGACTTGAGGACGTCGAGGACGCCGGCTGACTGGGGCGTGGACGCCGAGAACGAACGGCGGCGGCGAGACGCCGGTCCGACGGTGTCGGACCGGCGTCTCGCGTTCCCGCCGTGTCATCCCACCCGTTGGCCTCTCTCTCAGCGCTCGAACGAGGCGAAGGAGCCGTCGCGCTTGACCACGCACAGGGCCCAGATGATGAACCCCGAGATCGCGATCATCACGACCGACCAGATCGGGTAGTACGGCAGGGAGAGGAAGTTGGCGATGAGGATGAACCCCGCGATGATCACGCCGGCGACGCGCGCCCACAATGAGGTCGTCATCAGTCCGAGGCTGACGAGTACGGCGACGATGCCCAGGGCCAGGTGGAGCCAGCCCCAGCCGGTCGTGTCGAACTCGAAGACGTAATTGCGCGTCGCAAGGAAGACATCGTCCTCGGCGATTCCCATGATGCCCCGGAAGATGGCGAGAGCGCCGCCGAGCATGAGCATCACGGCCGCGAAGGCCGTCAGGCCGCCGGCCCATTCCTGCCTCGCCGCGTGCGCTTGCCGTGGGTGTGTCGTGGTCATCTTGCTGCCTCGTTTCGTGTTGTCCGGAACTTCGACGTGCTCAGTGACCGGAGGTGGAAGAGGTGTCGGCACCCGAGCGCCCCGCCGGACCGTGGCCCGTCAGGACGAGCTCCTTGGCCCTGCGGAACTCCTCGTCCGTGATGTCGCCACGGGCGCGGATCTCGGACAGCCTGGTGAGTTCGTCGACGCTGCTGGGCCGGCTCTCACCGGCCGCGGCCTCCCTGACGTAGGCGTTGAACGCCTCCTGCTGTGCGCGCGCCTGTGCCGCTTCCCGGCGGCCCATGTTCTTGCCGCGCGCGACCACGTAGATGAAGGCGCCCAGGAAGGGCAGGACGAGGACGAAGACCAGCCAGCCGGCTTTCGCCCAACCGCTCAGATCATCGTCACGGAAGATGTCGAGGATGATGCGGAAGAGCAGGATGAACCACATGATCCCCAGGAAGAACCAGAGCAGGGTCCAGAAGGCGCTCAGCAGCGGATAGTCGTACGCGAAGTACATCTGCTCGCTCATGTCCGTCCTCCGTCCCGGGCTCTGGCCCGGCAGCCGTTTCGTGCCGCCTTCAGCGTGCCCACGGCAAGGACCGGGCGGCCTCACCCGACGAGGGTGAGTGTGCGGGGCGCGGGATCCCCCCGGTCGACGCAGGTCAGCTGTGTGTCCTTCGGAGCGCGGCCCGCCACGCGAGGGCGACCGCCGCCTCGGCCAGGCCGAGCAGCACGAGCCACAGGCCCAGGAGCCGGGTCAGCGCGCGGGCCGACTCGGCCGGCAGGGCGAGCACCACGATCCCCGCGACGATGCCGAGCACAGCGACGCACAGCACGACGCCGCGGTGCGGCAGGTCCTTGGCGGCGAGTGCCGTGTAGAGGGTGAGGACGCCGGACACGAGCCAGACCACCCCGACGATCAGCGAGAGCGCGGCGATGGTCTGCAGCGGGTTCCGCAGGCACAGCACCCCGGCCAGGATGTAGAGCACGGCCAGGAGCAGGCCCGGGAGCCGTTCGCCGTGCCCTTCCCTGGCGAAGACGGCCACGAACCGGAACGCCCCGGTCACCAGCAGGTACAGGCCGATGAGGACCGCCAGGACGTGCAGGGTCTCGTCCGGCCAGACCAGTACGAGGACGCCCGGCACCAGCGTCACGACCGCCGAGCCCAGGATCCAGGTCCATGAACGGCCGAGTCGTGCCAGCACTTCCGCGGGGTCGGTCACCGGGCCGGGGGCGGCCCCGTCCGGCACGTGTTCCGGTCCGCCACCCGATGCCGGACCACGCGACATGGTCATGGCTCCTCCTCGCGCGATCGAGTACGGGGACCCCACCGCTCCAGAGTCCCGCCCGTCGCCGGCCGCCGGGTCACCCTCGACGGGTGATCCCTCCGCACCACCGTGGCGGTGGGACGGGGCGGACCACACCCGGTGCGGGGCGGACGTACACCGCCGGGGCCGAAGAGCCGGCCCCTGTTCACCCGTTGCGGAGGATGCCTGCCCTCACCGGCCGACGGATGGTGGGGCCCATGGATGGTCTGCAGATTCTTCCGCTCGCCGTCACCATGATGCTGGGGCCCCAGATCATGTCGGCGATCATCTTTGTGACCACGCCGCAGGCGGTGCGCGTCTCCCTGGGATTCCTGGCCGGCGTGGCACTCGCCACCACAGCGGGTACGGCGATCATGCTGGGGCTCGCCACACTGCTCGACCTGGGCGACTCCTCCGACAACGGCTCGGCCGGAAAGATCATCCAGTACGTGCTGGTCGGCCTGCTGGCGGCCGGCGCACTCAAGAACTGGCTGGGCCGAGCGACGGCCGAGCCGCCGAAGTGGCTGACCACGCTGATGGCGGCGGACCCGCGAAAGGCGTTCAAGGTCGGTCTGCTGGTCATCCTGGTGATGCCGTCGGACATCATGATCATGATGACCGTCGGGGTCAACCTGGCACAGCACGACGCGTCCTTCGCCGAGGCTCTGCCTTTCATCGCGCTCACGGTTCTCGTGGCCGCGCTGCCGCTGCTGATCACCCTTCTGTTCCACAAGCGGGCCGAAGCCGCGATGCCCCGGATCCGGGACTGGATGAACTCCCACAGCTGGCTGGTCAACATCATCGTCTGCGTGATCTTCATCCTGCTCATCCTCTGAACGGCAGAGCCCGCCCGGTCCCTCCCGCGGCGCCGATCGAGCCACCGGGGCCCGGGGACCTGCGCGAAGGGAGCAATTCATGGAGCCATCCGGCACGACCGGCCCCGAAGGCCCCCGGCGCTCCGAGGACGACCGTCCCTTGAACGCGGAGGAGCGGGCGGAGTACGAGCGTCTGCGCCGCCATGCGCACACCCGCCACCGCCGTCTGCGCTATGCCGGCGCGTCCGTCCTTCTCCTGCTGGCCTTCATCCTCGCGCCCCTCGCCGTGGTCGCCGCCTGGATCGACTCCGAGATCACCGACACCGACCGGTACGTCGAAACCGTCGCGCCCCTCGCCAAGAAGCCGGCGGTCCAGAACCTGGTGACCGACCGGGTGACGGACCGTGTGGTCGACAACATCGACACCAAGAAAGTCACCGACGCTCTCGCCGATGCCCTGGCTCGCAACGGCGTTCCTTCCGCCATCGTGGACCAGGCGGAAGCGCTCGACGGCGTCCTGAAGACCGGGGTGACCACCGTCGTGCACGACGTGGTGAACAAGGTCGTCACCAGCGACGAGTTCGCCCAGGCATGGGAGATCGCCAACCGCCGCGCACATGCCGCCGTGCTGAACGTCCTCACCGGTGAGGGAGGCAGCGCCGTCGAGGCCAAGGGCGACGCCATCACCCTGAACATCGGGACCGTGATCGACGAGGTGAAGCACCGGCTGGTCGACGCCGGTTTCGACAAAGCGGCGGACATCCCCGACGTCGACAAGTCCGTCGTACTGGTGCAGGTCGACAAGCTGAACGAGGCCCAGGACGCGGCGCGACTGCTGGACATTCTCGGAGTCTGGTTGCCCGTGCTGGTGGTGGCGCTCGTCGCCCTGGCCGTGGGGGCGGCACCGTCGCACCGGAGAGCGCTGATGACCGCGGGCATCGGAGTCGGCGTGATGATGGTGGTGCTGCTCGTGGGCCTGGCTGTCATGCGCCGCGTCTATCTGGACTCGGTGCCCTCCGCCGCCCAGTCGGAGGGCGCGGCCGCCGTCATCTACGACGAGTTGGTGCGGTTCTTGAAGGACAGCACCGTCACGATGCTCGTCATCGCGGTGTTCGTCGTGATCGCCGCCTATCTGTACGGTCCGGGACGTGTCGCCCGCGCCCTGCGCTCCGTCACCGTGCGCGGCACCGAAGCCTCCGGACACCTCCTCGCGCGGGCGGGACTGCGGACGGGAGGCACGGGCCGGTGGCTGGACCGCCATCGCGGCTGGACGACGGGCATCGTCATCGGGCTGGCGGTTCTGACCCTGTTCCTGTGGAACTACCCCACCGCGGGCTCGGTGGCCCTGGTCGTCGGGCTGGCCGTCGTCGTCCTGCTCATCCTGGGTGTCCTCGCCGCCGCAAGAACGGCACCCGAACCGGCCACGGCCGCCGCCAGGCCCCCTCCTGACACCGGGCCCTCTTCCGACACCGAAACCCCCTCCTGACATCGACACCACCTCCCTAGGAAGGAACCGCAGAAATGGCTGACGACAAGACCGCAACACAGACAATGAAGGCTCTCGCCGACGCCGATGCCCCCGTGTTCGAGACCCTCGCCCAGATGCAGCTCGACACCTTCGAGCGGTCGGGCCTGGACCCGGAGACCTACCTGCTGGCGCGCATCGCGGCTCTCGTGGCCACGGACGCGGCTCCCGCCTCCTACCTGCTCAATGTCGGTGCGGCCGCCGCAGCGGGCGTGCCCGTGGAGAAGGTGCAGGGGACGCTGGTCGCGATAGCCCCCGTGGTCGGCAGTGCTCGCGTCGTATCAGCGGCGGGCAAGATCGTCGACGCGTTCGACCTGGTGGAGGAAGAAGGCTGACCGACTCGGTTCCCGCACCCTCGGCACGACGACAGGCGCTCCGCCGGATGACGGCGGAGCGCCTCTGAGCGGTCCTTACACGTTCACGTTCACGTTCACCGTCACTCCGGCAGCTGTCGCATCTCCACGACGCGCAGTCCCAGCGACTGGCAGCGCTCCAGCAGCCCGTACAGATGCGCCTCGTCCACCACAGGGCCGAACAGGACCGTCTGGCCGGATATCACCACGTGGCCCAGCTCAGGGAAGGCCTTGGCCAGCGTGTCCGACAGATGTCCGTCGACGCGGATCTCGTAGCGCATGAGCGGTTCTCCCACGGGCGGCCTCGGGACAGGCGGACGGCGCCCTACCCTGCGATCGTCCGCCCTCGGTGCCTCCGCGGGCCTCACCCGGTACAGGTGACCCGTCGCCCGGCACCCGGACCACCTGGGTCAATGCCGCCGCGCGTTCACAGCAGACGGAGGTCGCGCGCGCGGCGCACCGCGTCGCTGCGCCGGTTCACCGCCAGCTTCCGGTAGACGCTCTTGAGGTGGGTCTTCACCGTGTTCACCGACACGTAGAGGTCGGCGGCGATCTCCTCCGTGGACATCATCCGGGCCAGCCGCTCCAGAACGTCGCGCTCGCGCCCGCTCAGCTCCGCCGCGACGAGCGGCGAGGGCTGCGCCTCGGGCCGGGGCGACTCGCCGCCTCGCCGCTCACCGTCTCGCGACTCACCGCGTCGCGACGCACCGGGCGTGAGCCAGCCCGAGGCCAGCTCCTGGAGCGGTGCCGTGGCCAACAGAGGCCGGAGCCACGCCCGGGCATCGAGGAACGGACGCCGCAACCGCTCGCGCCGGGCGTCGAGGAGCGCCTGCGCGACGAGCTTGCGGGCGGTGTCGGCGTCTCCCGCCCCGTCCGCGGCCTGAGCCCTCACCAGCGCTGCCCGGACGGTCACCGCCGGACCGGTCCGGCCGTCGGTGTGGATGCTGTCGAGCAGGTCGTTCGCCGCCGCGGGACGGCCTGCGGCGAGCTGGATCCGCGCGGCCTCCACGGCGCAACCCGGCTGGTGGTCGCACACGCCCTGGAGCACCTCGGCGGCCCTCTCCGGCCGACCTTCGGCCAGGTGGGCGGCGGAGGCGACCAGCGCTTCATGGCTCGCCGCCCAGGGTGAGGTCACGGCGGCGGAGACGGCGGGGTCCGCCGCCTCGACGGCAGCTCGTGTGCGGCCCTTGACCAACAGGAGGCGGGCCGTGGTGATGGCCCGTCCCGCCGCCATCACCGGATCGTGCGTACCCGAGGGGAGGTCGGCCGTCTCGTCGAGGAGGACTTGGGCCCGGCCCAGTTCGTGGCGGTCGACGGCCACGGCGGCCAGGACCAGCCGCCCGATGGCGGAGCCGCACGGCTGGGGCAGGCCGAGCCGCTCCGCCTCGGACACCGCCGCCAGGGCCTTGCGCTCCGCCCTGCCGAGCCAGCCGTTCAGATAGTCGATCAGCGCCAGGTGCCCCATCGACTCCTCCCGGGGGAGCACGGTGGAGGCTCCACCGGGAGTGCCGGCCGCCACGGACAGGGCAGCGCGCGCGTCGTCGAAACGCCCGGCCCACAGGCGCGTGGAGCCGAGATGGGTCAGCAGGAGTGCGGTGAGTTCCGGGTGCTTCTCCAGGAGGTGCGCGGGGACTTGCTGCCGCAGTTCATCGGCTGCCTCGGCGGCCTTTTCGGCCCGTTCGGGAGAACCGGTCAGCCGGGCGGCCAGCGCCTCCAGCAGCGCACAGCTCAGCCGGGCGGCGGCCGGGCCGGGCGCCCGGTCGTGCGCCGGGCCGGGGGAGTCGTCGGCCAGACGCTCCTCGGCGTGGTGCAGGTGGGCCAGGCCGCGGTCGAGGTCGCACCGGGACAGATCGCGGGCCGCCCGTACGAGGTCCGTCGCCAGGCCCGTGGCCTCGGGCCCCATGCGGGAGAACAACTGGTCCAGGTCGTCCGAGCGCAGTCCGGTGAAGAGCTGTCCGATCGCCAGGTCGTCGACCAGGGCACCGGCGGTGAAAGCCCATTCGCCCGCGGCGGCGCCGTGGGCGAGTGTCTCCGGCAGAGTTCCGTGACGCCGCAGCCACCGCGCGGCCCGCAGGTGGAGTTCCGGCTCCAGCCCGGGCAGGCGCACCCGCAGATGGGCCCGGAGTATCTCGCCGAACAGCGGGTGGAGCCGGTACCACGCGTGCCCGAGGTGCTCGACGAACGCGTTCTCGCGGTGCAGCCCGACGAGCAGGGCCTCGGCATCCGTCCGGTGGGTCAGCGCGTTCGCCAGATCGGGACAGAAGCGCTCCAGGACGCTGACGCGCAGCAGGAGGTCCTGTGTCTCCTCCGTCTGCCGCTTGAGCACCTCGGCCAGCAGGAAGTCGGCGACCGTACTCCGGTCCGCCTCGAACTCCTTCAGGTAGAGCTCCGGGTCGGCGCTCTCCTGCGCGGCCAGGGCGCACAGACGCAGGCCGGCCGCCCAGCCCCGGGTGCGGTCCACCAGTGCGCCCGCGGCATGGACCGGAAGGCTCAGACCGTGCAGCTCCAGCAGCGCGACGGCCTCCTCGGGGGTGAAGGCCAGTTCCGCGGCGCGGATCTCCGTCAGCTCGCCGGCCGCCCGGTAACGGTGCAGCGGCAGCAGCGGTTCG
This sequence comes from Streptomyces montanus, assembly GCF_005786655.1. Classification (NCBI taxonomy): domain Bacteria; kingdom Bacillati; phylum Actinomycetota; class Actinomycetes; order Kitasatosporales; family Streptomycetaceae; genus Streptomyces; species Streptomyces montanus. Next base: position 102,055 of record NZ_VBZC01000006.1, read on the forward strand.
GTGCGGGTGACGAGGACCAGGCGCAGGCCCCGACCGGCGTGGCGCAGGACGAACTCCAGCTGCTCCGCGATCTCCGGGGCGGTCACGCGGTCGTACTCGTCGAGTACGACGACCACGGGCTCGTCACGATCGTTCAGAGCGGCGGCGAGCGCCGCCAGCAGCTTGCGGTCCACTCGGGTCGCGTCCGCCGGAAACCCGACCGCGCCGGGTGCCTGCGCACCGCAGGCGCGCAGGGACTGGAGGACGTAGGCCCAGAACACACTGGGTCGCCGGTCGCCCACCTCGACGGTGAGCCAGGCGACCGACTGCCTCAGGCCGGCGGCCCAGTCGGCGGCCAGCAGGGTCTTGCCCGCGCCGGCCGCGCCGTTGACCAGTGTCAACGGCGTCTGCAGAGCCTGGTCCAGGTGGTGGACCAGCCGCTGCCGCCGCAGAAAGGTGGTGGGCCTCGTCGGCAGGACAATCCGTGTACGCAGAAACGGGTCACCCAGGGGATCGGCGCACGGAACAACGGGATCGGCCGGATCGGCCGGAATGATCGGCCCTTGAGCGTTCTCGCCGTTCTCGCCGTTCTCGCCGTTCTCATGGGTCTCGTCGGTCTCGGCCACGGCGCTCACCGCCACAGTCCGTAAGGGTCAGGTCATGGGCAGCGCTTCCTCACTCAGCATCCCAGCCTTCCCGCACATGCGCGCGGCGCTCGGGTGCCACCCCCAGGTGACCCGCTCCTCGGCGGCCTGACCATCAGGAGGATCTTTCCGTAACTGGCGTACCTTGAATTCATGACATATGGCGCATCTCCGAAAATTCCCGGAGTGTTATGCCATGACTCGCCGCCGCACCGTATCGTCCATGGACCCCGGAGATCTCCTGCACACGCTGGGGGATCTGACCGGCCGGATTCTGGACCGGATCGAGTTCCAGCAGGCCCGCGTGGAACTCGCCGCCGCGCTGCAGCGCCAGGTCCTGGCCGCCGAGCTGCCGGTCCTGCCCCGCCTGCAGGTGGCGGGACGGTACGCGCCCGCGCGGGCCGGGCTGGACATCGGGGGCGACTGGTACGACGGCTTCCTCATGCCGGACGGCTCGGTGGGATTCACGATCGGAGATGTGCAGGGCCACGATGTCGAGGCCGCGGCTCTCATGGGGCAGGTACGCACCTGTCTGCGCGCCGTCGCGATCGCCACCACGGACCCGGGGGAGGTACTCCGGCGCACCAACGACCTGCTCGTCTCCATGGACTCCGGGCTGTTCGTGACCTGTTCGTTCCTGCGCTTCGACCCGGTCACGAGCGAGCTTGCGGATGCCCGCGCCGGGCACGTCCCCGCCGTCTGGGCCACGGCCGACGGCCGCTGCGACATCATCCTGAACGACGGCGGTCTGCCGCTGGGCATCAACGCCGGCGAGAGCTACCCGTCGACGCGCCGGCTGCTGACCGACGTGTGCGCGTTCGTGCTGCTCACCGATGGCGTGGTGGAAGGCCCCAGCTACCCGATCGAGGAAGGGCTCGGGCGGGTGGTCGAGCTGGTCGGCGGCGCCTGTAGCACCGAGCCGGACGAGCTGGCCGCGCGGATAATCAAGGTGGCGGACTTCACCGGCCACAGCGATGACGCTGCGGTCCTCGTCCTTCGTTACGGGGGGCTCCCGGAGCAGCGGCAGGGCGGAGGGTGAGCGGCATGCGCGGCCTGTACGACACCGGTGCGGCACGCCTCGCCCGGCATGACCGCCGGGGCAGGCGGGGATGACCGATGCGTCGCGCCGTGGGCGGCTCCAGCTGTACGCCGCCGAGGGCCTGCGCATGGCGGCCGTCGCGGCCGTTTACTACGTCACCGCCAAGATCGGGCTGGAGCAGCAACTGGTGCGAGGGCAGGTCACGCCGTTCTGGCCGCCCACCGGCATCGCTCTCGTCGTCCTGATGCTGTGGGGCCTTCGTACGTGGCCGGGCATCGCTCTCGGGGCGTTCCTGGTGAACGTGGCGCTCGGGCCGTCGATCCTCCCCGTGCTCGCCATCACGGTCGGCAACACGCTCGCCCCGGTCTGCGCCTGCCTTCTCCTGCGGCGTGTGGGATTCCGTATCGCTCTCGACCGGCTGCAGGACGCTCTGGCGCTGGTCTTCCTCGGGGCCCTGGGCGGGATGGTGATCAGCGCGACGGTCGGCACGGGAGTCCTGGTGGCCTCCGGTGCGCTGACGGCCCACGATTTCTGGCCGACCTGGTCGGTGTGGTGGACGGGCGACGCGATGGGGGTCCTGGTCATCGCCCCGTTCCTGCTGGCCGTGCGCACCGCCGAGTGGCCGCGCGGCGCGCCTGTCCTCCGCTGGGCCGAGGCGGTGGCCCTGCTGGGCGGCACGGCGGCGGCCTCCGCGGTGGCCACCCGCAGCTCGCTCAACCTTCTCTTCCTCGTCGTCCCCTTCGTGATCTGGGCGGCCTTCCGCTTCCAGCTGGTCGGCGCCGCCCCCTGTGTGCTGATCGCCTCCGTGATCGCCATCGACGCGGGTGCTGACGGGGCGGGTCCGTTCTCCGGTCACGATCTCCTCGCCAAGATGGTCATCCTGCAGGCCTTCAACGGCACCGTGTCCCTGACGGCCCTGCTGCTCTCGGCGATCATCACCGAGCGGAACCACACTCTCCGGGAGATCGAAGAGGTCGTCGAGCGCCTGACGGAAGCGCTGTCCCGGCTCGCACCGGACGAGACGCTGAATCAGTGGCCCTCCTCCGCGCCGGAGGGACGAAGTCACCGGGAGTAGCAGGCGGGGTGACGGTATCGCCCCCTCATGCTAACGATGGCGCAATGATTGCGAAAGCCTGCCTCTTGGCGCCTTAATGCTACGTGCTATCGTTAGCATAATTAGCTTCCATCCTCAGGAGTTCCCCATGTCTGTGCGCATCCTGGCGCTCGTCGGCAGCCTTCGTACCGGATCAACGAACCGTCAGCTCGCCGAGGCCGCGGTCAAGCACGCTCCCGACGGGGTGGACATCGAGCTGTTCGAAGGGCTGGCCGACGTGCCCTTCTACAACGAGGACATCGACACCGAGGCGAGTCTTCCGGCCGGCGCCGTGAGTCTGCGCGCGGCGGCCGACCGGGCCGGTGCCTTCCTGCTCTTCTCGCCCGAGTACAACGGCACCGTTCCGGCCACGCTGAAGAACGCGATCGACTGGCTGTCCCGCCCGTACGGCGGCGGCGCCCTCTCCGGCAAGCCGGTCGCCGTCGTCGGCACCGCGTTCGGCCGGTACGGCGGCGTGTGGGCGCAGGACGACGCGCGCAAGGCAGCCGGTATAGCCGGCGGCGCCGTCCTCGAGGACGCCAAACTGTCCATCCCCGGCTCCCTGAACCGCTTCGCCGACACCCACCCCGCCGACGACGCCGAGGTCGTCACCGGACTGACCGAGGTCATCCGTCGGCTGACCGCCCAGGCCGCCCCTGCCACGGCCTGACCGCTTCGCGTGCCGTCGCGCACACGAGGGTGGACCAGGCAGCAGACACCTGGTGATCGCGCTGCGGTGTGCCGCCGGAGCCCGAGGGGCACAGGGTCATCGGCCGGGGCCTCGTCTGCCGGGGCGCCGCGGGATCATCGCAGCGGCCTGCGGATCCACACCTCCCGGGCAGCTGTGTCCCGGTCGTCACCAGCACCGTCACCGGCACCGTCACCGGAATTCCAACCGGAACCAACGTCTGAAGCGACTCGAGGGCCGAGTCCGCCGAGTTTCGACCATCCCCAGGCGTGCAAGGTCTCCTCCGCCGCGGTCTTCCGGTCGCCTTCGCCGGGCCGGTCCACGGCCGCGACGACCAGATCGGCGTCGAGGCGGGCCAGCAACCGCTCGCCGAGGCGGGTCGCGATGCCGCGGCGCCGTTGGGACGGCAGCACCATCAGTTCGGCCAGCAGGAAGGTCCGGCCCGAGGCCGTGAGTTCCTCAATCTCCGCCGGCAACTCGTCCCGGAAGCCCGACCACCACTCGCCGGTACGAGCCACGCGGAACCCGTAGGCGCAGCCGACCAAACCGGCCGCGTCGGCGACCACCATGTCGAAGTCGGTGCGCTGCACATGCCGCTCGAACCGGTTCAGAAAGCTCTGGCGGTCACGGTATTCGGCACCCGCGGCACCGCGGTACGCCGTGACATGGACGTCCGCGACGACGCCCCGCTGCTGCTCGGCCTGCCAACGGGACAGTCTGCGCAAGTACACGTCTGTCATACGAGCCTCCCCCGGCCGTGGGACGAACACCCCCGGATTCGGCATGGTGACAGCACGAGCCGACGAGGTAAACCGGGCGTCAGGACAGGGGGGCGACCGAGTGTCGGGATCAGGGGTGTGGCGCCAGGTCACTGGCAGCAGGAGCGGGGCTTCGGGCCGGGAGCGGCGGCTGCCCGCGATGCGGGTTGCTCGGCCACGCACGGAGTCGAACAGGTCGGTGAGCGAGGGAAGTTCGCGCATCGCCTCAGGCCGAGCCGGGGGGCGAGATACCGAGTCCGGCGGTCGGCCTCGGACGAAAGGCGGTGATCGACGGGCGCGTTCATGTCGCGAACCCTTGTCTCCGGGCCGGGGCGAAGCGGTCCGGTGCTGTCGTTCGCCGAGAACGACACCGGCGGAGGGCCGACGTCGAAGAGTCCCCGGTGATGCCACCGTACGCCGGCCGCGGCACCAATGGCCGGACGGCCGCGCCACATTGAGCCACCCCCCGATGCCTTCCTGGACTGGAGCATCCGCAGCCGCGCTGACAGCAGTAGCCGCAGCAGTGCCGTCAGCAGCACCCGCACATTGATGCCCGCGGACTGTCCATACGTGCCCCGTTGGCCTACGCTCGGGTGAGTCAGGCGCTTTGCGAGCCTGAGCACGGTTCCGAAGTCACCATCACCGACTTCCCGCGCCCCCAGTCCTCGGGCGTAACGCCGAGGCCACAGCCTCCGACACCACCCCCGTATTCCGGCCGCCTCTGCGCGGCCGTGCCCATGCCACATGTCCCAATCGGACCTCGCCGCAGTGCACTCGATCGAGCGTGCCGCCGCAGCCCGATGAGGGGCCCATGCCCTGGAACCGCCGACTTGGGGGCCGGCGCGTCAGGGCCGCGTGGTCGCCGCCGGTGGGCGCACCACCGGCGGCGACCACGACGCTGCAAGAGGATGGCGGGCGTGCGGGCGCCGGGTGCAGTCCGGCTCGTCGTCGTGCGCGCGTCGCACGCCTGGTGCTCACCCGGGCTGCCCGGCAGGCCCCGTCTCCCGCCACTCGGCGGACCGATTCGCCGACTATGCTGCTGGTGTGGGCGTCCCAGACCTCGGCGGCACACCAGCAGTCGCACACGATGCCTGCGGAGAGCGGACCTGCGGTCCGGTCGCCGGACGCATTCCCCGGGAAGAACGGCCCGGACACCACTGACGGGAACTCAGTCGGTCGGGACGCTCGTCCCCCATCACCCTGTGTGTATCCGCTTCGGTCATGTGCCACGTCAGGTCGGCAGTCCGCCGACGCGTGAGACTGTCCGGCGGGTTTCGTGAACCGAGGCGTCATGGCCCTTCCACAGCTGAACGTCTACCGGCTCGACCGGAACACCCGTGCTCTGATCACCCTGGCGGGAGAGATCGACCTGGCCACCGCGCCGCTGGTGCGGGCATCGCTGGCGGAGTGCCTGCGCGACGGCATCCGCGCCATCGATGTCGACCTCACCGCGGTCACCTTCTGCGACGCAAGCGGACTCAACGCCTTCCTTACGGCATCCAGGCTCGCCGACGAGTCCGGAACGACCCTGCAACTGCACTATCCACCACGGACGATGGCTCGCATCATCGAGATGACCGGATCCGGCTTCCTGCTCTTCCCGTTCCACGAGCCGCATGCCGCTGGGGGACCGTCGCATCCGATTCCCGCCGTCCCGGGTGGTGCGCTGTGACGGCATCGCCCCGGCGGGGGCAGCCGCCGCAGGGTGAAGGAAACGCGCCTTTCCGCATGGAGACAGTGCGCCTGCGCCGGCTGAACCGCTGGCAGGCCGAGGGCCTGCGGGAGGACCTGGCCGATCTGTACGTGGAGTCCTCCCGGGCGGAGTCCGGTGAGGAGTACCGGGGCAGGGAGGCATTTCTGCGGCGGCTCACCGGCGACATTCGGCGGCCTGGGTTCGCCCTGCTGATCGCGGAGGACACGGCGTTCGTGGGATGTGCCTTCGGATTCCCCGTTCGGCGCGAGGGGACATGGTGGCGGGGGTTCGACGGAACCCTGCCACAGAGCATCGAACAGCTCACAGTGTCGGGACATGTCTTCGCGATCACCGAGATCGTGGTGCACCCGCATGCGCAGAACCAGGACCTCGCCCGGCGGCTGCAGCAACGGCTGCTCGCCGACCAGCACGCCTCGCTCGGCGCCACGCTGGTGGATCAGGCCGACTCCGCAAGCCTTGACGCCTTCCTGTTCTGGGGGTGGCAGGACATCGGAGAGGTCCGCAGGCCGTCGGGCCCCGCGGTGCTGCGGGCCCTGGTCCTTCCCCTCGGACCGCGCACGGCGGCCCGGCCGGACGGGCTCGGCCACGACAACCGCACCCAACGGCACGACTGATGAACGCCGGGCGGTCGGCCCGTATCACGCTGCTGGTGGCCGAGCAGGCGGCCAGGCAGGGGGGCGCGGGTCGGCGTGGTGGACGTGTGCACTGCAGCGGTGGCCGCGCTGCCGATCGGCGGGGCCGGCGTGTCGGCGATGTCGGACATCATGGCCTGTCATCCCTTGTGCAGCACCGACGACGTCAGCGAACAGATGGAAGAGCTGCAGCTCACGCTCGGCGAGGGGCCGTGCATCGATGCCTTCGCGTTCGGCCTCGCGGTGCTGACGCCCGATCTGCGCACCGATGAAGTGCGAGCCCGCTGGCCCGTGTTCGCGATATCCGCAAGCCCTGGTACGGCTGCGTGCCTACGCCTACGCGTACGGACGCCGTCTCGCCGATGTCGCGGCCGACGTGGTGACCACCGGCTCCGCCTTCCCCCGGACCCGGACGCGGACCCGGACCCGGACCCGAACCCCGGGGCCGGAGCCCGGGAGAGCCGACGACGGGGACTGACGAGTGGCCACGTACCCCCAACCGCCCTGTACTTCCCGCTCCTTCCCGGCGAGACTGGTTCCGACAGAGGGTGTGCACCATGGATGAGCAGCTCCTCGCCAGGACATTCGTCGAGTTGGCCGACAACCTGGTCGCTGACTTCGACCTGATCGACTTCCTGCGCCTGCTGACCGACCGCTGCGTGAGCATGCTCGACGCGAGCGCGGCCGGCGTACTCCTTGCCGACCGGGACGGCGAGCTCCGTGTCATGGCCGCCTCCGACGAACAGGTGCGACTCCTGGAGCTCTTCCAGTTGCAGAGCGACGAAGGCCCCTGTCTGGAGTGCTTCCGCACGGGCGTACCTGTGACGGTGCCCGATCTGCGCACGCAGGCCGACCGGTGGCCGCACTTCGCCGAGGCAGCCCGCCTCTGTGGCTTCGGAGCGGTCCAGGCCCTGCCGATGCGCCTGCGGAACGAGGTCGTCGGCGCACTGAACCTCTTCCGCGCCGCCCCGGGCCCCTTCGACCCGGCCGCCACGCCCCTCGCCCAGGCCCTGGCCGACGTCGCCACCATCAGCCTGCTGCAGCAGCGCTCCGCGCACCGCAGCACCGCCCTCAACGAACAGCTCCAGACGGCCCTGAACAGCCGCGTACTGATCGAACAGGCCAAGGGAAAGCTCGCCGAACGCCAGGGCGTCGACATGGAACAGGCCTTCACCGCCCTGCGCGATTACGCACGCGCCCACAACCGCCGCCTCGCCGACCTGGCCCGCGCCTTCATCGAGGGCGCCGAAGCGCTCCAGGGCCTGAATACCTGACACAGGACAGCGCACTCGTCGAGTGGGACGAAGAGAAGACCAGCCGGTGGCGCTGCGCACCGCTGGTACAACGGCCCCGGCGCAAACACACCGGGGCCGCCCTTCCGGGCCATTGCACGTGAGAGTGCGCTGACCCACTTGCCATCGTATGACCGAAATGCTCTTCCGTCACGAGGGATTCTCGGGGACGAAGGTCCACGAGACCGGGATGGCAGGAATACGTCACCTGCGGCCGCCTCGCGATGTTCCTGGAGAGGTCCGGTCAGCGCCTGCTCGTCCAGCTGTGGGCCACATCCAGCACCAGGCGGTCGGGCAGCTGGATCACCCGGAACGGCAGCCGGGCGCGGACACCGAGACCGATCTGTGTCTCGCCCTCGAAGCTGCCGGCGAACCGGGTGTCCCTGAAGGTGCGGTATCCGCCGATGTCCACACCGGGCAGGGGGCGGGCCACCCGTCCCGGGTACGCGGGCGCGCCGCTTTCCGGCTCGTAACTCGGCGCGGCGACACGGATTTCGAGTACGGCCCCGCCGGCGACCGGGATGTAGCGACCCGAACCGTCCTGGTGGAGCCGGTCGACGTACCTGATGTAGTAGCCGATGTGACCGCCGCCGCCGGGGACGTCGAACACCATCCGGTCGAAGCAGTCGTGCCGGCCGGTCCTGATGTCCTCCAGTGGCACGGCGCCGGCGGCGACACCGCCCTTGGTGCCGCTGCCCCAGCCCGTCGGGCAGGTCGTGGCGCGTGAGGCGGCCGTCGGGGCCGCGCCCGCTGTGGTCGCCCCCGCCCCCAGTACGGTCCCCGCCAGGACGAGTGCCGCCGCTGCCGCTCCGATTCGTCGCATCATGTCCCCCTTGGTTGCGTAACGCTTCTGTTGGGTGAGATGAGCGGGTATGGCGGAAGGTTGTACCCGTTCCGGTTACGAGTTGGCTTCGTGGCATGCGGAGAAACACGGTTCGCCGCACCGCTGGCGCACCGCAACCGATGTGGCCGAAAATGTGTCCCCCAAAGCGTGACCCGAAGCTCCGGAGCGGGTGAGGTTCCGGCGGCTCGGCGGCCTGGGGGGGCAAATGAGCACATGGACAGTGCCCGGATACACCGAGTCGCTGGAGCTCGGATCAGGGGCAAGCGGGCGGGTCGTACTGGCCGTGCACGAGGAGACCGGCGTTGCGGTCGCGGTGAAGTACCTCAGCGAGTCACTGCGCACCCGGCCGGGCTTCGTGCACGACTTCAGGGCGGAGGCGCGGCTGCTCGGCGGGCTGGAGAGCCCGTACGTCGCCGTGCTGTACGAATACGTCGAGAGCCCGGACGGCGCCGCCATCGTGATGGAGCTGGTGGACGGTGTCTCGTTGCGGGCCCTGCTGGCCAGACAGGGCCCGCTCGATCCCGAGGCCGCGCTCGTGGTCCTCAAGGGATCGTTGCTCGGTCTGGCCGACGCGCACCGCATCGGCGTCGTCCACCGCGACTACAAGCCGGAGAACGTCCTGGTCGTGCCGGACGGATCGTCCAAGCTCGTCGACTTCGGGATCGCGGTGGACGCCGGCACCAGCGTCGGCATCGCGGGAACCCCTTCGTACATGGCCCCGGAGCAGTGGACCGGCGCGCCCGCCTCTCCCGCCGCCGACGTGTACGCGGCCACGGCCACGTTCTTCGAGTGCCTGACGGGCCACAAGCCGTACTCGGGTGACCATCTCGCCGAACTCGCGCTGCGGCACGTCGATGCGCCCATCCCCGTCGAAGAGATCCCCGAGGAGGTTCCCGAGGCGGTGCGGGAGCTGGTGCGGCGCGGTCTGGCCAAGAACCCGGACGAACGGCCCACACACGCCGAGGCGTTCGTCACGGAACTGGAGGCGGCGGCGGGCGTCTCGTACGGGCCCGACTGGGAGGAACGCGGCCGCGGACGGCTCGCCGCGCTGGTGGCACTGCTGCCGCTGCTGTTGCCCTCGGCCCGCGGCGCCCCGCGGACCACGACGGACACCGCACGCACGGTCCTGAGCCGGCAACCGGAACCCGTACCCGTACCTGAACCGGGCCACGGCTGGGCTCAGTCGTGGCGGCCCGGCCGCCTGGGGATGCTCGTGTCCGGTGCGGCCGTGATCCTGGGCGTCCTGCTGTCCTACGGCATCCAGCACATCCCGGGGGCGGCTCCGCAGCAGGCGGCGCAGGCCGTGGCCACCACCAGCGCCCAGCCCGGCGTGGAGCCGGACGGGCTCACCGCTCCGACGGCTCCGACCGCGTCGGGCGACTCGTCGGCGCCCCCGACGTCCACCGTGTCACCCAGCCCGTCGGACTCGGACTCGGGATCGGACTCGGGCCCGGTGACCGCCGGCACGGACGAGCCCTCGGCGTCCGCCACCACGGCTCCGGCCGAGGAGACGACGACGCCCGGCGGGGCGACCACCGAGCCGACGCCGACGACCGCTTCCCCCACCTCGCCGGCCGCTCCCGCCGTCAAGGACGTCGCGGTGTCGGGCTTCCGGCAGACGGGGCCCACGACCGCCACGGCAACCCTCGACATCACCACGGACGGCACCGGGCCGGTGTCGCTCACCGTCTCGTGGTTCACGGGCGACACCAAGGGACAGCTCGGCACCCCGGACGGTGCGTCCCAGACCTTCGAGCGCAGCGGCGCCACCCAGTACACGCTCACTGTCGACCACACCTTCCAGGGCAACGGCTGCTACTGGGCGGTGCGGGCCACGACCACTCCGGCCTCCGCCGACGGCGGCGCCTCGCAGCAGCTTCTGACCAGGCAGTGTGAGATCCGATGACCGATCGGAACGACAGCCGCGCCCCGGGTGACGAACCCGGCTCCGCCGACGCCGAGTACAGCGCCACCGTGCTGGCCAGCCACTGGATCCAGAGACCCGAGCCGCACGACACCACCCGCGTGGGGACGCACCTCGTAGGGACGCCCCTGGTAGGGCCGACGACGCCGACGCGGCCGGATCGTGTCGAAGGCACCGTGCTGCGCTTCGGCCCGGGTGTGACCGCCGCCGTCGCGCACCGCACCCACGGGACGCTGCCCGCCGTGCCACCGCCCGTCGCGCACCCGCACCCGCGTCGCCGTCTGCGCAGACACGCTCTGCCGGCGCTGGTGCTGATCTGCGTCATCGCGTTCCTGGCCTGGCAGCGCCTCGGGCCGTCCGTCGCGCTGCGCACGGTGGAGGTGACGGCCCGGCCGGCGGTTCTGGGGTGCGACGACACCGCGGACATCGTCGGCGTCGTCGCCACGAACGGCCGGCCGGGCACGTTCTCCTACCGCTGGATCCGAAGCGACGGAACCGCCTCGGGAGTCCTGCGCGAAGTGGTGGTCCGGGACCAGGGACAGGCACGTCTGCACCTTCGGTGGACCTTCCAGGGCAAGGGCCACTACACGGCACGGGCCGAACTGCGCCTCCTTTCCCCCACCCACCGCACGGTCACCACTGAGCTCACGTACGACTGCCCGTGACCGCCGGTCCGGCCTGACCGCCGGTGCCGGACCGGCGGTCAGGCCTGTCGGCCGGAACCGGATCAGCGCAGGGTGCCGATGCGGTCGAGGCGCTCGTTGACGCCGTTGCGGAGTTCACCGAGCGTCGTGCCGGGCGGGGCCACCGTGGGCGTGGAGGAGGGCGGCTGGGTCTCGTCCGCGCAGGTCGTGCCCGAGGCCGGGACCTTCAGGTCCACCAGATAGCCCGTGACCGCGTCCGTCGCGCAGGCACTCCTGCCGAAGGCGGTGTGCCCCTCGGCCCTGAACGTGAGCAGCGAGGCGTTGTCCAGCCGCCGGGACAGGGCCACCGCGTCCTGGTACGGGGTGTCCGGGTCGCCGGTGGTGCCGACGACGAGGATCGGCGCGGAGCCCTTCGCGCGGTAGGAGCCGTCGTAGCGGCTGACGCGTTCGCCGGGCCACTGGGTGCAGGCCGTGGCGTGCTGGTGGTCGTAGGTCGGCGGGCCGTACGCCATGGCCGGGCCGAGCAGCGGCGCCGCCTGGGCATTGGCGGTGACGTTGCGCTCCAGCCGGCCCGGGTCACGCGGGTAGTCCCGGTCGACACACTCGACCACCACGTTCGGGCCCAGGAAGTCGAAGCTGGCCGGGGACGGCGGCCTCAGCAGGAAGGACGTGTTGTCGCGCTGCTGGGCCTTGCGCAGGGCCTCACCGAACGAGGGCCAGATGACCTTGCCCTCGTTGATGTTGAACATCAGGCGGTAGACGAGGGTGTAGCCGTTCGCCTGCCCGCCGTTCGCGGTCGGCACCGGGTTGGCGTCCAGGTCGGCCTTGAGCTTCTCGAACGCCGCCCGGGGGTCGCCGTCGCCGAACCCGCAGGTGGCCTGGTCGGCGGCGCACCAGTCGAGGAAGCGGCTCATCGCGCCGTCCAGGGCCAGGTATTGGGGCCGGTCATAGGCGTACGGCCGGTTGGCGTAGTGCACCGGGTCGTACGCTCCGTCGAGGGCCAGGGCGCGCACCCGCTCCGGGAAGAGGGCGGCGTAGACGGTGCCGATGTAGGTGCCGAACGACCGCCCGTAGTAAGTGAGTTTGTCTTCCCCCAGCGCCTGGCGCAGCAGGTCGATGTCGCGGGCGACGTACTCGGTGCCGACGTACGGCAGCAGTTCGCCCGAGTTGTCCACGCAGGCCTGGTTGAACTCGGCGGCCTCGCGCAGGGCCGGACCGAAGGCGTCCGGGCCGGGTACGCCCTTGGCCTGGGTGACGGCCTGGGTGTATCGCTGGTCGTCCCAGCACTGGAGCGCCGAACTGCGCCCGACGCCGCGTACGTCGTATCCGAAGACGTCGAACGAGTCGCGGAGGGCGGCCGGCAGGTCCGCGTAGTTGTTGCGGACGAAGTCCACTCCGGAGTTGCCCGGCCCTCCGGGCTGCAGGAAGAGGGTGCCCTTCCGCTTCGCCTGGTCCGCGGCCTTCTTGCGGATCACGGCCAGGGTGATCGTGCGGCCCTGCGGTGCGCGGTAGTCCAGCGGGACCTCGGCGTTCGCGCACTCGAAGCCGCCCTGGCAGTCGGACCAGACGAGGGACGGAACCGGCGGCGCCTCCTGCGAGGCCGTCCGAGCCGTCTGGGTCGTCTGGTTCGTGCCGGTCGGCTGAGCGGCCATCGCCTGGGCCCCCGTTCCGGCGACGACAAGGGCGGTTGCCGCGGCTCCGGCGATTCTCAGACGTGTGAAGGCTCTCCGCGCCCGGGAGCCGGAGACGGGATCTGGCGTAGTCACTGCGCGTTTCCCCTCGGGCTGATGTGTCGTCAATAACCCACTGATGACGGTGAGATCAGGGAATTTCTAGCTCACCCGAGAGGGAAAAACCACAGTGTGTCAGGCCGTTACGCGTTCGGCAGCCAGGGTGCGAGGGCGGCGTCGACCGCGCTGAACGCCCTGGGCGCGTCCGGCCGTGCTCCGCCCGGCTGGGACCAGCCAGGGCAGCGGGACCCCGACCACGAAGTGTTGTCCCGTGCCGGGTTCGAGCCCGCCGGACGCCAAGAGTTCTCCGTCGAGCACCACTGGACGACGCGTGACCGCTGGCCGCTGACCGTGCCGGTGTCGGTCGGTGCGTGGTCCGGTCAGTCGAGGGTCTCTGCGGGCTTGGTCCGTGGCCCTCCCGCGTCACCCGTGTTGAGAACTCCTTCTGGCTCCAGCAGCAGAACCGCGGTCTCCTCGTCGGCCACCGGGCAGTGTTCGGCGCCACGGGGCACAACGAACAGCTCTCCGGGTTCGAGCACGACGTCTCCGTCCCTCAGTTGGATGGTGAGTCGTCCGCTGATGACGAGGAACAGTTCGTCGGTGTCCTCATGCTTGTGCCAGACGAACTCCCCCTTCAACTTGGCGAGTTTGACCTCGTAGTCGTTGAGACGGGCGATCGTTTTCTGGGTCCAGAGCTCGCTGAACTGAGAAAGTCTGTGCGCCAGGCTGACAGCTGTGTTGGGTTCGTTCATGCGACGAGCGTCCCGCTGCGACCCGGCACCTGTCTTGTACGTTCCTTGCATGACAGGTGAGCGACCTCGAACGCGGATCAGCGCCTGGCGGCCGGCGGTCACCGGGAAGTGAATCGTCGGCCTGGTGGTGGCGGTGGCGGCGGTGGCCGTGGCCCCTCAGGTCTTGATCGCGCCGGCGACGAGTGCCTGGAGCTGTGCGGCGGTGCGGTCCACGTCCTCGACACGTTGACGTCGCGGCAGGGGCAACCAACCCTGCTGCCCGAGCACATGGCCCCCCTGTGGAAGGCTGCCGCTCAAATGAGCCTGAGTGGCGCACGTCGCGCTCTAATGTCTTGCGTCCGCCGCGATCCCGCGGCCCTGTTGCGCAGCCCGATGAAGAGCTTGGGCCACCTGCTCGGCGTCATCGGGAGACAGCAGGATTTCTTGAGTCCAGAGGATCGACAGTCTGATGTCGCCGTTCAACAAGTTGGTCGCCACGTCGATTTCGGTGCCGTTGCCGGTGGCGTCCTGCACGCTCAGACCGAGGTCGCTGCTGAATGCGCTCATGGTGACGGTTCCTCATAACCCGTCGCACCACTGGCCGTGACGCTCCACAGCGGTGCGGCGTATCGCTCCGGGCGGTTGCGGACGAGCAGTTGGTGCAGGTCCTCGCGCAGGGAACCGTCGAGGTTCAGCACCTCGGTGATACGGCGGAACGTCGCATGGGTGACTCCGCGGCTTCGGGCCTCGGCCTCGAACCGGGCGAGTTGGAGCAGCACGGTCTCGGGGTCGAGTTCGACCGGTGGCTGTTCCTTGAGCGAGGCGGCCCTGTCGCGTTCGTAGTCGATCTCCGAGGAGCCGCAGATTTCGCGGCTGTGCGCCTCTACCTCGGCCAGCGTTTCCGTTGCCATGACGGCGCGGGCCAACTGATTGCGGCCGACTGCCTCGTCCAGGTCGACTTCATGGACCGTGGGGCCCTCGTCGGTGAGGGGAACGGGGCGGCCGGCGTCTCGCATCTCGCAGGTGCCGCGTACGCCTCGGGCCGTTGCCGCGAGCATCCCGGTGGCCTCGGACGGGTGCCACTCCAGGACCGGGCCGATCGGCTCCACGTCCTGCGCCGTGAAGGTGTGGACGAGCGGGCCGAGCATGCCGCGCAGGTCATCGAAGGAGAGTTCGCCGTCGAGGCCAGGGCCGGCCACCAGGAGTCGGACGGGTGCGTTCACCTGGCAGCACGCGGCGAGCGTGACGGCGTCGGCGAGTGGGCTCTTGAGGGTCGGTTCGTCGCCCCGCGCGAGGATGTCGCCGCCGACGTCCAGAAGATCGATGGACTCCGGTGACAAGTGGCTGACGAGCTCTTCGAGTTGGCGGGTGATGCCCTCGGCGCCGTGGTGCGGATCGATCAGGGCGAAGGTGTGGGGGAGTTCCGCTGCGAGGCGGGGGAGGGTGGACCTTGCCGGGGCGATCGGGCGGGCCTCGGCGGGCACTGCCCGGACGGCTGGGGTGAGCTGTTCGAGGCCGGTGAAGTTGGCCGGTCCGCGCGGGCCCGGTACCGGGTCGGTCAGGAGGCGGTCCCACGCGTAGGTGAGGATCACCGCCCGGTCGGCGTCGCCGTAGAGGGCGGCGTGAAGCATTGCGGCGGCGACCGCGTCGCCCCCTCCTCCTGCCGCGACGATCAACCTCGTCATGCGATCAGCCTACGGGGTCGAGGGTCCGGTGCCGCCCTGATGACCCCGTGAGCGGAAGGTGCGGCGATAGGTGTTCGCTCGTACTCACCAGCCGGTCAGAAGGAGGTGGTTGACGAGGAGAGCGAGGACGGCCTGTGCGGCCAGCCAGGCTCGCGGCCGGGGCAGGAACGCGCAGGCCGGCAGCAGCCAGGCCGCGAACGGCAGCCAGATGCGTTCCGTCTCCGCCTTGCTCATTCCGGAGAGATCCGCCACGAGCAGAGCCACCAGAGCGGACAGGACGAGCAGGGCGAGACGCGCCTCGACGGCGGAGTGGGGTGCCGGTCGCCCGGGCGCGCCCGGCGCGGGCCGGGCACGGAGACCGCGGAGACCACGGAGAGCTGTGCGGACACCAGTACGTCGGCGGACCAGCGTGACCCCCGCTCGTCGCAGTCCCGCCACCGTCGCGGGGCCGATGATGAGCACCGTGCACGCGAGGTTCGCCCACACCCAGTAGCCGTACGGGCGGAAGCCGCCGGCGCCCTGGTGGTAGCGCCGGACCAGCAGGTGGTACGCCTCCCACCAGTCGAATCCGGCGAGGGTGAACTGCAGCGGGACGACGGCGAGTCCGGCGAGCAGGGCGAGAAGGACGGGAAGCCCCCGGGCGAGGCTCCGGATCCGGTCCAGGCCCAGCAGCAGCACGCCCGCCCCGATCAGCGCACACAGCGTGAGCCCGTACGAGAGGTAGCAGGTCAGGCCGAACAGCAGCCCGGAGCCGAACGCCGCGGTACGCCGCCGGAGTTCCGTTCGCTCTGTCAGCCCGAGTGCGAGCAGTGCCAAGGACCAGGCGGCGACCGCCGTGAAGTACGCGTCGGCGGAGGTGCCCATCCACACCGCGGCCGGGGCGAGGACCAGGAAAGGCGCTGCCCGGCGCGCGAGGTCCTCCCCGGCCAGGGCCCGCACCGTGACGAGTACGGCCGCGCACCCCGCGGCGCCGACGGCGATGCACCAGACACCGGCCCACGCCCCGCCACCCAGGCCGATCCGGTCGAGGAGGACGAAGGTGAGGGTGGCCGCCGGGGGATGCCCGGCGACATGGGGAGGCCAGTGGTCCGGGGAACCCAGCAGAATGTGGTCGGTGAAGGTCCGCAGGGTGCCGGGGATGTTCTCGAAGCGATCGATGACCTGCAGGTACTCGTACTTGGTCGTCAGCCGCCCGGCGATCCCGCGGTGCCAGCCGTCGATGAGGGCGAGGCACCCCGTCCAGGCCATGGCGGTGACCCAGGAGGCCCACAGCAGCGGGCGCCAGGGCAGGCGGGCGGCCACGCCAGGGCCGTACGCCACGACGGCGATCGCGACGACGAGCGCGGCCGGGGTGCCGGGGCCCGTGTGCGGCAACCAGTTTGCGTACAGGGGCGGCCGGCCGACGTGGAGGACGTCGTCGGCGCGCTTGATGGCGATGCCGACCAACGCGGCGGCCGCGACGAGCAGTGCGGCAGCCGCGACGGCATACAGGTCGCGGCGGGGATCGCCGTGGGCCCGGGCGCGGTTGTCCTCGTCGGCGTTGTCCTCGTCGGGGTTGTCCCGGCCAGGTCTGTCCAGGTCGGGGTTGTGGAGATCGCGGGTCACGCGGGAACGCTAGGCCGGTCGGCGCCGATCACGGCCCCGACAGGCGTGGATGTCAGCGTTTCGTCATGGGTCGCGAGCCCGCTCGCCGGGTGCGCCGGGCCTACGGTCTGGGCATGGCACGGTCTCCGCGGCGCTGGCCGCCACCTTCGTCCCCCGCGTTCTGGCGCAGCCCGCTGCGCGGCCCCTGGTTCACCTCGGTGCTCGGGGTGGTGCTGCTCGCCGGGATCACGGTGCTGTTCGTGACGGGGCTGCTGTCGTACGCGGCGTACAACCCGGACCTGTCGCCGGTGAACGACAAGACCCCCGGCAAGGGGATCCTCGGCTTCTACCTCTTCGCCTGGCCGACCGACCCGTACTGGCTGTACCGGCTCAACCAGGGCGTCCACGTCACGCTCGGGATCACGCTCGTCCCCGTCCTGCTGGCCAAGCTGTGGTCGGTCGTGCCCCGGCTGTTCCAGATCCCGCCGGCACGGTCGCTCGCTCACGCGCTGGAGCGGCTCTCGCTGCTTCTGCTGGTCGGCGGCGCTCTGTTCGAGTTCGTCACCGGTGTGCTCAACATCCAGCTCGACTATGTCTTCCCCGGCTCCTTCTATCCCCTGCACTTCTACGGCGCCTGGGTGTTCTTCGCCGCGTTCCTCGCGCACGTCGTACTGAGGGCGCCGACGGCCGTGCGCAACCTGCGCCGACTCCGGGGGAGCGAAGGGGCATCGGCTCCTCCGCCGGGTTCACCGGGTTCACCGGGTTCACCGGGTTCGCCGTCGAGCCCGCCGCCCGTTTCCCCGCCGGTGTCCGCGGCGGAACCCTCGCTGGTGTCCCCGAACCCCGTGGAGCCCACCGTCTCGCGGCGCGGGGCGCTGGGGATGGTCGGGGGCGGCTCGCTGCTCCTGTTCGCCACGACGGTGGGGCAGAACTTCGACGGGCCGCTGCGGGCCACCGCGCTCCTCGCCCCGCACGGCGGTGCCGAACCGGGCAGCGGCCCCGCCGGGTTCCAGATCAACAAGACGGCCGCGTCCAGGGGGATCATTGCGACGGAGACGAGCGAGGAGGCGTGGCGGCTGGCGGTGACCGGGCCCGGCGGATCCGTACGTCTCAGTAGGGCTGAGCTGCTCCGACTCCCCTTGCACAGCTCGGCGTTGCCCATTGCCTGTGTGGAGGGGTGGTCGACCTCCGACCAGTGGTGGCGGGGCGTACGGCTGCGGGATCTCGCCGCCCTCGTCGGGTACGAGACGGACGCGGCGCCCGATGTGCTGGTGGAGTCCCTCCAGCGCCGCGGCGCCTTCCGCCGGGCCGCCCTGAGGGCCAACCAGGTGCGTGACCCGCGCTCCCTGCTGGCCCTGGACGTGAACGGAGAGCCGCTGACCCCCGACCATGGCTATCCCGCGCGGGTCATCGCGCCCGCCGTGCCCGGTGTGCTCAACACGAAGTGGGTGGCCCGGATGACGTTCGGAGAGCTGTGATGAGGCCGACGGGGCCGACGGGGCCGACAGGGCCGACGGGACCGACAGGGCCGACGGGACCGGCGAGGCTCCGGGCGGCAGTGGGCAGCCCCTTCCAACTGCTGCTCCTCGCCTGCTCGTTCGCGCTCGCCGGGTACGCCGGGGTGCGGCTGCCGGCGGAGGACTGGTTCGGGGTGGCGCTGTGGCTCGTGGGCGCGGCGGTGCTGCACGACCTCGTCCTGCTGCCGCTGTACGCGGTGCTGGACCATGCGGTCGTACGGGCGTCCGGTGCGGTCGGCCGCCGGGAGCTGACCCTGTACGTGCGCGTGCCGGCAGCTTTCTCCGGGCTGCTCCTGCTCGTGTGGTTCCCGCTGATCAGTGGCCGGGTGGCGGACCGCTACCGGTCGTTCACCGGGCTCTCGCCCGACGGCTTCCTCGCGCGCTGGCTGCTGATCACGGCCCTGCTGTTCGGCGGCTCGGCGCTGCTGCTGGTGCTGCGGCTGTGGCTCCGGCGGCGACCGCGACTGCGCAGGGCGACAAAGGACCGGCCGCCCGCCGTCCACTGATCGGCTGCGCGCCAGGCCGGTGTGTCGGCGTACCGCAGCAGCGCCCGCGTGCCGAGCCGGGCCCAGGGGAACGTGGCGTCGGCGGGACCCTGGTTGTCGGCGGCCCGGACGATGCGCACGTCGACGCGCTCGTCCACGTCCGCCGGGACCGTCTCGGCGATCAACAGGCCGCCGGGCAGCAGCAGTTCGGCCAGTCGGCGGAGCAGGGCGCGCGGGTCGCCGCCTATGCCGAGGTTTCCGTCGAGGAGCAGGGCGGTGTCCCAACGGCCCTCACCGGGCAGCGGTTCGAAGACCGAGCGCCGAAGGGCCTGCCCCCCGAGCTGTACGGTGTGGGCGACGGCGGCCTCGCTGACGTCGATGCCGAGCGCGAGCCGGCGCCGGGCGGCGAGCTCCGTGACCAGCCGGCCCGGCCCGCACCCCACGTCGAGGACGGCTCCCTCGCAGCGCCCCAGGACTTCCAGGTCCACGGCGTCGGCCCGGGCGCACCACCGCTCCACCTCCAGGGGCAGCAGCCAGCCGTCGCCGCGGCGCAGGAAGAGCGGTCCGCGGCCGGTGCGCAGGGCGTCGGCATAGGGGTCGGTGGACCAGGGACGCTCCGACACAGTGCTCATCGGCCCGCCACCGCCCGCACCCGGGCCAGCTCCTCGGCGAAGCGTCCGCGGGGCGACGACGCGGCGACCGCCTCCGCGTCCGCGGCGGTGTCGACGTCCCGCAGGACCGCCGCATCGCGCACGCGCAGGCCGGCCGCAACGAGCCGGTCGCGCTGCGCGGCGCCGGTGGCGGGGGTCGACATGGGGATCCCGCGCACCAGCTCCGGGTCCGGCTCGGCCAGCCCCAGGGCCCAGAAGCCGCCGTCCTCGGCCGGACCGAAGTAGGCGTCGCACCCGGCGAAGTCCACGGTCAGGAGGTCCGGCGTCACCTGCGGTGTGTCCATGCCGATGAGCAGGGCGGGGCCGTCGCAGCCGGCGAAGGCGGCGGCGAGCCGCTCGTCCAGTCCGCCCGCGCATTGCGGTACGACGTCGAAGCCGGGCGGCAGCCAAGGCCCGGCCCGCCCTTCGAGCACGAGGACGCGTCGGGAGGCGGGGGCCGCCGCCACGGCGCGCAGGGTGTCCGCGAGGGCCGCCTCGGCGAGCGCCGCCGCCTCCCGCGGGGTGAAGGGCGGT
This sequence comes from Streptomyces montanus, assembly GCF_005786655.1. Taxonomy (NCBI): domain Bacteria; kingdom Bacillati; phylum Actinomycetota; class Actinomycetes; order Kitasatosporales; family Streptomycetaceae; genus Streptomyces; species Streptomyces montanus. Next base: position 122,222 of record NZ_VBZC01000006.1, read on the forward strand.
GTCAGCCTGGTCTTCACCCGCCCCGGGCGCGGCTCTTTGGCGATGACGAGCAGGGTGGTCAATGCGGGACTCCTTCTCGACCGGGTGCTTCGGCCAGGACACGGCTCATGTCCCGCACCGCCTGCCAGGTGCCGCGCCAGGTGCCGGTCACCTTGGAGGCGCCGTTGCGCGGCAGGTAGGGCACGTCGTGCTCGGTGACGCGCCAGCCCGCGTCGGCGGCCCGCACGACCATCTGCAGGGGATAGCCGCTGCGCCGGTCGGTGAGGCCGAGTCCCAGCAGCGGCTCACGGCGGGCGGCACGCAGCGGGCCGAGGTCGTGCAGGCGAAGTCCGGTGCGGCGGCGCAGCATCCGGGCGAGCGCGAGATTGCCCGCCCTGGCGTGTGCCGGCCAGGCGCCCCTGCCCCGCGGCCGTCGCCGTCCGAGCACCAGGTCGGCCTCGCCGGCGCGCACCGCGCGCACGAACGGCACCAGCAGCGACGGGTCGAGCGAGGCGTCGCAGTCGCAGAAGCACACGACGTCGGAGGTGGCGGCGACCAGGCCCGCGTGGCAGGCGGCGCCGAAACCGCGGCGCGGCTCGTGGACGACGGTCGCGCCGAGTGCGCGGGCGAGGTCCGCCGAGCCGTCGGTCGAGCCGTTGTCCACGACCAGTGCGCGCCAGCCGGGCGGGATGCGGGCGAGCACCCAGGGAAGGGCGCCGGCCTCGTTCAGGCAGGGGAGGACCACGTCGACCTGCGGTCGTTCGGATGATGGGGGCGTCACGGATGGGGGCGTCACGGGTCTCACCCTACGAGCGCGAAAGGTGCATTTCGGACTTCAGGTCCTTACGAAACACGGACGTTGGGGCAGACCGAGGGGCTGGACGGGGCATGGGCGAGGGCGCGGTGCCAGGCTGGGGTCATGCAGCAGCCGTACGAATCCCCAGGTGCCGGACCAGGTCCACAAGTGACGCGTGAGGCCGGTCGCGACGGCGGCGACGGGGCCCGTGTCCTCGTCGTGGACGACGACCCCACCGTCGCCGAGGTCGTCTCCGGCTATCTCGACCGGGCCGGATACGTCGTGGACCGCGCCGGGGACGGGCCGGCCGCACTCGCCCGCGCCGCCGCGCACTGGCCCGATCTGGTGGTGCTGGACCTGATGCTGCCGGGCATGGACGGGCTTGAGGTGTGCCGCCGGATGCGGGGCCGCGGGCAGGTGCCGGTCATCATGCTCACCGCGCGCGGCGACGAGGACGACCGGATCCTCGGGCTGGAGGTGGGCGCGGACGACTACGTCACCAAGCCGTTCAGCCCGCGGGAACTGGTCCTGCGCGTCGAGTCGGTCCTGCGCCGCACCAGGCCCGCCGCCACCACACGGCCCCTGCACGCGGCGGGACTCTCCGTCGACCCGGCCGCCCGTCGCGCCACCAGGAACGGCACCGGACTCGCCCTCACCGTCCGGGAGTTCGACCTGCTCGCGTTCTTCCTGCGCAACCCCGGCCGGGCGTACGGCCGGGAGGAGTTGATGCGCGAGGTCTGGGGCTGGGACTTCGGCGACCTGTCCACGGTCACCGTCCACGTGCGGCGGCTGCGCGGCAAGGTCGAGGACGACCCGGCCAGGCCCCGCCTGATCCAGACGGTGTGGGGGGTCGGCTACCGCTTCGACCCCGCCGGCACACCCGGCCACGAGGAGGGCTGAGGGCCGTGCGCGACACCCTGCTCATCGTCCTGTACGCCTTCTTCGGCGCAGCCGCGGCCGGGCTGCTCGGCGCGGGTGCGTTGTGGCTGCTGCGCCGTCGCTCGCTCACCGCCTCCCTCGCGGTGGTGTCCGCCGTAGCGGTGACCGCGATGCTCGCCGGCACCCTGGCCGTCGCCTGGGCGATGTTCCTGTCCGCCCATGACCTCTCCGTCGTGACCACCGTGGTTGCCATGGCCGCCGTGGTTTCGCTGGCCACCGCGCTGCTGCTGGGCCGCTGGGTGGTGGCCCGCAGCCGCGCACTCCAGCTGGCCGCACGCTCGTTCGGCGACGGCGGCGACTTCGCGGCTCCCGACGGCCCGGCGACCGCCGAACTGGCCGCGCTCAGCCGGGAGTTGGCGGCGACCAGCGCCCGGCTCTCCGAATCGCGCGAGCGCGAGCGGGCCCTGGAGACGTCCCGGCGCGAACTCGTCGCCTGGATCTCGCACGACCTGCGCACCCCGCTCGCGGGCCTGCGCGCGATGTCCGAGGCGCTGGAGGACGGGGTCGCGGCCGACCCGGACCGTTACCTGAAGCAGATCCGCACCGAGGTCGAGCGTCTCAACGACATGGTGGGCGACCTGTTCGAGCTCTCCCGCATCCACGCGGGGGCGCTGGCGCTGAGCCCGAGCCGGATCTCCCTGTACGACCTCGTCGGCGACGCCCTCGCGGGCGCGGACCCGCTCGCCCGCGAGCTCGGCGTACGGCTGGTCGGCGACCGCGTCGAGCGCTTGCCGGTGGAGGTGGACGGCAAGGAAATGAGCCGGGTGCTGGGCAATCTGCTGGTGAACGCGATCCGGCGCACACCGGCCGACGGTACGGTCGCGGTCGCCGCCGAGCGCTGCACGGACGGCATCGTCCTGTCCGTCACGGACGGCTGCGGCGGTATTCCCGAGGAGGACCTGCCCCGGGTCTTCGACACCGGCTGGCGCGGCACCCACGCGCGTACGCCTCCGGCGGGCGCAGGCCTGGGCCTGGCCATCGTTCGCGGCATCGTCGAGGCCCATCAGGGGCGGGCCGCCGTACGCAACGTCACCGGCGGCTGCCGCTTCGAGGTGACGCTCCCGGCGGCCGAGGTGTGAGGGGACGGCCAGGGCAGAACAACCCGGAGGTCACCCCTCGCGCAGGTCCGCCCCCGCGAACTCCCGCATCCCGTCCGCGAACCCGACCTCCGGCTTCCACCCCAGTTCGGTCCGCAGCCGGGACGAGTCCGCCGTGATGTGCCGTACGTCCCCCAGCCGGTACTCCCCGGTGATCAAGGGCTCAGGACCGCCGTACGCCGCGGCCAGCGCCCGCGCCATCTCGCCGACCGTGTGCGGCTCGCCGCTGCCGGTGTTGAACACGGCGAGCGCACCCCCGGCCGTATCCGCCTCCAGCGCCACGACGTTGGCGGCCGCGACGTCCCGTACGTGTACGAAGTCCCGCCGCTGCCGCCCGTCCTCGAAGACGCGCGGGGCCTCGCCGCGCGCGAGCGCGGACCTGAAGAAGGAGGCGACCCCGGCGTACGGGGTGTCGCGCGGCATGCCCGGCCCGTACACGTTGTGGTAGCGCAACGACACGGCCGACCCACCGGTGGACCGTGCCCACGCGGCCGCCAGGTGTTCCTGGGCGAGCTTGGTCGTCGCGTACACGTTCCGCGGATCGACCGGGGCGTCCTCGCCCACCAGCCCGGGGAACAACTCCTCCCCGCACACCGGGCACCCGGGCTCGAACCGCCCCGCGGCCAGGTCGGCGGCGGCTCGCGGCCCGGGCCGCACCACCCTGTGGCGCGGACACTCGTACCGCCCCTCTCCGTACACGACCATCGACCCGGCGAGCACGAGCCGCCGCACCCCCGCGTCGGCCATGGCAGTGAGCAGCACGGCGGTGCCGAGGTCGTTGCACGACACGTAGTCGGCGGCGTCCGCGAAGCCGGTCCCCAGTCCGACCATCGCCGCCTGGTGGGACACGGCGTCCACCCCGGCGAGGGCGCGCGCGACCGCCTCCCGGTCCCGGACGTCCGCGCCCGCGTCCTCGCGCACGTCGAATACGACGGGCTCGTGCCCGCGCGCCCTCAGCGCCTCGACCACATGGGACCCGATGAACCCGGCACCGCCGGTGACCAGTACCCGCATGTGCCGACCCTAGGTCCGCGGCCCCACCGCACCGCAGGACCGCGCCCGTCACGTCACCGGTTCGTAAGGGGGCGCGCGCTGACCGCTCCACTCCACGCTGCCCGGTCGCCGCCTGCCGGTGCGTCGAACCAGGACAAACGGCCGCCGGCGCGAGACCCTGCCGTTGACTCCGGCCCGGTCGCGCGCCCCGCGGCCTCCGAGTGAAGGAGCCTGCCATGGCGACCCCGTCCACCACGCCCACTGACGACACGTACCGCTTCGACGACCTGCGCGCCCTCTTCATCAACTGCACGCTCAAGCCGTCACCGCAGCTCAGCCACACCCAGGGACTGTTGGACAGGAGCCGCGCCATCATGGACGCGCACGGCGTCGCCACGGACGTGGTGCGGGCCGTGGACCATGACATCGCGCCGGGCGTCTACCCGGACATGACCGAGCACGGTTTCGCCACCGACGCCTGGCCGGCGCTGTACGAGCGGCAGGTGATGGCCGCGGACATCCTCGTACTCGTCGGGCCGATCTGGCTGGGTGACAACAGCTCGGTCATGAAGCACGTCATCGAACGGCTCTACAGCTGCTCGGGCATTCTCAACTCTCAAGGGCAGTACGCCTATTACGGCAAGGTCGGCGGCTGTCTGATCACCGGCAACGAGGACGGCGTGAAGCACTGCGCCATGAACATCCTCTACAGCCTCCAGCACCTGGGCTACACGATCCCGCCGCAGGCGGACGCGGGCTGGATCGGCCCGGCGGGGCCCGGTCCCTCGTATCTCGACCCGGGCTCGGGCGGCCCCGAGAACGACTTCACCAACCGCAACACCAGCTTCATGACCTGGAACCTGATGCACCTGGCGGCCATGCTCAAGCGCGCGGGCGGCATCCCTGCCCACGGCAACCAACGCTCCGAATGGGAAGCCGGCTGCAGCCCCGACGCGGCGAACCCGGACCACCGCTGAGAGACCGCCGAGAGGTGGCCGGTCCGACGGATCCTGATGCGTGCCGTCGAGCAGATCGTGCGTAGGCACTGTCCACCATGGACGGGTGGACAGTGCCTACGCACGCGGTGTCCCTATGCGGTGGTGTGGTAAACGGCGATCTCCGTCATCGTCGGGGTGTACTGCTCCGTCGCGATCTGTCCGGTCAGCGCCACCCGGAGCCGGGAGGCCGTGACGCTGCCGAAGCCGGTCACGGTGAGGTCGTGCCCGATGCCGGTGTCGCGGCTCGCGAACGTCACCCATCGGCCGGTTCCGGCGTCCCATCGCTGCAGCTCGAACGACTGCACCCGCGGGTTGGTGCCCGAGTCGGTGTACTCGTCCAGGTAGACCTCGTCGAAGGTGGTGTCCGCGCCGAAGTCGATGTCGAGCGTGATCGGGTAGGTCGCGTCATCGGCCGCGGCCCAGCGGGTCGTGAGGTCGCCGTCGGTCAGCTTGTCCGCGGTGAGCGTTCCGTTCGCCCCGGGGTGGGTCGAGCTCGCGGTGACCGGTTTGCCGAGCGCGAGATCGACCCGGTTGTCCGCCTCCTCCTCGATGGGGTCGTCGTCGACCGGGCTGGTGACCTGCGTGCCGATGCGCTTCTCGGCGACGCCTATTTCCGGTGCGTCGCCGTAGTAGATCTGAGTACCGAGGAAGTCCTTGGTGCCCAGGTGCGGGTTGTACCGGCCGGTGTCGATGAGCGGTGAGTCGTCTCGCAGCGCGAAGTGCGCCGCGGCCTTCCGGATCCGGTCCACGCCCGCCCCGGTGACGTACTTCGCCGGGTCACCGACGAACCGCGGGTCGGCCCGCAGCCCCTTCGGGTCGGCCGGTTCCTGGCTGGAGTGGGTGCCGCCGGCCTCGTAGTAGTCGTTGTTCGAGAACACGGCCTGCCGCAGGGCGCCGGTCCGGCGATACCACGGCGTCGCAGTCGTCTTCGAGGTGTTGTAGAAGATGTTGTTCAGGAAGTAGACCCTGCTCAGGAACGTCTCGTCGTGGACGTAGTCGAGATCCGCGCCGTCGTAGACGAAGGTGTTGTTCGTGAAATAGGTCGGCGAGTAGTTCGTCGACAGCATGTTCTTCACGAGCACGCCGTCGTCGTTGACGCTGAGGTTGTAGCGGGCGATCGAGTTGGAGCTGTTGCCCATATAGGCCATCCAGCCCGCCGCGTTGTCGTGCGAGTAGTTGAACTGGTACGTGACGTTGAAGTTCGTGTACTCGAGGTCCCACGGGGTGCCGTCGTACTCGTTGTTCGGACCGCCGTAGACCTCGTTGAACTGCATGACCGAGTCGGCGCCGGCCCACAGATAGAGCGCGCAGGACACCGCGTCGTAGCGCTTCAGATACCCGTTCACCTCGTTGTACTCGACCGTCATGTTCTTGGTGTTGGCGAGCTGGATCGCGCCCTGGCCGATGCTCTCGGCGTAGTTGTGGCCGATGTAGACGTCGCGGCTGTACAGGTCGCGGGTGCGCACCCACAGCTGCTCCCAGCCCTCGTGCCACTTCCCGCTCTCGTCGTACTGGCCGGAGTCGGCTGTGCGGTCGTAGAACCAGTTGAACGCGAACTGGATGGCGTGCAGTTCGACGTTCTCGAAGGTGTTGTTCTCGATCCGGACGTTCTTGAAGTAGTAGCCGCCGGTGCCGTAGTCCTTGTAGCTCTTGCTGCCGAAGACCTGGAAGTCGACGGCTCCGTAGTGGATTTTCTGCCAGTAGCTCGGGCCGTCGATGTTGTGGACGTACACGTCCGAGATGCGGAAGTGGTCCATGATGTTGTCCTCGCCGGCCTTCAGGAGGTCGGCGTTGATCGACACCATGATTCCGTCGCGGACATAGGTCCCCGCGGTGATGTTGGTCGCGAAGTCGTCGTCATTGGACAGCTCGACGTTGTTGATGTCCCAGTACTGCTGATTGCGCAGCACGATGGAGCCGGTCCGGCCCACGGTTTCGGGATTCTTCGTGCCGTCCGCGTTGAACGGGTTCGGGACGTTGCCGTTCGTCGCGATGTACGGCCGGCCGGCGCTCGGGTCGCCGTACGCCGAGATGGTGATCGGCTTGCCCGCGCTGCCCGAGCCCTTCGGCCACAACTGCTCGTCCTGCCACTCCTCACCGGCCTTGAGCAGGATGCGGTCGCCGGGCGCGAACGTCGTCGAGTTGGCCTTGTCGAGGGTGCGCCAGGCGGTCTTCGGCGAGGTCCCGGCCGCGTTGTCGCTCCCCTTCGTGGCGTCGATGAAGTAGTCCGTGCCGCCGGTCGTGTTCGGCGAGTTGCCCGGCCAGCTCGGCAGGGCGGCGGCAGTGGCGGTGCGGGCGGGGCCCGGGGCCGCGACGGCGTGCGCGGCGGGAACGAACGATCCGACGAGCACCGCGGCGAGCAGGGCGGTGAGGACCGCGCGGAGCGCACGCACCGAGGGCCAGTTGAGCGTCGGCGCCGCCTCGTTGACGGGGGATGGTTCGGTATCGGCAGGTCTTATGGGGACAGGTCTCATTGCTGCTGCACATCCTCTGCGTTGATGGCGTCCACCGCCGAGGCGTTGATATCGATGTCGCTGCTGTCGACACGGCGCTGGAGGTACTGGTTGAACTTCTTCTCGACGAGCGACTGCCGGATCCGCCGGGAGTAGTCGGCGAACGCCTTGTCCTCGTCGACCTTCTTGCCGTCGAGCTCGTAGTAGGTGATCTGGCCGGTGTCTGTGACGGGGGCGGAGATCCGGCCCGGTGAGAGCTTGCCGAGCACCGCCATGAGGTCCTGGTCGTGGGCGTTCAGCCCGGTGGAGCCACTGCCGTCGTATGTGCCGGTCGTGAGCTTGGCACCCGGTTCCCCGGCGGCGACGGCCTTGAGGCGCCCGGCGTCGGCCACCCGCCGCCGCAGACGGGTGGCGTAGTCCGCGGAAGCGCCGGCGGGCACCGGCACGACGAGCTTCGAGTACCTGTACGTGGTCGCGTTGGCGCTCCAGTCGTCACGGTCGGCGTCGAATGCGCGCCGGACATCGGCGTCGGTGACCCGGAGCGGGTCGCCGGCGTCCGCGCCGAGCCGCTTCTTCAGGCTCGTGGTGAGCTCGGTGAGCCGGTGTGTGTAGTACTCCTCGGGGGAGAACCGCGCGACGCCGTAGACGGTCCGGCCCGCGGCGATCGCCTTGGCACGGGACTCGTTCTCTTCGGCCAGCTCGGCGAGGAAGTCCGCGTGGTCCACGGAGTCGATGAGCCCCTGCTCCTTCGCGAGGACGAGCGTGGTCTTGTCCCGCCAGATCTCGTCGAGCGCACGGGTCTCGAGCCGCCGCAGCGCGGTCTTGTCGCCGGCCTTCGCGTTCCAGTCGGTCTTACCCCGCAGGTGGTACTTGTTGCGCAGCTCGTTCTGCACGGTCGGGGCGAGCCGCCGCATGTGGAAGAGCAGTTCGTCACGGGTCACGGGGTGCCCGTCGAGGGAGGCCACCTCGGCCTCGCTGGTGCGATGGCTGAGCATCGTCACTCCGGTGACCACCAGCGCGGCGAGGGCGACGCACACACCGGTGAACCAGACGACTGCCCGGCGCGACGGCCTGCGGGAGGTGCCCGGCCTGCGGGAGTTACTCGGGCCGCGCGAGGTGCTTGCCTTGCGCGGGGTTCCCGGCTTGCGTGAGGTGCTGCCCGACTTACGCGTGGTGCCCTGCTTACGCGTGGTGCCCTGCCTGCGGGAGGTGCCCGTCCTGGGCAAGGTGCCCTTCATGAGGCCGCCCCTATCGCGGCCACCCGGGCGACGACGGGCGTGTCCCGGGCCCCGGTCACCTCGGCCAGTACGGTGTCGACCTCGGCCGGCGGGAACGTCAGGATGCGCTGGTAGCCCACTGCGTTCGCCTCGGCGAGCGTCGTCCACCGGCCGTCCCGGCGGCCCCGGACGACGACATGCTCGATGCGCTGCCCCTGCGTGATGTCCTCGCCCAGGACGACCGCCTCGACCGGGCGGGGCCCGGCGAAGGCGAGTGTCACGGCGGGCAGCGGGTCCGTGTCGTCCGGCCGCCACGGCGTGCGCCCTCTGCCGGGCCACGCGGTCGCGACGTCGCCCGGGGTACCGGACGAGACCGTCGCGGTCGCCTCGATCCGCCGTGCCCGGAAGTCCTCGATGCGCCGCCCGAGTTGATCGAGGACGGCCACGTCGGTGTCGCGTATGCGCCCGTCCCCGGCAGGCGGGACGTTGAGCAGGAAGCAGGAGTTGCCGCCGACGGCGCGCAGGCAGATGGTGAACAGTTCGTCCACGGAGCGGACCGCGGCGTCCTCGACCGGGTGGTGGAACCAGCCGGGACGGATGGAGGTGTTGACCTCGGCCGGATACCAGACCAGGTCGTCCTCGTGCCCGGCCAGCGCGGCGCGGCTGCCGAGGTCGCGGTCGTCGCTGCGGACGAGCCGGGCGAAGACTCCGTCGTCCGCCTTCTGCGAGCGGTCCGAGGTCCGCTCGGCGTCCTGCAGGGCGCGCGGGACCACACTCCACTCGTCGGGGCGGGTGTCCCCGGCCTCGTTGCCGCACCAGCGGACGTCGGGCCCGCACACGCTGATGACCGCGTCCGGCTGCAACTCGCGGACCACCGCGTAGTACCGCTCCCAGTCGTACACCTGGACCTTGCCGTTGGGACCCTCGCCATTGGCGCCGTCCAGCCAGACCGAGAACACCGGTCCGTACCGGGTGAGCAGCTCGGTGAGCTGGGCGACGTAGAAGTCGTCGTACGCGGTCCCGGAGCCGTACGAAGCCTCGGTGCGGTCCCAGGGGGACAGGTAGATCCCGAACCGCAGGCCGTGCCGCCGGGCCGCGTCGGCGACCTCCGCGACCACGTCGCCCCGGCCGCCCCGCCACGGCGACGAGGCGACCGAGTAGGCCGTGACGTCGCTCGGCCACAGACAGAACCCGTCGTGGTGCTTGCAGGTGAGGATCACGCCGGTCATCCCGGCGCTCTTGAGCGCCGCGACCCACTGGTCGGCGTCGAGCCCGGCCGGGTCGAAGGCGGCCGGGTCGTCGTGTCCCTCGCCCCACTCCCGGTCCGTCATCGTGTTCATGCCGAAGTGGATGAACCCGTAGAACTCCATTGCCTGCCAGGCGACCTGACGGGCGCTCGGCCGGACCGCGGCCAGCGCCTGTCCGGGCGCCGCGGCCGCGGTCACCGGAACCGCCGGTTGTACGCGGCGAGCAGGGCCAGCAGCCCGGCCAGCGCGGCGAGCATGACCAGGAGGTTTCCCCACCCGACCGTCGTTCGCGCGGTGACGACGAGCGTGAGGCAGGCTGCCGCGACGAGCGTACGGGCGGTGACGAGCAGTGCCGTGCGCGTCGATTCCTTCATGCCGGTCATGAACGGTTTTCCTTCCACTGACTGACTGACTGACTGACTGATTGCTGATGCGCGGGGTGCCGGTCAGCCCTTCACTCCGCCGGATGCGATGCCCTCGATGAGCCGACGCTGGATGACCGCGTAGAGGATGAGGACGGGAACGATGACGATGACCATGCCGGCGTAGAGACGTCCGTAGTCGGCGGCCGCCTTCTGCGCGGTGAACAGGTTGAGCAGGCCGACCTGCAGCGTCTTGCCCTCGCCGGGGAGCAGGGTGAGCGCGATGATGAAGTCGTTCCAGTAGGCCAGGAAGTTGAACAGGATCACGGTGGTGACCGCCGGGCGCGCCATCGGGAGCATGATCCTGGTCATGATCCGGAAGCGGGACGCCCCGTCCAGGGCGGCGGCCTCCTCGTACTCGACCGGTATCGACCGGAAGTACGCGGCGAGCAGATAGATCGTGAACGGGATCGACGTGGCCGCGTAGACGAGCGACAGGACCGCGGGGTTGTCGATGAACAACCCGCCGGGAAAGACGTCGATGAGCGAGCGGTCCCAGTCGACGAGCATGAGAAAGATCGGCACGACGATGTAGTTGACGTTCACGAAGAGGCCGGCCAGGAGCGCGGTCTCCACGATGCGGCGGCCGCGGAACTCGTAGCGGGCGATGACATAGGCCGCCGGCACGGAGACCGCCAGGACGAACACCAGCCCGAGCACCGTGACGAACACGGACGTCAGAAAGTACTGACCCATGTGCGCGGTGACGAACGCGTCGACGTAGTTCTCGAGGTGCAGGCCCTTCGGCAGCGTCCAGGGGCTGCCGAAGAACTCGCTCTTCTGTTTGAGCGAGGCGAGCAGCACCCAGGCGACCGGCACCGCGATGGCGAGCGCGAGGGCGATGACAAGGGCGTAGGTGAGCGCACGGCCGGTCCGCGGCCGGTCGGCACCGGGGCGGTCGGTACCCGGGCGGTCGGTGCGCGGGCGGGATGAGCTGATGATGGTCATGGTGTCCGTCCTCAGAACTGGAGGGGCTCGCGCCGCGTCGCCCGGCTCACCAGGAGCGACACGAGGAACGAGAACGCGAAGATGACGACACCGATGGCCATGCCGTAGCCGTACGACGAGTTCGTGTACGCCTGCTTGTACATGTAGTTCAGCAGGACGTCGGAGGAGCCGTCGGGCCCGCCGCCGGTCATCGCGCGGACCAGGACGAAGCTGAGGTTCACGGCGCTCATGACGAAGAACGTCAGCGTGGTGCGGAGGCTTTGCCAGATGAGCGGCAGCGTGATGGCGAAGAACTGCCGGGTGGCGGAGGCCCCGTCGAGCGCGCTCGCCTCGTAGAGCTCTTCCGGGATGCTCGACATGCCCGCCATGTAGAGGACCATGTAGTAGCCCAGCGACTGCCAGACCATCGCGATCGCGACGGAGTAGAGCACGAGTTTCTGATTGCCGAGCCAGACCTGTTGCAGGCCGTCGAGGGAGAGCAGCCGGAGCGTGCCGTTGAGCAGACCGTTCTTCTGGTCGTACACGGCGGAGAAGATCGCCGCGATCACGACGACCGAGAGCACGTTGGGGATGTAGAGGACGAACCGGTACAGGTTCCGCCCGCGCAGCCGTTGCCGGGTCATGATCGCGGCGAGGAACAGGCCCAAGCCCATCGTCACCACGGTCACCACGACCAGGAGCGCGACCGTGTTCTGGAACGCGCGCACGAACTGCTCGTCGTCGAGGAGGTGGCGGAAGTTGTCGAGCCCCACGAAGCGCTTGTCGGGGGAGAACCCGCCCCAGGTGTAGAGGGACGTCCGGAACACGTTCACCGTCGGGATCACCATGAAGACCGCGAAGAGGACCAGCGCGGGCAGCAGGCAGGCGAGCACGAAGCCGGTGTTGCCGCGCCGGCGGGCCGGGGACCGGGAGCGGCGCCGGGAACTCCCGGCGGACGGCGCCGGTACGGATGTGCGGTCCGTCGATCCTGGGGGTGGGTTGGAGAGGGTCGTCACCGTGCCGGTCCTTGGGTCGCTCGAGGGAGTCGAGGGTGCGCGGAGAGGGGCTCCGGGGTGCAGGCGCCGGCGGCGGCCCGGGTGTGCCGGGCCGCCGCCGGGCACGTCAGTCGCCCGCCTGGCGCAGCTTTTCGCTGGCGTCGTTCAGCGCGGCCTGCCACTTGTCCTCAGTGGTGTCGCCGCTGATGATGCTGTTGGCGGTGTCGAAGAGCGTGGCCTTGATGTCGACGCCCTGGACGGGCGCGGTGCTCGCGAATCCGCCGACGACCGGGGCGACCGACGGGTCCTCGTACACCTTGTAGAACTCGGCGTTCTCCCCGGACAGGCTGCTCGCGATGCCCTCGATCGGCTGGATCGCGTTCGACTTGGCGAAGATCTTCGCCGCCTTGTCGGAGTACAGGTAGGCGATGAAGTCCTTGGCCGCGTCCTTGTGTTCGGCGGCGCTGGGTATCCAGACCGACTCGACCGACGTCGTGATGTAGCGCTTGCTGCCCGCGGTGACCGCCGGCAGCGGTGTCAGACCCCACTTGAAGCCCTTCGCGCGTGGAGCATCCGCCATCTCGCCGACGATCCAGGTTCCGTTCGGCATGAACAGCGCCTTGTTGTCGAGGACCAGCTGCTGGTTCTTGGTGAAGTCCTGCTCGTTGGCGTATCCGACGGTGGCCGGCGCGGCGTAGCCCAGCAGCTTGGTGGTGATGTCGAGGGCCTTGCGGGCGTCCGCCGTCTTCCAGACGCCCTTCTTGTACGTCATGACGTCTTTGTAGAACTGCTCCCCGCCGATGTCGGCGAGGAGCGCGAAGAAGAACGAGTCGAGGTACCCGGCGGTCGGGTACGTGAACAGCGGTATGCCCTGCTTCTTGGCTTTGTCTCCGAGCGCGAACATCTCGTCCCAGGTGCCCGGGACCTTCCAGCCCTTCTGCTCCAACAGGCCCTTGTTGTAGAAGAGTCCGGTCGGCGCGTAGTACATCGGCATGAGGTACGTCTTGTCCGTGCGGTACGGGTTCGTGTTGAGGTTGCCGACGATGCCCTCGGTGAGCTTGTCCCCCACGGTCTTGTCCTCGCCGGGGACCTTCTCCTTCAGTACGGGGGTGAGGTCCTCCAGGGCCTTGTCCTTGATGAGGGTCTCGGTGAGGGCGGCCTTACGGCCCTGGCCGAGCACCACGACGTCCGGGTACTTTCCCGCCTTCATGTTCGGGGTGATCTCGTCTTCGATGCTCTTCGAGATCTGCAACTTGACGTCGATGTCGGGGTGCGAAGCCTCGTACTGCTTGATGACCTGCGTGTACATGTCCCGGCCGTAGCCGCCTTCGAGGGCGGCGACCTTGAGGGTGGTCTTGCCGGAGTCCGAGCCACCCCCGCCGGCCGAGCAGCCGGCGAGCAGTCCGAGCACCGTGACCGCGGCGCCCGCGAGGACGAGCGATCTCCTCATTTGGGGTCCTTCCCGTGGACAGTTGCCCACCTGACTGCGAGCGGAGGAACAAGTCCCGGGGCCGGCTCCATCGGAGGCCACGCCGCCGTGACGCCGCGCCAACGCACCTGAGATCTGGATCACTCGGTGATCCGGACTTGTTACGATGGCACCGATAACATGAAGGCTTACGGTGGCACTGATCACATGAAGGCGCAAGAGGCCCACGAGGGCATTTCAGCGAACGGCCGACACGAGGGTCAGCGAGAGCGCGGCGGTGCCGTGGAGGCGCGTACCGACAGTGACGCGGTGGCGACGGATTCGTCGACGTCGGCATCGTCGCCCTGCAGCAGCAGGGCCACGGCCGCTTGGCCGTAGCGGTAGAAGTCCTGCCGGACGGTCGTCAGCGGCGGAGAGCAGTAGGCCGCCAGGGCGATGTCGTCGACGCTCACGATGGACACGTCGTCGGGCACCGACCGGCCGCGCTCGCGCAGGGCGCGGATCACCCCGAAGGCCATCTCGTCGCTGGCGGCGAAGACCGCGGTCACCTCCGGGATCATCGCGATGATCTGCCCCTGCCGCTGTCCCGAGTCGGGCGACCAGTCGCCCTCGAGGGGCGGCGGCGCCTCGATCCCGGCCGCGGCCAGGCACTCCTGCCAGCCCTGCCGCCGCTGACGCGCCTCGATCCACTCGTCGGGACCGGAGATGTGCCAGACCTGGCGGTGCCCCAGGTCGAGCAGGTGCTGCGTGGCGACACGGCCCGCCTCCTGCTGGTCGATCCCGAGCACCCGGGCGCCCGCCGTCCGCGAGCCGTCCAGGGTGACGGTCGGGATGTCGCGGGTGATGTCCTCCATCTTCGGCGTCACCGAGATGAGCGGCACGGCGATGACGAAGCCGTCGACGCCCTGGTCGGCGAGCTTGGACAGGGATCGCTCCATCAGGCCGGTGTCGAGCGCGGCGATGGTCGCGATGCTCACCGCGTACCCGGCCTCGCCGGCGGCCGCCTCGACACCGGCGGTCACCGCCGAGCGCGAGTAGTACCCGCCGGACGCCAGCAGTACGAGGCCGATGGTGTGACTGCGCCCGGAGGAGAGCGCCCTGGCGGCGCTGTTGAACCGGTAGCCGACCTGTTCCACGGCGGCGAGCACGCGCCTTCTGGTCTCGGGGTTGACGTTCGGCGAGCCGCGGAGCGCGCGCGAGACGGTCTGCGCCGACACCCCGGCGGTCCGGGCCACGTCAGCCATGCTCGGCTGCCTCAGCCTCGCGGTGCCCTCGGTCATGGCGCTCCCCTCCCGCGGCCGGCCCGCGACATCGTCTTCCACCCGATCATATCGAACTTGTTACGCATGGCATCGATAACATAAGCTCCGCACCGTGACTGAGCCCCCCACGACACACATCTCTCCGGCCCACACCGTGGCGGATGCGGCGGCCGGCGCCGCCACCGGCGCGCTCACCTGGCGTGGGGGCCGCCTGTACCGGGACGGCGTTCCCCATCGCATCCTGTCCGGGGCACTGCACTACTTCCGCGTCCACCCCGACCTCTGGCGGGACCGGATACGCCGGCTCGCCGACCTCGGGCTCAACACCGTCGACACCTACGTGGCATGGAATTTCCATCAGCCCCACGAGGACGAGGCGCCACGCTTCGACGGCTGGCGGGACATCGAGCGGTTCATCCGCACGGTGGGTGAGGAGGGCCTCGACGTCATCATCCGGCCCGGCCCGTACATCTGCGCGGAGTGGTCCAACGGCGGCCTGCCGAGCTGGCTCACCGGCCGGGACGTCGCGGTCCGCAGCTCGGATCCGGCGTTCACCTCCGCCGTCGGCCGATGGTTCGACGAGCTGGTCCCGCGCATCGCCGCGCTCCAGACCGGCGAGGGCGGGCCGGTCGTGGCGGTCCAGGTGGAGAACGAGTTCGGCAGCTTCGGCGACGACCACGCCTATCTGCGCTGGAATCGCCAGGCCCTGATCAGAGGGGGCATCCGGGAGCTGCTGTTCACCGCCGACGGACCCACCGAGCTCATGCTGGACGGCGGTACCCTGCCCGGCACCCTGACGACCGTCACCCTGGGCTCCAAGCCCGACGACGCCCGGCAGCTCCTCGCGCGACGGCGACCGGACGAACCGTTCGTGGTCGCCGAGTTCTGGAACGGCTGGTTCGACCACTGGGGCAAGCGGCACCACGTCCGCGGGGTGGAAAGCGCGGTCCGCACACTCCGCGGCATCATCGCCGACGGCGGCAGCGTGAGCATCTACATGGCACACGGCGGCACCAACTTCGGGCTGTGGGCGGGCGCCAACGAGGACGAGGGCCGATTGCAGCCCATCGTGACGAGTTACGACTCCGACGCGCCGATCGCCGAGGACGGCACGTTCACCGCCAAGTTCTTCGCCGTGCGCGAGGCGCTCGGCGCGGGTGGGCCCGTCCGGTCACCCGCGCGGATGCCGACACTCCCCCCGGCACACGTCCCGCTGGTCCACCGCGCCGACCTGCTCGCCGGCCTCCGCGCCGTGCCGGCCCCGACCTCGACCGCCCCGCGCCCCGCCTCGTTCGAGCATCTCGGGCTCGACGCGGGAATGGTCCTGCACACGGCGCACCCGCGCATCCCGGCGGGCGAGCACCGGCTCACTCTCATCGACGTACGCGACCGGGCCCTGGTCTTCGCCGACGGCACCCTCCTCGGCGTCGCCGATCCCGACGACCCGGAACTCCCCATCCACGGAACCGGCGACGTCGTACGGCTTGATGTCCTGGTCGAGAACCTCGGCCGGGTGAACTATGGGCCGGGCATCGGCCGGCACAAGGGCCTGCTCGGTCCCGTCCTCGTCGACCGGCGCATCGTGCAGGGGTGGGACAGCACGCCGGTCGCGCTGCAGGAGTGGTCCCCCACGGAGCTGGCCGACGCGGTCGCCGCCGGTCCCGCGACCACGCACGCCGGGTTCGCCGTCGCGACGCTTCACGTCGACACGCCCGCGGACACCTTCCTCGCGCTGCCGGAGTCGAGCCGTGGCCTCGTCTGGGTCAACGGGTTCCTGCTCGGCCGCTACTGGGAGATCGGGCCGCAGGTCACGCTGTACTGCCCGGCACCGCTGCTGCGCGCGGGCGAGAACACCGTGACGGTCCTCGAGCTGGAACGGCTCGGCGGAACCCTGGAGTTGCGGGATCGCCCCGAGCTGGGACCGCCGGAGGAGTACGTCGAGGAGTTCGGCTGACAACTCCGGATCATTTCTTCGGGGTGGCTGAGCGGGTCGGTCGCACCGCTGTTGAGCGTGGTTGGCCGCCCATACCGGCACGCTGTGGGCACGGGCTCGAAGCACGGTGAGTCGCGGCGCCGTCCTCCTAGGTCAGCCCGCCCGGAACGAGCCGGGCCCAGTCGACCATGGCCCCGCCCTGCGGCCCGCTCACCCCTCGGTGGAGGAGCCGGTCCCGGAAGGCGCAGGAGCTTCCGCTTCGGAGAGCCGGGCGATCATCCGCAGAGCGCGCGTGTTGGTTTCCCCGAGAGAGGGGCCCGTCGACTGGTCGGAGCGCAGGGCCCAGTCCTCCACCCCGATGCGCAGCGCGGTGTTCAGCACGCCTGCTTCCAGACGGACCGCGAGGTCGTCGGCGGGCCGATGCGTGCGGTCGGCGATCATGGCGGCGAACGCGGCTTCGGCGTCGTAATGCGCCTCCAGCCAGACGGCGCGCAGTCCCGGCTCGTCACGGCACAGCCGTACGAGGTCGCGCAGCGCTTCCAGGCGCGCTCCGGTGGCTCCGCCGTGATGGACGTTCATGATCGCTTCGGCGAGCGAGGAGTCTCCCTTCCAGTCCTTCAGGTTCTCCGTGAGTATCTCCAGGCCCGTCGTGAGCAGGGGGCGGACGCACTCCTCCTTCGAGCGGAAGTACCGCCACAGCGTGCGCGTGGACACCCCCGCCGTGGAGGCGATGTCCTCCGCGGTGGTCGCCGCCACGCCCTGGGCGACGAAGAGCCGGACCGCCTCCTCGGCGATCTCCATACGTGTCTCGGCGCGCCGCCGCTCCGTCAACGGCGGTCGCCCTGTGGTGCCGCCGGCTCGTCCGGCCATGCGCCCCTCCTCGACTTGCTGTGCCCACTTTAATTTATGTCGCGCTGAGACTTTGTGTCGCACTGAGACAGAAACTAGTAGCCTCATGGGCACGCCAACGCGTCGAGCAGAGGAGCCCTCATGGGTGCTACGGGTCTGTCAGGCAAGAGCGTCATCGTCACCGGAGCCGCGTCCGGCATCGGCCGTGCCACCGCTCTGCGTTTCGCCGCGGAGGGAGCGAAGGTCGTCGTCGCCGACCTGAACGCCGAGGGGGCCAAGAGCGTCGTCGGCGCGATCGAGTCCGCGGGGGGAACGGCCGTCGCTGTCACGGGCGACCTGAGCGACAGTGCGGTGGTCGACGGAGTCGTGGCGAGCGCGGTCGACACCTTCGGCGGCATCGACGTCCTGGTCAACAACGCGGGCGTCATGGACAGCATGTCCGCGACGGCGGATGTCACCGACGCCGAGTGGGAGCGGGTCCTACGGATCAATCTCACGGCGCCGTTCCTGCTGACGCGCGCCGTTCTGCCGCACATGCTCGCGGCGGGAGGCGGATCCATCGTCAACACCGCGTCCGAGGCGTCGCTGCGCGGCAGCGCGGCGGGGACCGCGTACACCGTCTCCAAGCACGGTGTCCTCGGGCTCACCCGCTCTCTCGCGGTGATGTACCGGGACAAGGGCATCCGCGCCAACGCCATAGCACCGGGCGGCACGATCACCGACATCACCGCCAACGTCGACATCGACCGGCATTCCCACGGACCGTCCGTCCTCGGTGGGCACATGCACAACATGGGCCGTGTCTCCGAACCGGAGGAGCAGGCCGCCGCCATCGTCTATCTCGCTTCCGACGCGGCAAGCAGCGTCAACGGCGTCATCCTGCCGGTGGACAACGGCTGGGCAGCGGTCTGATCGCGTCGAGAACCACGCCTGCCTCAGAGAAAGGGGACACACACATGTCCACCCCCCACACTTTGTCTGAACCGAATCGTCCCGATCCACAGGACCTGGGCTCGGACCAGGACCAGGACCAGGACCAGGACCCGGGCCTGGACCCGGGCCTGGACCTGGATGCCCTGCGCGAGCGGTACCGGGCCGAGCGTGACCGGCGGATCCGTCCTGACGGCAATCGTCAATACCGGCGTACCACCGGCGAGTTCGGCCACTTCGACGCGGACCCCCATGCCGAGCCCGGGTTCACCCGGGAGCCCTTGAACGACCATGTCGAGGTCGTGGTCATCGGCGGTGGATTCGGCGGCCTGCTGGCCGGCGCCCGCCTGCGCCAGGCGGGATTGCGGGAGATCCGGATCATCGAGAAGGGCGGGGACTTCGGCGGAACCTGGTACTGGAACCGGTACCCAGGAATTCACTGCGACATCGAGTCGTACGTCTACATGCCACTGCTCGAAGAAGTCGGCTACATCCCGAAGTGGAAGTACGCGCCGGGCGAGGAGATCAGACAGCATTCACAGGCGATCGCGAAGCACTTCGATCTCTACCGCGATGCCTGCTTACAGACGCAGGTGACCGAACTCCGCTGGGACGAGACCAAGTTCGCGTGGGTCATCGGTACCGATCGCGGCGACCGCATGAGCGCGCGCTACGTCGTGGTGGCGACCGGATTGCTCAGCCAGCCCAAACTGCCCGGGATCCCGGGGATCGAGACCTTCAAGGGGCACACGTTCCACACGAGCCGCTGGGACTACGGCTACACCGGCGGTGACGCGAACGGCGGCCTCGACAAGCTCGCCGACAAACGCGTGGCCCTCATCGGCACGGGGGCGACCGCCATCCAGGTCGTACCGCATCTCGGGCGGGACGCGCAGCACCTGTACGTGTTCCAGCGCACCCCGTCCTCGGTGGACGTGCGCGGACAGCGCCCCACGGATCCGGAGTGGGCCAAGTCGCTGACGCCTGGCTGGCAGCGGCGCCGCAGGGACAACTTCCTCGCGGTCGTGACGGGTGGCCGGGCGGACGAGGACCTGGTGGCCGACGGCTGGACCAGCAGTGCCCGCCTGCAACAGAAGCTCGTCCCGAGCAACAACTACGCGGACGTCACGCCCGAGGAGCGGGAACGTCTGGAAGAGATCGCCGACTTCCAGAAGATGAACGAGCTCCGGGCCCGGGTGGAGGCCGTCGTCGAGGACCCGGCGACCGCCGAGGCGCTCAAACCCTGGTACCGCTACATGTGCAAGCGGCCCACGTTCAGCGACTCGTACCTGGACACGTTCAACCGGCCCGACGTCACGCTGGTGAACACCGCTGACCACGGGGGTGTGGAGCGCATCACCGAACACGCCGTCGTGGTCGGCGGGGTCGAGTACGAGGTCGACTGCGTCATCTTCGGGACCGGCTTCGAAGTCGGCGTTTCCGGGCTGCTGTCCGGGCAACTCCCCGCGTACGGCAGGGACGGCGTCACCCTGCTGGACTCCTGGAAGACCGGCCCGAGGACGCTCCACGGGTTCTACAGCCAGGGTTTCCCCAACCTGTTGATGCTCGGCTCGATACAGAGCGCCAGTTCCGTGAACTACGTCCACGTCCTCGACGAACAGGCGACCCACGTCGCCGAGGTCGTCGCCGAGGCGCGCCGGCGTCGGGCCCGGTACGTGGAGCCGACGGCCGAGGCCGAGGCCGCCTGGGTGGCCACGATCCGGGAAAAGGCGGCCGACCTGCACAAGTTCCAGGCCGAGTGCACCCCCGGCTACTACAACGGCGAGGGCATGCCCAGACAGCGCAGCGAGTCGTACGGCGACGGACCGGTCGCGTTCTACGAGTTGCTCAGGCGCTGGCGCGCGGACGGAGGCATGAGCGAGGTCATCGCCGAATGACGACCGACCACGCGAGCCCGCCGCAGTCACCACGCCACAGCCACCACACCACGGACAGGAAGTGACCGTGCGACCCAGCCGATTCGACGACACGGGACGCCGACAGCCCACGAGCGAGCGGTGGGACACCAGGAGGCTCAACCCGCCCAACCCGCTGTGGGGTTCCAACGGCGTCGCGTTCGGACCCGACGGGCGGCTGTACGTCGCGCAGTTCCTCGCCGGGCAGATCAGCGCCGTGGACCCGGCGGGCGGGGACGTGGAGGTGGTCGTGCCGATGGACGGCCCGGTCCAGTCACCGGACGACCTCGCCTTCGGGGCGGACGGCTCGATGTACATCGCCGACCTGGTCCCCGGCCGGGTGTGGCGCCGCAGCCCCCAGGGCGAGTACACCCTGGTCTCCGACGAGGTGAAGGTGCCCAACGGCATCACCTGTATCGGCGACCGGCTCTTCGTCAACGAGATGAAGATGAACGGCCGCCTGCTCGAACTGTTCCCGGAGGGCGGTGACCCCGTCGTTCTCACCGACGGGCTGGCCTTCGGCAACGCGATGCAGCTCGGCCCGGACGGCTACCTGTACTACCCGCACATGATCAGCAATCAGGTCTGGCGCATTCCCCCCGAGGGCGGTGTGCCGGAGGTGGTCGCCGAGGACGTACACGACCCGGTCGCGGTCCGTTTCGACAAGGGCGGCGTCCTGAACGTGCTGTCGCGGGGCCCGGAAGGCTTCGTGACCCGCATCGACCTCCACGGCACCGGATCCCGGTCGCTCGTCACCAGCGGTGTCGTGGGGCTGGACAACGCCGCGTTCGACGCGGAGAACCGTATGTTCGTCTCCAGCTTCGCGAGCGGCGGCATCACGGAGATGCATTCCGACGGACGTACCCGGCAGATCGTGCCCCGTGGCCTCGACGGCCCTTATGGGGTGACGATCGACCTCGGCGGCACGGTGTACGCGGCCGACCACTACCGAGTGGTGCGCCCGGAGGAGCGCTCGAAGGATCGCTCGGAGGACTCCGACGGGGGCGAGCCGGGCGGCGTGACCACGGAGGCGCTGCTGATCTTCACCCACGGCATCACCGCCGACGGCGGACTCCTGCACGTCACCTCGCAGTTCGGCAACGTCCAGACCTACGACCCCGAGCGCGGGACCACGCGGGTCAGGGCGACCGGGCTCCGTCAGCCCTTGGGCCTCGCGGTGCGGACGGACGGCGCGCTCGTGGTCGCCGAGACCGGCGCCGGCCGCATCATCGCCATTGACGAGGGCGACACCGTCACCGTGCTCGCCGAAGGACTCGAACACCCCGTGGACGTGGCCTTCGACGCCGAGCAGCGCTGTTACGTCAGCGACGACCGGCGCGGGGCGGTGCTGCGGATCGACGACGGAGAGGCGGTGCCCGTCGCGGAGGGTCTCGGCGCCCCACAGGGCCTGGCCGTCCGCGGCGACGAACTGTTCACCGTGGACACCGAGCAACGGAGGCTGTGGGCGGTGTCCCTGACCACGGGGGAGTGCAGGATCGACGCCGAAGACCTGGCAGTCGGCGTACCCCCGGGGATCATCCGCCGTGCCGAGCCCGCGCTGTTCGCGCACGGAGGGCCCGGCATGGCGGGCCAGTTCGCGGGCCTCGCCGTGGCCCCGGACGGATCCCTTGTCCTCTCGGCCAACGGCGAGGGCACGGTGCTGCGCCTGTCACCAGCGTAAAGGCGGAGGTGGCGCTGCCCCGGGGGGCACGTCGGTTCCCCGGCTTCCGCTCCTGCCGGCGCACTGTCGGACTACGACGTCGGCTGGGTGAACCTCGCCCTCGACGGGCCCGAAGCGACCGCCACCGCCACACACGCCCGGCCACCTGGCGTTGTGGCAGCCGGACCGCAGCACACGCCCGTCGCGGCGGAGACCCTGCGCGTGCCGTTTCCCCGCGCGTGGCCTGCCGCGGCGCGGGCAGCAGCATGCGCGGGGAGAGATCGGCGAGCCGGTGCAGGGGAGGCGAGGTCCGGGTGTGTGCACGACCTCCCGGTCCACCCTGCCGGGCGTGCAGCGCTTGACCTCGACCATGGTGATGAAGCACGTGGTCAGCGACCGCCCGCTCCCTGCGTAGGGTGCCGTACGCCGCGGCGCGTGGTGCGCGGCGGCGTACGGCCGTGGTGCGGTCGGGTCAGTCGGTCATGGCCTCGCGGACGAGCGCCGTGTCGACGTACTGCTCGAAGCGCACGATGAGCCCGCCGCGTACGACGAAGTGGTGGGCGACGCGAACGTCGATCGGCTTGCCGGTGGCCTTGTTGACGGCCGTGTAGCGGGCGAGGACGACGACGTTCTCGCCGTCGACGACGTAGTTGTCGTCGTGGGCGATCCAGTCGTCCCAGTCGTGGCCGAGCTTCTCCATCACGTTGGCCGTGACCCCGTCAGGGGTGCGGTAGGTGCCGGCGAGGGGGAAGCCGGCCATCTCGGTCCACTCCACGTCGGGGGCGAGGGTGGCGCGCAGGGCTTCCAGGTCGCGCGCCGCGGAGGCGAGGTACTGGCGGCGTACGACATCCGCAGGAGCCGTGGACCCGCTGAATTCGGTGTTGGCCATGGGGGTCAGCCCCACTTCATCTCGCCCTTGGCGACCTTCGCGCCGATCTGGGCGGCGATCAGCATGCCGTTGTCGGGGTAGCGCTTGACGAGGGCATCGGTCAGCGCGGCGCCGTCGGCGGCCTTGCCGAGCTCCTCCTCGAAGGCGAGCAGGTAGTCGCGGGTGGCGGTGATGGCGGAGGCGTCCGCGGGAGTGTCCGGCAGGCGGTGGCCGGGGACGACCAGCTGCGGGTCGAGGGCGGCCATCTCGTCCAGGAGCCTGATCCAGGCGGAGCGGTCGGCGGGGGCGGGGGTGTCGGCGACCCACACGTGCTCCTGCTGGAAGAGCAGGACGCCGCCGAGGAGGGCGCGGTGCTCGGCCTGCCAGAGGTAATGGCGGTCGGGCAGTCCGGCGGGGCCGCCCTTGAGTTCGAAGCGGTGGCCTTCGAGGGTGAGGTCGCCGGTCAGCGGGGTGAGTTCGACCAGGCGGGTGGGCAGGTTCGGGCCGAGGGCCTCCCACGCCTTGAGCTTGCCCTCGTAGGAGTGCTGGATGTGCTCGATGACGATCGGGGTGGCCACGAACTGCGCGTCGGGGAAGGCGTCGGCGATCACTTCGGCACCGAAGTAGAAGTCCGGGTCGCCGTGGCTGACGACCACGGTCGTCAGCTTCTTGCCCGAGTCGAGGACCTCGGCAGCCAGGCGATGGCCGTCGGCACGGGTGAAGCCGGCGTCGACCAGCAGCGCCTCCTGCTCGCCGGTGACGACGGTGGCGGTCTTGTTCTTGCTCCCGGCGGGGAAGTCGAGGTCGTGGACCTGGAAGGAAAGGGTGCTCATGCTGGGCTCCTTGGGGGGAGGGGGGCTCAGTGGGTGTGGTCGGCAGTCAGGGCTGCCAGCCGCTGGTCGATCTCGTCGGCGGTGGCGTGGCCGTGGGCCAGGACGGTGACGGATTCGCCGTCGACCGCAAGGAGGGTGGGGAAACCGGTGACGCCCAGTGCGGCCGTGCGGCGGAGGTCGGCATCGGCGGCGGCCTGCGCCTCGGGCGCCTTGAAGGCGGCGAGTACGGCGTCGGCGTCCAGCCCGGCTTCCTCGGCCACCGTCCGGTAGGTGGCCGTGTCGGACAGGCTGCGGCCGCCGACGTAGAAGGCCCGCTGCAGGGCGATCGCCAGTTCCGCCGCCCGCTCGGGGGCGGCCAGGCGCAGAACGGCCACACCGCGGGCGGCGGCCTCGGAGTCCATGACGAACGAGCCGTCGGCGATCAGCCGCTCGTAGCTGTCGCCGAACTCGGCACCGGTCAGCTCTGCGATCTTGGCGTTCGCGCCTTGGACGTAGCCGAATTCGCGGATCGGCACTCGGCGCGATCCGGTGAACAGGCCGCCGGAGACCACCTCCACCGGCAGCTCGGGGTGGCGGGAGACGACCTCGCGGAGCGTCCCGGAGAAGCCATGGGACCAGCCGCAGTAGGCGTCGAAGACGTAGGTGAGCTTCATGGAGGACCTCGACATGGGTGTGACGTCCGCCCGGCGCGAGCGAACCATCTGACAAAACAGTAACTGACACGTCAGATATTCCTGGGCGGGTGTGACGGCCGCCACACCCCTGTCTCCGCTGCCGTTGGATGGCGTTGGATCAAGCCGATTGGACGCCGTTGGATCAAGGCCGGTGCTCGACCGCGGCTCGGAGCCTTTCGGTCAGGGCAGACGGGGGAGAATGTCCCGCGCCGAATGGCTCAGGATGCGCAAGTCCTCCGCGAACCGTTCCCGGTCCTCGGCCGGCAGGGGGGCCAGGAAATAGCGGCGGATGTTCTCCACGTGCACCCGAGACGCGGCGACCGCGGTCTCCTCCCCTTGCGGGGTGAGGCGCACCAGCCGCCCGCGCCGGTCACCGGGGTCCTCGCTCCGTTCGACGTGCCCGGCCGCCTCCATACGATCCACCAGCCGCGTGGCACCGCCGGTGGTCAGCACCTGTTCCTGGGCGATGGCCCGCATCGACAGGCCGGGCTCACCCGCCCGGCCCAGGATGAGCAGCACCTCGAACATGAGATGGCTGATGCCGCACTCCTCTTCAAGGGCCCGCCCCAGGATGTACTCCAGCCGGTTCGCCGCCCCCTGCAGCCGCCCGAAGGCGAGGACCAGTTCGTTGTCGGCCGCCTGCTTCGCCGTCGAGATCTCCGCCTGCTCGCCCACGGCCCCGCGCCCTTCTCTTCGTCCCCGCCACTGATCCCCTGATCATGCCGTGCCTCCGGCTCCGGCACTCGGCCCGCCCGATGTTGTGGCGCTCACGGCCGTCGTTCGTCCGCACAGCACGCGATGATCATCGGTGGCCGCCGCACCTGGCGCCGGCCGCCGAGGCTCGGGGCTGATCCGTCAGCGCAGGTCGAGCCGCATCAGGATCCGAGGATGACCGGCCAGCACCGAGGTGGTGTCGGCGGCGTGGACGAACCCGGCGCGTTCGAAGTTCTTCCGGATCCCGGCGTACGCCATCGTCATGTCGACCTTGGCTTCCCCGTTGTCGAGGGGGTAGGCCTCGATCGCCGGTGCGCCGTGGCTGCGGGCGAACTCGACCGCGCCGGCGATGAGGGCGTGCGAGATGCCCCTCTTGCGATGGCCGGGGCGTACGCGGATGCACCACAGCGACCAGACCGGCAGGTCGTCGACGTTCGGGATCTTACGACTGCGCGCGAAGGACGTGTCCGCACGCGGCGCCACGGCCGCCCAGCCGACGGGCTCGTCGCCGTCGTAGGCGAGCACCCCCGGCGGGGGCCCCGTACGGCACAGCTCGGCAACGTACTCACCGCGGGCCGGCCCCCGAAGCTCGTTGTTGAGCTTGGGCGGGATCCGGTAGCTCAGGCACCAGCAGACGTTGGCTCCAGGCGACTTCGGGCCGACCAGGGTACGGACGTCTTCGAAGACCGAAGCCGGGCGAACCTCGATGGACATGGCACCACGATGTCACGGCGGAGGTGGCGATGCCGCTCAGCCTTCGGTGACACGGGACAACCACCGAGTGCGTCGACTCGTCGGCTGCACCTTGAGAACGGGCCTGGTCGGCGGCGAGTTCAGCGTGGCGCGAGCGCGGCGAAGGCTTCGTCGAGGAGGGCGACGAGTTCGCGTCGGCCGTCGGAGTCGGTCCAGTGGTCGACGGCTGCGTTGAGGCAGCCCAGCGCTACGGGGACACGAAGACCATCGTCCACCCCGACCTCGGCCGCATCGACGTGGACGCCCAGGTCCTGTTCACCGAGAACCGCGCCCAGACCCTGGTGGTCATGACCGCCCGCCCCGGCACGGAAAGCCAGGGAAAGCTCGAACTGCTCTCCGTCATAGGACACCAGCAGCTCACCCGCTGAGCCGTCGCGACCCAGGGACGACGGCCCTCAGCCAGGACACGGGCGACCAGTCAGTCACCCTGACCGTGTGCCTCCCACTGTTCCTGCTCTTCCTCCTGCTCCATGAAGCGGATGCCCTCATGGGTCAGCGAGACGGTGGCGGGAGTCTTGTGCGATGTCCACTCGACGGTGATCAGCCCCTCGCCGGCCAGGTAGGCGCAGGCCGCGGAGAGGTCCTCTTCGGCCAGGCCGAGCTCGTCGCGGAGTGTCAAGCCTCTGACGTCCGGGCGATTGCGTTCGAATGCCCCGTACAGGGATCTCAGGACCGCTTTCCGGTAGGTCTTGCGTTCACGGAGTGTCGCCATGGCTGTCATTCTCCGGGGCGTGGGCACCGGCGAGGGGGCGGACGTGGTGGCGTGGCGTCGTGGGCTCTCACGGTCCGGTCACACCTCGTCAGCGTGCGTGTGGTTCTCGAAGGCCGATTCGCTGGTCGCCAGCCAGGACCGTGCGGGCCCCGCGGCGGTGGTGGTGTCGATGGTGAGGTGGAGGCGGGTCCCTCCTTCGTTGCCGGCGGGGTAGCTGCGCTGCTCGCTCGAGTCGAAGCAGCGGCGAAGCACTTCGGCGACGCGCCGGGCGACCTCCGGCGACGCCGCGACGATGCCGACCTCGGCGTGGCCCGCGGAGGGCAAAGGCTCATCATTCATGCGTACTCCTGCGAGTCGCGGCGACGGGAACGAAGAAGATCGCGGCTGGACATGTCCGCCGTACGGATTGCAGCCGCCCGTCACCTACGGCCTCCCCTGAAGCCTATGCCCGCTCCCGTGATCCGTGCCCGAACCCGACACCGACGGTCACGATGCCGGTGAGTGCCGCCGGCCCGCGGAGTAGCGTGGGACGTGCGAATGGGGTGTTCGCGCACACACCACCTCGAAGACGGGCGGTCCCCCTCATGGCCGACTCCGACACATCCCCTGGCCGCCGGCAACTGCCCAGTGGCATTCATGAGGCCGTGAAGCCGGGGTGCGCTCTCCTCCGGCTGGAGACGACGCAGTCACGCGAAGGCGTCCTCGACGGCGCGTGGTGGCCACGGTCACGCGACATCGGCGCCGAGCTGCCCGACCTGCTGAGCGCGCTCACCGAGCACCTCGGGCCGATCACGCGCGTCGGGCTGGACACCGTGGCCTGGGACACGCTTCCGACACGGATCGTCGTCGACGACCGCGTCGTGCACATCGACTCTTTTCCGGTCGGTGACGACACCATTCTGATCACGCGAGGAGACGGGGACCTCTTCTCCATGCTGGTGGTGCCACCGCACGCGACACCCGAGGCCGCGCGCGCCACGATGGCCCAGGCCGTCCGGGCCGACAACATCACCGGGGCGGAACAGCTTCTCCTCGCCACCGGGACCGGGCGGGATCCGTCGGCCCGACGAGCCCGACGAGAATGAGGGTGATGCGGGTACGGGGTGGGCAGACCGGCCTGTGCTGCGGACGTCCGGGAACTCCGCCTGCCGAACTCCCGGCAGGGCACCGGCTTCGGTGGCGGTCGCGTCGCTGAGCGCGCGGTCGCGCGGTTCGATGCCGTCCTGCGGCGGTGTGCCGCCGACGGGCATGGCGCCGGGATGACGCCGTCGTAGACGGCGGGTGCCTGCTCTGAGCCGTCATGTGGTCGACGGCTGGCCCGACCGGACTGCGAGAGGCGGTTCGGGGGCCTCGTGCCCGCCTTCGGAGTCCCAGACCTGCTCCCGGGCCGAGTCCCCGTCGGTCTCCACCGCGGTGCGGAAGAGCTCGGCCTCCCGGATCAGGTCGCTCGCGGTGAGGTGGCACGACGGATCGGTGGCAGTGGTCATCAGCCGGGCGGCTGTCGCCGGATTGGTGTCCGGCGGGATCACCAGCAGGTCCCAGCGGCCGACGGTGTAGGAGAGCAACAGCAGCTTGTGCGGGTCCTGCTCGGCCGTGAACCAGCCGACCCGCACGACATGCCCGTGGACGGTCACTCTCCGGGGGACGACCGGCCAGAACGTGGGGTTCACCGTGACGCGGGTGATCCGCCCCCACAGCGGGTCGAGTACTGCGGTGAGCGCCGGGAGTTCCGTCGTCAGGTCGCGGGAGCGTGGCCACCACGCACCGTCGATCAGCGGGGGAGAGGTGTCGGCCGGCGCCAGCATGAGGCGGAGCGGCAAGGAAGAAGGGGTCCGGTCGTCGACCGCCGGCTTGTCCAACATGGTTGCGGTCATGACGCGAACCCTGCCCCGGGCCGGCTTGAACCGACCCGGCTGTCGTGAGTCGCCGGGAACGACACAAACATCGAAGCCTGTGTGCGAAGTGCTCTCGGTAACTCGAGGTTACTCCTGACCGGGGCCCGACGGACCTTTGCGAGGCGCCGGGTTACCGCAGAGAACACGGGCTGAGCGGGGGAAGTCATGGCGCGCGAGCCGGTGTTCGCCCTTGGCGCCCGGCTGGCACGTCATGCCGTAATGCGGGGAGGTCGCTTCCTCCTGCTCGGCGGGCAGGACGTCGTCTGCCCGCGCCCTTTCGGGACAGGCAGGAGTACGGTGGAGGGCGCGAGGACCTTTCGTATGCCGGTACTCAGGTCGGCCTCGTCCTCGCGGTTCCACGACACCGGGTGCTTCCGTGCTCGAGGCAGGTTCCGCCCCATGACCGCCGAAGTCCTCCCCTCCGGCGATCTCGAAGCCACGGACAAGCGCCTGCACCTGCGGCACCTGCCCCTGGATCCCTCGTGCTCCTGGCGCTCGTTCCGGCCCCCGCCCGAAACCAGCGGGCTGCCGACGGATCGTAGGCATCCGAACCACACCACCTGACCGCGCCCCTCCGCAGCACGCACGCCACCCGCCTGTGCCCAGGAGCAGCCGTGACCCCGGCCGCACCACCCGCACCGAGGTCAAGGAGTTCCTCATGCCGCTCAGTCCCACCAAGTCCACGGCCAGACCCCCTTCAACGGCTGTCCCGACGAACGCCGTCCAGCCGTCGCGCTCGCCGTGGCCGGGTCGATGAGTTTCCAGGGGTGACGTCATCGGCCGGCTGTTCCGCAACGACCGCGCGCCTGCCGACAGATACGCGCCCGATCGGCTCGCCGACCGCTACATCCGCGCCATCGCCCGCGCCTTCCCAGGCGCTGTGCTGCTCACGTTCGCCCTGCCGACAGGAACCCTCATGACCACAGCACTGCAAGCCCCACTTCCCTCCCACCCCCTCCTCCGCCTGCGTCTCGCACCCCACAGCGGCATACCGCGCCGCCTCGACGGTGCCTGGTGGCCCCGCTCCTACGAGCTGCTCGAAGAACTCCCGCGGCTGCTCGCCGGGTTGCCGCAGGCGTGGGGACAGATCAGCAGCGTCACGGTCAACGGGGCGACATGGTCCGCAACCCCCGGCCGGATGCTCGCCTTCAACCAGGTCGTACGACTGCGCCGAACCACCGCGGCATCCGCCCCGCACACGGTCTGCCTGCTCGCATCCGGCCAGGGGCGCTGGGACCTGTTGGTCGTACCGCCCGACACTCCGGAGGACACAGCCGAGCCGCTCATGGCCGCCGCCGCAGGCGACGACATCTGATCGTCCTCACTGACCTGCGAGCTGCTCATGCTCGGTCGAGAAGGAGCACCACAGGGCAGCTACGATCACGCCCTCCCGCACTCCTCCTCGTGACGCTGATCCTGTGCCCGGCGGACGGCCGTCGGGCCGTCGTGGAGGGCTTTCTCCGCCGTCATGAGCGCGGTCACGTTCATAGGAAGGCCGGAGCTCTCGCTCGCGGCGGCCATCAGCCGGGCGGCGGCCGGGGCGCTGGTCTCCGGCGGTATCACCAGCAGGTCCCAGCGGCCGGCGGTGTGGGACAGCAGCATGATCTTGTGCGGGTCCAGCTCTCGTGCGAACCAATCGACCTTCACCACATGGCCGTTGACAAGCACCTTGCGCGGGATGACCGGCCAGTACCGAGGATTGACGGCGACCCGGGTGATCCGTCCCCACAGTGGATCCAGCACTTCGGCCAGGGCGGAGAGTTCGCCCGGCAGGTCCCGCGAGCGGGGCCACCAAGCGCCGTCCAGACTCCGTGCGGACGCGCTCATGGGCTTCAGTGCGAGGCGGGTGGTCGGAACCCTGAAGGGGACCATCCGCAGCGGGGTGTGGTCGGTGATCGCGGACATCGCGCGAACCCGTCTCGGAACCGCCGCCTCAGTGGGCCCGGCCCGGTGTCGTCCCTCGCCGAGAACGACACCAACGTGGAGGCCGGTGTGCGAAATGCTCTCGACGACCCCACGCTACTCCTCCGGGAGGTCGAACGGACTCCGGCGGGGCAGAGACCGTATCAGCCCTTGTCCGTCCGCCCGCGGACCGTACGGTTGCCACATACGCACGTCCGACCCTAGAGACGGGCGAACGTCTCGGTCTGGTCGGCGAACTCCCGGGCCATGGCGCTGCTGACCGTCGGCTGGGTATCGCGGATCGTGGCCAGGTAGGCGTCCGTGGTGGGGCGGGCCCGGGTTCCGGTGTCGAAGGTGCGCTCGAAATGGACCTGGGAGACAGTACGAGCCACGTGGGCGATGTCGGCGGGTGTGAACCCCTCGGTGGCGGACGCGAGTGCCACGCTGTCGGCCTGGGCGCCCGCTCGTGCCAGGTAGCTCTCCCACAGCGCGGTCCTGGCGCTGTGGTCGGGAGGGCCGATGGGCAGCACGTAGTCGAAGCGGCCGTGTCGCAGGAAGGCCGAGTCGAGCGTGGTCACGTTGTTCGTGGCGC
Source organism: Streptomyces montanus (assembly GCF_005786655.1). Lineage (NCBI taxonomy): Bacteria > Bacillati > Actinomycetota > Actinomycetes > Kitasatosporales > Streptomycetaceae > Streptomyces > Streptomyces montanus. Next base: position 153,207 of record NZ_VBZC01000006.1, read on the forward strand.
AGACGAGCAGCCGCCCGTCCTGGCTCCGGAACCGGACGATCGCCTTGAGCACTTCGTTCACGACACCCACGGCGGTCGCGTCCGCGCCGCTGCGTTCGCCGGCGACCTCCTCGACCTCGTCGATGAAGACCAGGACGTGGTCGAGCCGGGCGATCTCGTCGAAGCGTCGGCTCAGCCCGGACGCCAGCCCGTATTCGGCGGCGAGACGTGCGGGGAACAGTTCGAGAAAGGGCCACCCCAGCCGGCTCGCCAGCGCGTGCGCGAACGTGCTCTTGCCGGTGCCGGGCGGACCGAACAACATCACGGCCCTCGGGAGCTCCACTCCGTGCTGGGCGGCCAGCTCGGGGTGAGCCAAGGGCAGGACCAGGCGGCGCTCGATGATCTGCTTCTCCCTTTGCATGCCCGCGACTTTCTGCCACAGCCCGCCGGGTTGCAGCTCCGCGCCGAGCGAGGACAGTGTGCTGACCGCCTGAGGAGTCACCGAACCGCGCTTTTCGAAGAAGACCAGGCCGGAGCGGACGCCGAAGTCGCAGTTGCGCAGAGCGGCGGCACCGGTCTCGTCCTCGGGCAGGACCGCGTGCACCGCACGGACGCCACCGGCGAAGAGCCGGTGCTCGATGGCTGTGATGAGGGCACTGCCCAGCCCCCGACGTCGCCAGGCGGGCGCCATGCAGATGCGAAGGATCCACGCCCTGTCGCCCTCCACTCTGCTCACCGCGGCTCCGACCACCACGTCATTCGCCATGGCCACCACGGCTGGATGAGGGGCTTGGAGGGCCGCCACGACGTCCGAGAGCGGGAAGAGAGGCGGCTCTTCGGTCGTGCCGCTCTCCGTGTCGACGCGGACCACCGCCTCGAGATCGTCCTGGGAGTAGTCCCTGACAAGCCAACCCGTCATGATCAGCTCCGCGTGCTCGGCCGTACTCCCATCATCAGCCTCAGCAAGCGGTGCGACGACCGGACCGCCATCACCGGCGCTTTGCCCCCGGAGCGGGCCACCCGGGGCGGTTGAGTCGTCCCCGGACAATCACACCCGTCTCGCGGCCGGTCTCGTTACGGCGTGCCGGTGAGGTTGCCCATCCGGTACAGCTGCCGCGAGGTCAGCGGGCCGGTGGGCAGCGGGTGGGCGGCTTCGGTGCGCAGGCCGTCGAGCATGAAGGCGACGCCGCGGCGCCAGGCGTCGGGGGCGGTGTCCTTGGCGGCGCGGGTCAGCAGGGAGTTGAATGCGCGCGGCGGCGGCGTGGAAGCGAAAGGCCAGATGTCATGGATTCCTGGAAAACGCTTCGTGATCTGGATTCCGAGGAGCGGTGTAAAGATTATGGTGACGCTCTGAATGTGCTGGAGGAGGAATACCTCGCAACGGAGGATCTCGCATGCTGGCGCTCAGAGGTCGTAACGGTCGCCGAGATAGATCGATATCAGGTGATCGACGATCCAGATGATCACTCCGGGTGGCTGAAGGTCAAAGAACTGAGTGCGGCGTTGCGTCGAGATGCCTTGCTGCCACCGGTCGTACTGGCGCATACGACGCCTGACGAGCGCGGTTCCTATGGGCTGCTCGACGGCCGGCATCGCTTCAATGCCGCACTCCTGGAGAGCAGGCCCTTGATTCGTGCTTGGGTAGCGCACATCGGTTGTTGCGGCGGGCCGGATGCTGACCGGGAAGGTCGCTAGGCGACAGTGGCTGATGGGCCTTTGCTTACCCACCGGCCCACCGGCCCACCGGCCCACCGGTCTGGACCCGCGCCGGATGCCTTCTGTGGTGTCGATCCCCGGGGACCGGACCAACTCAGCCGGGAATGTTGGGATCCCACTCGTCCCGCCCCCACTCGGAGTCACCCAGCGGATAGTTGTACGCGGGCCGCCCCACGTTCCCACTCGTCCGGAAGGGCTTGCCGTTGTCGTCGACACGTACGGTGCCCTGTTTGTCGCCACTGGACCAGTCCAGCTCCAAGTACCAGCTCACATGGTGCGCCCGCGCGTCCGCGAAGACGTAGAAGACCTCGGGATCGGACTCGCTCACCTTGTACGGGAAGTCGCGCTGCCCGGCCTTGGGGGAGGTCGCGGGCCGCCCGGCATCGAGGTTCACACCGAACGACGTCGTCTCCACGCCACCACCGCATCCGACGCCCATCGCGAAGTCGTTCCAGGCGAGCGGCGCGCTCTTCTCCACCACCCGCACGTGCAGGTCTTCCAGGACGACGGTGGCCTTCCCGGTGCCCTGCACGGTCAGCGCGAGCATCTGCTGCCCGCCGGCGACGCCGCCGAGCGCGGTGACCCACCCGCGAGCGTCCGGCTCACCCGGCGGCGGAGGCACCTGCTCGGGCTTCCGGTCGACCAGGTAGTGCTGGCTGCACGGCCCCTCCCACTTGTACGGATTGACGGCGACGGTGGGCGCGGAGGCCCCGTCCTCGGAACCACCGCCTGGAGCCGCTCCGGCCCCACCGCGCCGCGAGGCGGAGGCGGAAGCGGAGGCGGAAGCCGGAGAACTGGCGCTGCGCGAGGCGGACGGCGAGGCCGACTTGCCCTTGGCGTCGGTCGACTCGGAGGCGCCTGGACTTTCATCGACGGACTCGGAGGCGGAGGCGGCCCCCACGGACTGCCTCCCGCCCTGGCCGTCATCGCTCTTGCCGGGCACAAGGTTCACCACGATCGCGGCCGACATGACGGCGGCGGCCACCGCGGCACCGGCGAAGATGACGGTACGCCGCCGCCGCGCCACGGGAGCCTCCGCCAGGTTCCCCCGCTCGACCTCGACCTCGACCTCGGCAACGGCTTCGGCTGCCGCGTCGGACCCCGCTGCTGCCCGGGATCCCGCCGCCGCTCCGGTCACGGCCTCCGCCGCTGCCTGCGCCTGCGGCTCCTCCTCAGCTGAGGCCCCGCCCGCCTTCTGCCCCCGCAGGGCATCCACGAGAACCCACCGCCGGTGCAGTTCCACCAGTTCCTCGGGCGTCGCCTTGCATACCCGCGCGAACCGTTCCACGGGCGCGTAGTCCGTCGGTACGGCGCCCCCGTTGACGTACCGGTGAAGCGTGGACGCACTCGTGTGCAGCCGCTTCCCGAGCACCCCGTAACTGAGCCCGGACCGCTCCTTCAACTGGCCCAACAGCTCCGAGAACTCGTCCCCCGCCACCGTTCCTCCATCCCCTCACGTCCCGTCCCCCCATTCCAGGGAGGGGTCATTCCCCCAGGTCAGAGCTACTGCAAGCGTTCCAGCGTTCCGGATGTCCTGGCAGTCGTTGCGGCCGGGACGGATCGCCGCACAAGCTCGGACCATCCAAGCACGCCGCTCCCGGCACCCGGTCGAGCGGCCCGTGCCAACACCCGTACCGCACCAGGGGGATCACATGTCCGCACGGACCCACCGCACCCGCATGCTCGGCGCTGCCGCGATCACGGTCGCCACGCTGACGCTGGCGGCGTGCAACAACGGCGAGGGCGTCCGCGACGAGGGAGCGTCTGCGGGATCCACGTCCACGTCGTCGCCCACGGCGGACGGGGGAACGTCCACGGGGGCGGGCCAAGCCCGCCCCGCCGACTCGGCCTCCAAGGGCTCAGCCTCCAAGGGCCGGACAGGCGGCGCAGCCGGTTCAAGCGGCACGACAGGCTCCTCGGGCTCCTCGGGCACGACGGGCTCCTCGGGCTCGAACGACTCGGCGTCCGTCCACACCGCCTGCTCCAGCACCTCCACCCGGATGACCGCCACCGTGGTCTCCCGCCCCCTGAACCACCTCCTCCTCACCGTCACCAACACCGGCTCGAAGAACTGCGACCTCACCGACTACCCGGCCGTCCAATTCGACGAGGCCCAGTCCGTCCCGCCGGCCTTCGAGGACTCCAAGCCGCAGGCGGTGGTCACGCTGGCCCCTGGCGAGTCGGGCTATGCGAGCGTCCGTCTCGCGGCCGCGGACGGCAGCGGCTCCAACGGCTTCACGGCCAAGTCCCTCACGGTCTACGTCGGCAAGGGCGCGAGCGCCGCGCATCCGTCGCTCCCCGCAAAGGGCGTGTACGTCGATGACTCGATCGGAGTCTCGTACTGGCAATCGACGATGGCCGACGCCCTCACCTGGTGACGCACCGGCCCGCTAAGGCCGGCCGCGGCACGGCTGATGCGGACATCCCGGGCCGAATCTAGACTGGCGAAGGCATGGAAAGTCCCGACTTAGGGAGATGTGCATCATGTCCAAGCGAGGGAGCAAGCGGCGCGGCCGTAAGAAGAAGAAGGCCAATCACGGCAAGCGTCCCAACGCCTGAGCCAACCGAGCAGACGGCCGAGAGGTCCTGCGTCTTCGCCGCCCGGCATGTGCTCCGGTGCCACGCTCAAAGACACCATGGTCCGTGCCGGGCAGTCCTCGGAGAAGGTGGCGCTGATTCCTCTCAACGCACGTCGTGGTTTCAGGAGAACAGCAGGCGCCAGGTCAGCGGTCCGGGGTTGCCGTCGGCGTCGCCGCGCAGTTCCTTCCGTGACTTCTGGAAGTCCCGCACGTTCAGCCGGTCCGCCTCGCCCCAGGTCCTGCTCGGTCCGACCTTGTAGTGGTCGCCGAAGCCGCGCTTCACCAACTGCTTGCCGAGCTGCAGGACGTACGCGTTCGAGGCCCCGGCCACGAAGTACTTGCGCCCCGGGAACGCGGGGACCTTCGGCTTGGCCGGTGTGGTCGTCTCCGGGGTGTCGTCGCCCACGTCCAGGTCGGCCTTCGCGTACTTGATGATCCTGGCGAAGTCGATCGCGCCGGGGTCGCCATGGACGTTCTCGGGCACGTGCATGTGCCCGCAGACGCCCTCGAAGTCCGTCCATCGCGCGCCCGTCAGCCGCTGGCCGCCGCCGTTCCCGTACGACGTGGGGTAGGCGGGCCACGTCTTCGGGCCGGACAGCGGTACGCCGTGTTCCTCGTGCATCCAGGCCAGGAAGCGGGCGATGCCCTGCAGTGCCCAGTCGGGCGATCCGGCCAAGAGACGTGCGCGTGGCCTGCGGCCTTCCACTTCCCGTGGGTCTTCGGGTCGCAGGTGCCGACCAGCTCGACCTGGCACACGTTCATGGTGTTCGTCTCGACGCCGCCGCGCAGATTGACCAACGCTCTGGAGGAGGTCTCTATGTCGAAGTGCTGGTACCACTTCAGTTTCTTGGCGGCGAGGTCGGGGACCGCCGTCAGGTTCGGTGCGGAGGAGCCGCCGCCGTAGCCGGGGAGGGTGGGACCCTCCGTGGTGTGCAGGACGACCACGTTGACCTGCATCGGGTCACCGCCGAAGTCGTCCTGGTGCCAGTTCGCCCGGCTTGCGCCGGGATATCTCTGTGGGCCCGTCTTGGTGCTCATCTTGGTGCTCATCACAGACTCCTGAAGTGAGTGTGTCCTCGCTCGGTTCGGCGAGAAGGGAAGAAGGAGAAGGGAAGAACGAGAAGAAGGGAGGTCAGTGCCCCTGTCCCAGGACGGAACGGCCGCGCCGGGCGGGGCCCGCGGGCGGGGCCATGGGGCCCGCCGCGCGCAGATGCCGGGCCAGGCGCGCCGGGTCGGCATCGTCACGACCCGCCAGCTCGCGGGCGAGCGCGGCGTGCCGAAGCTGTCGGGAGGACGGGGTCTGGGTGCTCAGCACCACGTCGCGGGGCAGCTCGGGCAACCGGTAGCGGCCGGTGCCGGCCGCGCCGGGGTCCGCGTCCCAGACCAGGATGCGAGCGGTGTTCGTCGACGAATGGCTCCACTCGCCGGGCTGGTACCAGAACGTCGGGAAGGAGCTCCCGGAAGGCGGGGACTGGACCTTCCTGGCCAGAGCGCTTCAGGCCGCCACTGTCTATGAGTGAAGTGTTCGCGTCGAACGGTCAGGCTGCGTGGAGCCAGTCGCGGTAGGCGTGTGCGAGGTCGTCGTCTCGGCGGATTCCTCGTTCGAGGGTGGAGATGGTGGCCGGCCAAACCTCGAAGTGCCGGGCGGCCGCGGTGAGCGTGATGTTCTTGGACTGGCGCAGAGGCCGCAGGTCAGCGATGCCGGGGACGGCGACGGTGGTGGTCAGGCAGCGGAACATCTCCCGGGCGATGGCTCGCTTCAGGAGCCGGATGATCTCCTTCTTCGTCCGGCCGGCGGCGGTCTGTCGTGCCACGTATTCGCGGGTGCGTGAGTCGCTGGACATACGGACCAGGGCGATGCGGTAGAGGGCGGCGTTGGCTGCCCGGTCGCCGCCTCGTGAGAGGTGGTGCCGGTTTGTCCGGCCGCTGGAGGCGGGGACCGGTGCGGCGCCGCAGGGGGCGGCAAAGGAAGCTTCGCTCCGCATGCGTTCGGGGTTGCCGCCAGCGGTGACCAGGAGCTGGGCCGCGGTGTCGGGGCCGACTCCGTGGGCGGCCCGCAGGCCGGGTCCATGGACGCCTCTCGCGGTGCGGCAACGTGCATCCTCGGTGCCGTCAAAGGCTGCCGTCAGGCCTCTCCACAGACATTGACCGAGGGGTTGCACCTGAACCAGCACTATGGCGCTTGGACATTGGAGGGCCACGTGACGGTCGCCCAAATAGGGAGTGAGGGCTCCGCTCAGTCGCCGTCGCCGGCACGACGAGCCTTAGCGAACGCTCCACCCCGGATCTGAAGCGCCGCACCAAGCACGACGAGTCCCAGAGCTACGGTGGAAAGAACCATCGCCGCTCCGGACGAGACTCCGAGGAGTTTGGGTCCTCCGTCCAAAACGAAGCCGGCGCCCATCGCCATCCAGCCCCAACCGGCCCTCGGTGCCTGCGCAGACGCCGTAGTTCCCCGGCTGTTTACGGTCAACACGCCCAGAACTACGAGAAAGCAGCCGGAACCCAACATGATCCACGCGGACATGGCACCCTCCGAGGGGAGGCTACTGCACGGGCGGAGCGGAGAAATCGGCTGGTCGGATAGTGACTGTTGTACTTGAGGCCACACGTCGGTTCAGGCAGGAACGACAACGCTCCCGTGGAGCGCGCCACTGTACGAACGACCTTGACGCCCTGAGCCGCGTCTGCTCGGCTCTGGCCGGGTCGATGGCAGACGGGCTGGCAGCTCCCCGCGCACGCCACTACCGGCCGGCACTCGCGAACGGTGGTTGTCCCCTGATCCGGGCAGGTTCGCGAGGCCGGCGGCCGTCGCGGCGTGGTCGAGGCCATGTGCCAGGTGTGCTGTCCAGGGCAGCCCGAGCAGGAATGGCCGCGACAGGGTGTGCCCGAAGGACCACGTTTCGGGCTCGCCGCAGCCCGGGAGCAGCCGGGCTGCGGCGAGTAAATGACCTGCGGGAGGGGCTCAGCTCCCGGTAAGGGAGATGGCCAGGTCCGTGATGTTCAGGGGGAACTTGGACCTGAGGGCGTCGGACACGAGCGTGGCCTCGCCGGTGAAGACGTTGATGCTGTAGAGGGAGGGCCTGTCGGCGCCGGAGGCGGTGAGAGTGGCGAAGGCGGCGTTGCTGACCGTCTTGCCGCCCGACAGGGTGCTGAAGATGTCCATGCCGGCGTTGATCTGCGCGTCGATGCCGAGGCTGCCGGTCGGCGCCAGCGTGCCGTTGTTGGCCGGGGACTGGATGACGACCTGGTCGCTGGTCGTGTTGATGTCGAACAGCGTGGTCCCGGTGGCCCCATTGAGGTCGTTGTTCGTGTAGGCGGCGGCGGAGACGCCCTTGGTCGTGCCCTCGATCGGCGGGGTGGTGAGGTTCAGGTCCTGGATGGTCGTGTGGTCGTTGAGGTTGTGCCGCAGGTTCTGGCCGTTGTCGCTGATCACGCGCAGCCGGTCCGCGGCCGGGTTGAAGTCGACGCCGAAGTTCGTGCCGGTCAGCGTGTACTGGAGCTGGGACACCTTGGTGATCTCGACGTCCGCGGTGGCCGGCGGGGTCTTGATCGTGTAGATGCCGCCCTTGTTGCCGACGCCGTACATCAGGCCGTTCTGCACCCGGAAGTCGATGCCGATCAGAGCCGTGTCGCCACTGAGCCCGATGACGTCCCTGACCCAGTCGAGCACGTTCGGCCGGTCGGTGGTGAACGTGGCCATCTGGGTGCCGTCACCTGTGATCCCGAACGCGCGCAGGCTGGGAGTGGCGGCGGGAGCGGCCGAGCCACTGCCCGGCGCGCTCAGCATGAGCGCTGTCGACGTGGCCATGACCGCTACCGCCGCCGCGATTCTCTTTCTCGTTCCTGCTTTCATCGGTGTTTCCCTCCCGTTTGAACAAGCACCATTGAGTGGCGCGCAGATGAGAGATTCCCGTACCGATTCCCGCGCTGATCCGGAGTGGTGGCCGGAATGATTGCTGTGGTGTTCCCCCACGGGCTGGTACGCGGTTCCCATTAAGGCCAGTTCACAGTGTCTCCACAAGTGGAACAGGCGATGGGAATGCCCCGATCCAGGGATTTTGCGCACTGTGACAAAGTGCCCCAGACGCGGTCGTCTCCGATGTGCGCAGAGTGATAAATGCCGTCCGGATTTCCCCTGTCGGCTGCTTCGACCGGAATGGCATGCTCGCGCCCATGGGGAGCTTCTTCGCCGAGTTGGCCCGGCAGGCGTCGGCCAACGCGCGCAGGGAGGTCGAGGCGTACGCGCGCGAGATTCCGGAGTTCGGATTCCTGGACACGAACTCCCAGGCGCGGGCCGAGACACTGGAGTACGCGTTGTGGTTGCGGCGCCGTACGGTCGAACTGTCCCCGGACAACAGCGAATTGAGCGACGACGACCTCGGCTACATCGCGGCGATCGGAGAGTTGCGGGCCGCAGCGGGGATGTCGCTGGATGCACGGCAGCGGGTCCTGCGGCTGCACACCTCACTCATGCTGCGCGAGATCAACGAAGCGACCGAAGCTCAGCGCGGCGTCGGCGTCGACGAACTCATGCGGATGATGAGCTGGTTCGCCCCGCAGGGAGAACGCGGTATCCGTGCCTACAGTCAGGGATTCGTGACGGCGCTGCGACACCGTCTGCCGTACGTCGAGCAGGCCGCCCTGCTGGCCAGGTCGTTGCTGAACGGAGACCCCATATCGGCGGAACTCGCTTCTGCACTGGGCATGGAACTGCCCGAGCGCTGCGCAGTGACGGTGATCCGGGTGCCGGACCGTCCCGTCGGCGATCGCGACCTGGAAAGCGAGATCGAGGCGCTGGTGAAAACGCACCACGCGCCGATCACGTGGTGCCCGGGCAGTGGAAGCAGGAGCGGTGAGGTGATTGCCCTGATTCCCTTGCATCCCCCCACGCCCCAGGCGTCTCTGGGGCCCAGTACAGCCGAGACCGTACAGCCGCACTCCGTACCCGACCTCTTGCCCGACCTCGTATCCGATCTCGTACGGGACTTCGCCCAGGCTCTCGGTCGCCCCTGCGCCGCCGGCACCGCCACCTCACCACTGTCCGAGGTTGCCGACGCCCTCGACCTGGCCCGGCGGATCAGCAGGGCGGCGCCGCTGCGACGGGCGTCCGCTCGGCTGCGGCCGCACACCGTGTCGGACGTGTTCGTCGAACTCGCCGTTGCAGACGCGCCGTTCGTCGACGAATGGCTCCACGCCGTGGGCCGGAGCCTGCAGCCCGGTCCGGACCTTCTTGTCACGCTTGACGCGTACTATCGCCACGACATGCACCGCGGCGCCACGGCGGCAGCCCTCAACGTCCACCCCCGCACCCTGGACTATCGCCTTCGCCGGGTGCGGGAGCTCACCGGCATCGATCCCGGCTCGACGCGCGGCGTGCGCATTTTCAGCTCGGTAGTCACGCGGCGCCTGTCGGAAGCGTGGCACTGAACCGGGCGATCATCCAGAGCCGAGATGCGTGCCGAGACGGGCAGCTGGAGGGTACGTGGTCCTCGTTGGCGCGTCGGCCGCCGCCATGAGGCACCGCACCGCAGCTGAACCACGAAAGCACAGGTCAGACAGTATGATGCCCCGCAAGCGCCGCCGTCAGGTGGCGACGCTCCGGGCTTATGTGGAAGCACTCGGTGGTCGGCTGCGCGTGGTCGCGGATGCCCCGGCGCCAACTCTCGCCACCCTTCACCTGCACCTTGATGGTGTCACTCGTGAGATCTCCGTCGCCGGTGAAGGTGACATAGAAGTCCTCGCCGAAGTCGTTCTGCCCGGGTATCTCTTGGACGATGTGATCGTGCTCTTCGAGCAGAGCGCGCAGCGCGTTCACGGCGGCCTGCGCCACGCGCCGTCCTTTCGGGATCTTCGGCATGCCATCTCTCCGGGAGGTTTCTCATCTGCCCCTGGCTCCGGGGCTGGTGTCGTTCCCCGGCACTCTGCCGCATGCCTCTGACATCCGGCCTCCGGACGGTGAAGTGCGAAAGAGAGAGCACCGTCGGCCTTGACGTCACTGTCCGGAAGGCTCAGGAACAGGCAGCCCGGATGACCGCCGAGAAGCGTTCGGAGTGAATCTGGCACGCGGCGAGTGATCGCCGAGGACAGCAGAAAGGCCCAGGTCTCTGACCTGGGCTTCTTCGTGGAGCGGGTGACGAGAATCGAACTCGCGCTCTCAGCTTGGGAAGCGACGGTGCTCGCACCGGCCCTACGCCTTTGACCAGCGCAGATGCCCTCTCCTTGGACGGCCGCGAGGGCCGGGGTCGCACCGCTGTTGACCGTAGTTGTCCGGTCTTACGGGCACGGGTTGGGCACGGCGTCGGCTCGCGCCGGTCGTCAGCGCCGTCTCTCCCGTGGAGAGGTGCCTCGGATACGTCTCCGTAAGACGCGCACGGGCGACATCGCATGCGCGATCAGTTGGCGCGGTGCCGGCACAACACTTTCGGGCGGAAGTGGTGGGAAGCGCGGGCCACACGGATCGATGGCGTCCCGGTCGTGACCCGGTCGTGGTGTAGCCGATCACGATCTGTCGCCTCCGGTCTGGACCCAGCGAGCGTGGCCCGCCTTGGGCGGCCCGGTAGTTGTCGCCGGTCCCGGCTCGGTGTGCCCAAACAGGGCCACCGGCAAGGGCGACCAGGGTCGCGACCTGGCCGTTCCGCTTGCTTGATCGGCTACACCACGTGGCGTGGCGGGATGCGACCCGGGCTCCGTGTCGGCGCCGCGAGTGCTCAGCCGCCCTCGTTGATACGGCGTAGGAAGGCGCGTGTGCGTTCGTGGGCGGGGTCGGTCATGAGCTTCTCGGGAGGGCCTTCCTCCAGGACGGCCCCCTGGTCGAGCATGACCAGCCGATCCGCGGCCGAGCGGGCGAAGCCCATCTCGTGTGTGACGACGATCATCGTCATGCCGTCGTCGACGAGCTCCTTCATCACGGCGATGACCTCGCCGACCATCTCCGGGTCGAGGGCGCTCGTCGGTTCGTCGAAGAGCATCAACGCCGGCTTCATGGCGAGGGCGCGGGCGATGGCGACGCGCTGCTGCTGGCCGCCGGACAGTGCCGACGGCCGCGACGACGCCTTGTGTCCGAGGCCTACCCTCGCCAGGAGCGCCTGCGCCAGCTCCCTGGCCTCGGCTTTCGGCACGCCGAGGACCTTCGTCGGCGCGACGGCCACGTTGTCGAGTGCGGTCAGGTGGGGAAAGAGGTTGAAGCGTTGGAAGACGAAACCAATGTTGCGGCGGCGTTCGGCCACCACCTTCGGCCGCTCCTCCACAGGCCGATCGGAGCCGGACGGCCGCGGCCGGTAGCCGACCGAGCGGCCGTGGATGAGGATCTCGCCCCCATCGATGCGTTCCAGGTGGTTGAGACATCGGAGGAACGTGGTCTTGCCGGACCCGGACGGCCCCACCATGACCACGACCTCGCGGGCCCGGACGTCCATGGAGATGCCGTTCAGCACCCGGACGTCGCCGAAGCGCTTGACCACCCCGCGTGCCGACATCACCGCCGATGCGTCGGCCGGCCCGGCGGGTGTCCCAGCCCCGTGACCCCCTTGTTCCCCGGCCTGCCTCGTGATCGGTTCCATGTCAGTGGGCCTCCTTGCCTACCAGCGTGGCGTCCTCGCGGCCGGTGGTGCGGCCCAGGCCGCCACCGGTGAACCGCTCCCGCAGCGAGGGTGCGGCGATCACCTGTCCGGGATCCGCGAGTTTGCGCTCGATGAACCGCTGGACGAACGACCACACCGTCGTCAACGCGAGGTAATAGCAGGCGGCGACGAGGAAGATCTCGAAGGTCTTGAAGGTCGCCGAGTTGATCGACTGCGCGGTCAGGAACATCTCCTGGAGGCCGATGACCGACAGGAGGGAGGTCGACTTCATCATCAGGTTGAACTCGTTGCCCAGCGGCGGAACGATGATCCGTATCGCCTGCGGCAGCAGCACGACCCGCATGGCCATCGCCGGGGTCATGCCCAGCGCCTGCGCCGCCTCCGCCTGCCCGGGATCGATGGCGTCGAGGGCCGCGCGGAAGATCTCGGCCATGTACGCGGCCTCGTTCACGGCGAGCGTCAGTGTGGCCGCCTGCACGACGCCGAGGAGGACGAGCCCGCCGACCTGGACGTCGCCGAAGCGGTAGATGCCCGCCGCAGCGAGGCCGTTGTAGACGAGGACGAGCTGGACGAGCAGGGGCGTACCGCGGATCAGCCAGACATAGGTCCGGCCGCCCCAGCGCAGCGGGGAGAAGCGGCTGCGCTGGGCCAGGGCGACGGCGAACCCGAGGAGCACACCGAGCAGTTGGGCGACGACCGAGATGTAGACGGTGCGCCAGAGTCCGTCGAGGAACGTCCCGGAGGGCGAGAACAGGTAGTGCCAGAAGAACGGCCAGTCGAAGCCGGCCGGCTGCCCTGCGTCGGCGAGCACGGTTGCGTGGGTCACGTGGTCTTCTCTCTGCGCGCCTGCCCCGGAATCAGTTGGCGATGTCGTCGCCGGTCAGGTGCCACTTCTTGAGGATCGTGTCGTACGCGCCGCTCTTGCGTACCGCGGCCAGCGCCTGGACGAGCGCCTCGTGCAGGGACGTGTCGTCCTTGCGGGTCGCGGCTCCCACCTTGATGCGATTGAACGGTTCGCCGGCGAGGCTGAAGGTACCCGGCTGCTGCTTCAGCACATACGCGGCGGTCTCCAGCGTCGTGCCGTAGGCGTCCACCAGTCCGAGACGCAGTTGCTGAAGGGCGTCGCTGTCCTTGGTGAACTGCCGGATGTCGATCTTCGCCTTCCCGCCCGCCGTGCACTTCTTGGACTGGTCGGTGAGGTATTGGACGACAGTGGTGCCTGTCTGCCCGGCCGCCTTCTTGCCGCACAGGTCGCCCGCGCCCTTGATGGCCTTGGCGTTCTTCTCGGCCACGACGAAGGTGTTGGAGGCGTACATGTACGGGACGAAGTCGACGACCTTCTTCCGCTCCGGCTTGATGTAGAGCTGGCTGATGATCGCGTCACACTGTTTGGCCTGCAGCGCCGGGATGATCCCGTTGAAGCTGGTGTTGGCCCAGTTCGCCTTGACCCCGAGCTCGGCGGCCAGCGCGTTCCCGAGTTCGACTTCGGCTCCCACAGGCTTCTGCGCGGCGTCGTAGAACGTCAGCGGCGGCGCGCTGATGTCCGAACAGTAGGTGATCTGACCGTCCTTCACGAGCGCGCCCGCGGGCAGCTTGACCGACGCAGCCGTGGCGGCGGCGTCGGTGCCGCCGGAGTTCCCGGCGCATCCGGTGAGGGCCATGGCGGCCGCGGCGGTGGTGCCGGTCAGTACGGATACCGACCGGCGGGAGAAGGAGAGCGACCTGGCCATTTTCGAACCCCTTTGCGAGTTCGCGCTGTTGCGCGGCGCTGTAAGTCAATGTCATAGTCGATAGCATTGACTATGGAGGGAAGCTAGGCCCGTCGCTCTCGGACTGTCAAGAAGTCCCTTGTAACGCGGCGGTTAAGGAGGCCGCACCGCAGGCGGCCGCCGACGCACTCCGGAAAGGGAACGATGTCCGCATTCACCGAACGTCCGCTCGCCGCGAGGGGCAGGGAATGGGCCGTCGCGACGCCCCACGCCGCGGCCAGCGACGTGGCGGCCGAGGTGCTGCGCGGGGGCGGCAACGCGGTCGACGCGGCGCTCGCCGCCGCTGCCATGCTGACGGTCGTGTACCCCAACCAGTGCTCTGTCGGCGGCGACCTGCTGGCACTGGTGGGCACCCGGGATGGCGACATCCGCTTCGTCAACGCCAGCGGCCGGGCCCCCCGCGCGGTCGACGTACTGCCGTTGACGGCGGCGTACGACGTGATGCCGGTCTTCGGCGCCCTGCCGGTAACGGTTCCCGGCGCGGTCGCCGGATGGGGCACTCTCGCCGAGATCTGGGGCACCCGTCCGCTCGCCTCGGCGCTCGCGCCCGCCGAGGCCGCCGCCCGTGAGGGGGTGGCCGTGGCCTCCGGACTGGCCAACGATCTCGCACGGGAGAGCAGCCACCTGGCGCGGGATCCCGGTATGCGGGGGGTGTTCTTCGCCGACGGCGAGGTCCTCACCGCCGGACAGACGCTGCGCCAGCCCCACCTCGCCCGCTCCCTGGACCTGATCGGCTCCGAAGGCCCCGCCGCGATGTACGGCGGCGAGGTGGGCGCGAGCCTGGTGAAGCTGCTCGCCGCGGGGGGCTCCGCGATGACCGAGGAGGATTTCGCCGTACACACCGTGGAGCTCTCGCAGGCGCTCGCCGTGGAGTACGACGGTGTCGAGTACCTGTCGGCCGGTGCGAACTCGCAGGGCCTCTTCTTCCTCCAGGGTCTCAAGGCACTCGACGTGGCCCGCACCGTCCGCGGGCCGCTCGACCCGCTGGGCCGCGACGCCGGCGTGGTCGCCTCCGTACTGGCATGGACCGCCGGCGACCGCGACCGCTACTGCGCCGACCCGGACTGGAGCAGCGCCCCTGTCGACCACCTGCTGTCCGACACATACGCGCGGCGCGTCGCCGAGCACGCGATGTCGGGCACGGCGGTCGACCTGCTCGCACAGCGCAAGGCGTCCGGTGACACCGTCGCGGTGGTGGTGGCCGACGCGGACGGCACCTGGGTCTCCCTGATCCAGAGCGTCTTCCACAGCTTCGGCGCCGCCGTGCTCGACCCCGGCACCGGGATCGTCCTGCACAACCGGGGTGCCTCGTTCTCCCTCGACCTCGCCTCGCCCAACGGGCTGGCCGGAGGGAAGCGGCCGATGCACACGCTCATGCCGGTTCTGGTCCGCGAAGGGGGTGAACTCGTCGGCGCGCACGGCGCCATGGGGGGACGTGCGCAACCCCAGGTGCACACCCACCTGGCCCTGCATCTCGCCGCCGGTTCCTCTCCCGAACACGCCGTGTCGGTGCCACGCTGGGTTCTCGGAGCCATGGAGGCAGGGGTGACGACCGGCGCGGGCGTCGTCAGCACCGAGCGGGACGTTCCTCCCGCCGGCGTCCACGCGATCGAGGAGGCGGGCTTCACCGTCCGGTCGCTCGGCGCGAACGACGACGGGGTGGGCCACGGGCAAATCATCCGGCGGCCCCCCGGGGACGGCCGACCGCACCTGGCGGCGGCCACCGATCCGCGCGCGGACGGTTCGGCGGTGGCCGGCTGACGCCGTGGCCGGTGCGCGATCATGGGAGGGATCGACATGGGGAAGGAAGCATGACCAAAAGCGGTACCAGGACGACCAAGAGGGCGGACCGGAGCCGGCTGCCGCGAGGCACCCTGAGCCAGGAGCTGATCGTCCAGGCGGCGTTCCGGGTCGCGGACTCCTCCGGTATGGAGAAGCTGACGTTCCAGGCCCTCGGCCGTGAGCTGTCCGCCCATCCGACGGCGATCTACCGGCACTTCCGCAACAAGGACGAACTGCTGCTGGCACTCATCGACGCCCTGCACGAGGAGGCACTGGCCAGCACCCCGCCGCCCACGGACGACTGGGCCCACGACCTCATGGAGATCGCGATCCATACCCATGAGGCGTTTCTCCGCCATCCCCGGGTGGGGGCCCTGGCAGCCGCGCGCACCGCCCGGCGGGAGAACGAATTCCGGTCCGTGGAGCGCAAACTGGACTGCATGCGCCGGGCCGGCCTCGACGACGCCGAAGCCGCCCGCTACTACCGGGTCTTCGCCGACCTGGTGCTGGCCTACAGCGCCATGGACGCGAGTCTGGCCGCGCTGTCCCCGGAGCTCCGGGACGCCGACCTGCGCGCCTGGAAGACGGACTACCTCACGCTGCCGCCCGACAAATACCCCAACATCGCGCGGGTCGCACCACGGTTCGTGGGTCTGGACGACCCCCAGAACTTCGTGACGGCCGTCCAGGCGGTAATCGACACGGTCCGGGCGAAGACGGAGCGCGAGGCCCGCCATACCTGAGCCGCGGTGCGCCGGTCCTCAAGACGCGGACACGACGCTCACGGTCGCCCACCGCTGGGGTGGTCGTGTGGGTCGGATTGCACCGCTGTTGACCGTGGTTTTCCGTCCTTACGGGCACGCGAAGGGCACGGAATCCCGGAAGGGAGGAGGCCGGCGCCACCGGGGGAGAACTCCGCACGGGCCGCCCCGTGCGGAGACCAACCGTTGAAGCGGCGTTGCGGCTGCATAGCGCCCACAAGCATCGGGTGCTGGATTCCTCCGTCATACGCTCGTGGCTACGACGCCCCGTGGCGCCCCCGGTCGCGGCGGCGCAGGAAGAGCAGGCCGCCGGCGACGGCGGTGACGCCCGCGGCGGCCGTCCACCCGACGATCTCGCCGGAGCCGGTCGCGGCGAGGTCGCTTCCCCCGGCGGGGGAGGCGGAAGCGGAGGCCGACGCGGTGGCCGCCGTCTGGGGCCGCGCGTCGGAGGCGGCGCCCGAGGCCGGGGCCGAAGCGGCGGGCTTCGGGGTGGCCTTGGTGTCCGTCGCCTTGTCCCGCGTGAACGCCAGCGTCCCGAAGCCGAGCTGGTCGAACCCGCCGCTGTTGGGCCCGTAGTCCCCGCCGCCGCCCTCGGGCGCGGCCTTGGCGGCGATCTGCGTGAGGTAAGTGGCGGACAGCCCGCGCCGCTTGGTGTAGTGGTTGGCGATCATGGCCCAGACCGGACGCATCTGCGCCGGGTCGGCGGGGGCGACCTGGGTGGGCTGCTGGATCCCCGGCCGACGGTCCACCTGGGCGTAGGGCGTGTACGGCACATTCCCGCCCAGGCTCCACTTGGCCACGTACTGAGCGCCCTTGAGGAAGCGGTTGTCGTCGTAGCCGTACAGGTCGATGCCCTGGTTCCAGGCCATCTCGCAGACGGTGCCCATCAGGCCGACGCCCAGCAGCGAGTGCCCCTGGTCGCGCCCGGCCTCCATCCACTCGGCGAGCCCATCGTCTCGAACGACCGGGATGGCGTGCTTGATCGAGCCCATGCCGACGCCGTGCTTGAAGTACTCGACGGCCTGCTCGACCTTGGTCTGGTCGTCGCAGAAGATGCCCGTGGCCAGCGCGCACGCCATGTTGCACAGGTCCCAGTTGGGCCAGTAGTGGGGGGCGGGAGTGCCGTTGTGGCGGACGAGAAAGTCCTCACTCACCGAGTAGAAGACGTCGAGCATCATCTTCTGGAACCGGCCGAGCTCGAAGTCGGGGTGGTCGCGCACGAGTTCGGCTGCGTTGGCGGCCTGGTACCCCTGCAGCCCGGCGAGCAGGAATCGGTCGGCGCTGCCGCTGACTTTCGTCAGCTTCGCCGACCAGGCGTTGAGGATCACGACGGCGGTGTCGGCGTGGGCGCTGTCGCCGCTGACGTGGTAGCGCAGGGCGTTCTGGTACGCGGCGTGGATGTCGTTGTAGAGGATCCCGTAGTTCTGCGGCCACGTGCTGCGGGGGCGCAGTTCCACGCCCCGGTACACGATGGCCTGCGGATTGGGCGTCCAGTCGCTCTGCGCATGCCGGTTGGCGGTCAGCTTCGCATACCCGGCGGTGTAGGGGGAGGCGCCGGCCTTCACCTTGGCGG
Organism: Streptomyces montanus; assembly: GCF_005786655.1. NCBI lineage: Bacteria > Bacillati > Actinomycetota > Actinomycetes > Kitasatosporales > Streptomycetaceae > Streptomyces > Streptomyces montanus. The sequence continues at coordinate 170,949 of NZ_VBZC01000006.1, forward strand.
CCATACGGGCGAGATCGGCGCCGGTGTGGAGGAGACCGGGGTGCGCGAAGGTCCCGCCCGCGGCCACCGAGGGGGTGGCGAAGGTGGCGAGGCCGACGGCTCCGGCTGCGGCGCCCGTGGCCTTGAGCATGGTGCGGCGGCTGATCTGTCGTGTCACATGCATGCTGAGGAGACGGGCGGGGGCGACGCCGATAACGAAAACTGGACGGGCCGTGGTGCAAAGGGCCACCGGGCATGGCGGCCCCGGCACCCCGCCTCGGGCGTGCAGTGCGAGTAGGCGGGCTTCTTTTTGCCGCTGTTGTCGAACAGCAGCGGGTTCTGATCTTGTGCTGCGCGGGGTGAAAACAGCAGGTCATACGGTAGACACCGGCTCAACGAGCAGGGGCTGGCCGGCCTCAACCAGGCGCTCATTCCCTCCGCGTGCCCGATCTTTGAGCGCGTGGCGGAGTGAAAACCCCCGAGGGACAGTGGCAAAACACAAACCTCAGGCCGCTGACCTGGGGTTTCATCGTGGAGCGGGTGACGAGAATCGAACTCGCGCTCTCAGCTTGGGAAGCCATGGCGCTTGGGCGGTTGCATGGCTTCTGACCTGCATTGATCCTTCGTGCCGACGGTGTAGTGCGGGCCCGGTCGCACCGCTGTTGACCGTGGTTGTCCGCCCTTACGGGCACGCTGTGGGCACGGCTCCGAAGGACGGTCGGTAGAACCCGTGCGCGAACGAATGCTGCGCTTGGCTGGGCTGGTGGAGGCGTCCAGCTCGGGTGTGCCTTCGCGCGTGCGTACGTCTTCCGGTGCTGTGTGCCCCTGCTACGGAATCGACTCTCGCATGGAACAGCGCTCAACCCAAGCTCACTTGCCGACTGCTGGGCCGTACTACTGCAGTGCCTGGCCGGTGACGGCGGCGATGCACTCGAAGTCCCGGTCGCGATGCCAGAGGTGCAACCCTTGCAATTCCGTTGTGGCGACCGCCACGAGGTCGACAGGTCCTCACTCACAGACCGGCAGCGAGTCCGCTGGCCCGTGCGGCCGGGTACCTGTCAGTCCGGTTTCTTCAGCTCGCCTGCCGCATGGAAGAGGTAGCGCCGCGCCGTGGTCTCCTCCGAGGAGCAGTCCAGCTCTCGGAAGAGGTGGACAGCCTTCTCGCACGCGTCGACGGCCTCGCGATAGCTGCCCAATCCGATCAGGGCGACGCCGAGGTTGCCGTACGCCACGGCCGTTCCGTAACGGTCCTCCGTCTTCCGGAGGATTTCGGCGGCCCGGCGGCTGGCGTGGGCCGCTTCCTCGAACCGCCCCGTTTCCAGTAGCGCCTCCGCGATCTTTGTCGACGCCTCGGCCTCCCCGTGGCGATCGGAGACTTCCCTGTAGAGGGCAGCGGCGGCGGTGTTGGCATCGATGGCTTCCTTGAACTGCCCCATCTCACGACGGGCCGTGCCGACGTTGTTGAGGACATCGGCCTCGGACTTGCGATCCCCGGTCTGCCGGAAGAGCTCGGCAGCCCGGTCGTGAGCCGCAAGAGCCCCCGCGAACTCCCCAACCCTCCGCAAGGCGCAACCGAGGTTGTTCAGCGCGATACCTTCGCCGTTCGGGTCCGAGGTCTTGCGAAGGAGTTTGGCGGCACGCGTGTGCTCGTCCACTGCCTGGTCGGGGCGGCCGAGGGCGACCAGGACCATCCCGAGGTTGGTGCGGGCAAGACCCTCGCCGTTGCGGTCGCCGGTGTCGTGGAAGGCTTCGGCGGCCCGGGTGTGGGCTTCCGCTGCCTCGGACAGCCGACGGGATTGCCGCAGGCACAGGCCGAGGCTGTTGCGTGCCGTGGCCTCGCCGTGGAGGTCACCTGTCTTCTGCAGGAGTTCGGCGGCCCGGGTATGGGCTTTGATGGCCTCGTCGACGCGCCACGCTTGGAGCATCGCATTGCCGATGTGGTTGAGGGTGTTGGCCTCTTCGTGGTGGTCGGCGTTCCGGCGGTGGATGTCCGCTGCGCGGTTGAACACCTCGATGGCCTCGTCGAACCGACGCTTCCCGGCCAGGGCCGCGCCGCGCGCCATCAGTCCGGTGATGTCGTGGCCGTTTCCTTCCTGGGTGAGGTCTGCGACCTCGGAGAGGACGGCGAGCGCTTGGTCGAACCGTCGCAGGTCGTTCAACAGGGCGGCGAGGTTGGTGAGTGTGTGGGCTTGACCGCGGTGGTGGCCCAACTCGCCGAAGATCCTGGCAGCCGCCATGTAGGCGCTGACGGCGTCCTCGAACCGGCGCATCTCATGCCAGGTCGTGGCGATGTTGCTGAGGGTTCGTGCCACGCCGCGCTGGTCGTTCAGCCGTCTTTTGATGGCCAGAGCGGCGCCATGAGCCTTGACGGCTTCGTCGAATCGCCGCGCTTCGGCCAGTGCGACGCCGTAATTACTCAAGGCCAAGGCCGTGCCGCCCTCGGGACCGTGCAGGTGGCACAGAGCCGCGGCGGTGGCGCTGACCTTGATCCAGTCGTCCAGGTGGCGTCGGCGCTTGAGGTATCTGGTGAGCGCGAAGGCGAGATGGTAGCTGGTGTCGGCGTGCCCCAGGTGGTACGCGGTCTGGACGGTGGCGATGAGGTTGGGATGCTCGGTGTCCAGCCAGTTCAGGGCCTGGGCGAGATCGGCGAAGCGGCCCGGGTTCTCGTAGCCGGGTCCCAGGAGCGTGTCGGCGGCTTCCGTGGTGAGCCGGTAGTGGTCGAAAAGGCGGCTTGCGGCCTCCAGGGGCCGGTCGGCCCCAGCCTGGGCGTTGCCGCGCTCATGAGCGAACAACCGGACCAGATCGTGCATGCGCCAGCGGCCGTAGGAGGCGCCGGGACCGATGAGATGGGCCAGGGCGAGGTCGTCGAGGAGGTCCTGCACGTCGAAGAGGTCCTCGTCGAGGAGGCAGGCGGCGGCCTCAGTGGACAGATCGGGGCCGGGGTTCAGGGACAGGAACCGGAACAGCCGCGCGTGCTGCGGAGACAGGGCCTGATAGGAGAGGTCGAAGGAGGCCCGTACGGCCTTGTCGCTGCGGCGGCTGAGGCGCTCCAGGCGGCGGTGCGAGTCCTCCAGGGCCTGGGCGAGGTTGGCCAGAGGCCGGGAGGGGGCCTCGGTGAGCAGCGCGGTGGCGACCCACAGCGCGAGGGGTAGTCCGGCACACAGCTCGACGATCCGGGCGGCCTGCGTGGGCTCCACGGCTGCCCGGGCATCGCCGGGGCGGGCCTGTTCGAGTAAGCGGCGGATGAGTTCGACGCCATCGTCACTGTCCAGGACGTCCAGGTCGTACAGGCGCTCGCCCAGGTGGAAGGTGAGGGTGTGGCGGGAGGTGAGCAGGACGGGGGTGTCGCTGTCAGAAGGCAGCAGCGGGCGGACCTGGTCGGTGCTGGAGGCGTTGTCCAGGATGACGAGGACGCGTCGGCCTTGATCGGCGTAGCCCTTGAGGATGGTGCGGTACAGCGCGCTGCGGCCCTGCAGGTCGACGGGGATGTGTTGGACCGGGACGGCCAGATAACGCAGAAGCGTGTCCAGGGCCTGCTCCGGGGACAGGCGGCGCTCGTCGTCATAACCGAACAGGTCTACGAACAGCAGCCCGCCGGGGAACCAGCCGGGTTCGGCGACGGCCCGGTGGGCGGCCTGCAGGGCCAGCTCGGTCTTGCCGACACCACCCAGGCCGACCAGCACAGTGACCGCCACGCCCACTCCGCCTGGCGTGTCCGGCCCCTGAGGAGCCAGTCGGCCGTGGATCTCCTTCAGCTGAACGTCACGGCCGGTGAAGACGGGGGTGGCGGGCGGCAGACCGCCGGATGCCGGGGTGACGGTCGGCGGCAGACGCAAGATCACGGTGTGACCCTGGATCACCGGGCTCAGAAAGACTCCGCCGCTGATCTCGTTCACCACCGCCCCGCCGGCCGACTCGGAAGCCGCGGGCAGCACATCCAACGGGTCCGCACCGCCACCACACCCGCTGTCGGGACCGGGGGCCTTCCCGACGGCGGTCACCGGCGTGCCCCAGTCATGCCAGAAGAGACTTTGCCCTGTTCCCAAGCGGTATGTTCCGGGTCGAAATCGGCGACCGTGGTGAGAGTGCTACGGAAAGCGGCGGGCCACGCCTGATGGCGGCCGACCTGCCCCTCGATACCACCGGGCAATGGTGCCAACAGCGTTGCCGAGACCGCATCCACCATGAACCTCCCCCAATGCACCCTGCACGGCAGTAAGAGCACGTTAGGGGCGGCAGCCCCCTACTGCAGGACATTCACTGATAACAGCAGAACTCCCGTCAACGCCGTGTCATGCACAACCACCGGCCTTGACTGGAGGGCCACCCGCTTCCCGCGACGTTTCGCCGTCGACCGGCCCTCTCGACCCGCGCGGGGACCGCATCAAGGGCGAGGACATGGCCATCCGCTTGCACCGCATGCCCTCCCGGCAGGTTCCGACTCCAGCACCAACCCCCAAATTGGACTGGCACCGCTATCGCCAGCAGCCGGGCCATGTAGGCGCGCGACACTCGCGATGACTGGACCGCGTCGCCTCTCGGGCTGATCCGGATTGGCCGTTGCGGCTACACGTGCCGGTGCCGGCACTCAGGCTGTGGCCTCGTGAATGTTGGTGGCGTATCCTTCTTTGTACATCACCAACATCGTGTAGGAGGTGCCGCGTGTCTGTGACCCAGATCGACATCGACGACGACGCCCTGGAACGTGCCATGGCTTTGTCCAAGGTCAGGACCAAGAAGGAGGCAGTCAACCTCGCCCTGCACTTCTATGCCGAGCAGCAGGAGCGTGCGGCGCGCATCAGCCGCCACTTCGAGCGTGCGCGTGGATGGGGTGCCGTCGAGGACGCGGAGCGTCTGCACCGGGCGGAGAAGGACAGCCTGTGATCTACCTGCTCGACACGTCTGGCTTGGTCCGGCTGCTCCGCGATCCGAAACTGCAGTCGACTTGGTATGACGCGATCGACGCCGGGGCCGTCGCATCCTGCTATGCGCAGCGCGCCGAGTTCCTTCACAGTGCCCGGAACGGACGCGAGTACGACGAGATCACGGAGATGTTCACCGACCTGTACCCCGATGTGGCGGTGCCGAAGAACGCGGGGCGCTGGATCGGTGCGGTGCAGCACCGTATGGCCCGGGCCGGGGAGCACCGCAGCGCTTCGGCGGTGGACCTCATCATCGCCGCGACCGCGGCCCATCACGGACTGGCTGTCCTGCACGACGATGCCGACTACCGCGCCGTTGCCCGGCACGCATCCGACCTTACCGAGCACAACATCCACGACATCGTCTGAGAGGTTTCCACCATGCCTGCGTCAGGCGAGGGTGGCGGACCACGTCGTCATCCGGAGGACACGGGGCATCGCCTGGGTGCCGCCTGGTCCGTCGGTTTCCGCTGTGGCGTGCTCGTCGAAGTCCTGCCTGCCGGGCAAGAGTTGGGCAATCGGTAGTGCGGCGGCGTCCGTAAACGCCATCTGTCTCTCCGGAGGGACGGGCAAGCTGAGGGTTCACAGACGTGGCCGATGGGGCTGACACAGTGAAACCGCAGGTCGGTGGAACCTTTCGGGGTCCGAGCAGTGAGCCTGCCATGGCCACCGAGAACTCGTGCCCTCCACGCGCCCAATCTTCGTGCATCTACAGACAGGTCTCCGGCGGAAAACCCCCGCCAATACACAAGCCCCAGGCTGCTGACCTGGGGCTTCAAAAAGAGCGGGTGACGAGAATCGAACTCGCGCTCTCAGCTTGGGAAGCGACGGCGCTTGCGGGTGCGGATGGGCTTCTGACCTGGATGTATGCGCTCCGGTGTGGTGCCTGGGAGTGCGGGATCGCACCGCTGTTGACCGTGATTGACCCGTCTTACGGGCACGCTGTGGGCACGACGCCGTGAAGTGGGGGAGCGGGATGTCCGTACCGGCCTCTGTCGAGCTCGGGGTGCTTCGACGCGCAGGTCGGCTGGGTGGTGCTACGCGATCGCACACGGAGACGTCGTACCTTGTGTCCGATCGCAGGCGTGGGGTGGTCCCGGCTGCGGTCAAATCGGCCACGGTGGCGGTGACCTCAGCAGTGATGGCGGCAGCGATAGGGCGCCCGTCGATGAGCCTCACACGTTGATCCTTTCCCGGACCGTGGCCACGATCGCGGCGGCGGTGGTGACGGCGGCGGTGTGCTCGGTTCGAAACCCCAGGGCATTCATGATCTTGTGGTGGCGGTGAGCCTGCTGACCCGCGGCGTCTCGGCGACCAGGTCGGCGACCACAGTCGTTCGTGTACGGCCGACCGACCCCGCCGATCGGCGGGGGTCGGTCGGCCGACCGGCGGGGTACCTCCCGAAGCCCGTCGGATGGTTGACCGCCCCCGCGCCTCAGCAACGTTGTCACAGTGACTGAGATCGAAAGCGCCAAGAAGGTGCCTCCCCGGCCCGTGCCCGTGCCCGCACCCGAGTCCGCCACGGCGACGGAACTCCCAGCGCCGATGGCGCGGCTGGTGGGGGTGGACCTCGCCCGTGCACTGGCCGTGTTCGGGATGTTCGCCGTGCACGTCGGCCCCTTCCCAGCACCCGGCGGCGGCATCGGCGACTGGTTCCTGGGCCTGGCGAGCGGCCGGGCGTCGGCGCTGTTCGCCACCCTCGCCGGGTTCTCGTTGGTGCTGATCGCCGGCCGCCTTGAGCCGAAGACCGGACTGGCCGGTCGGCAGGCGAAGGCCCGGATCGTGATCCGGGCCGTGATCCTGCTGCTGGTGGGCAGCGCGCTGGCGATGACCAACTTCGGCGGCGCCGTGATCCTCAACTTCTACGCGGTGTACTTCCTGCTGGCCCTGCCCCTGCTGCGGTTACGGGCCAGGACGCTCGCGATCATCGCGGTCGTGCTCGCGGTCGTCGCGCCGCAGCTGGCGTACGGCCTCCGAGCGCTGCTCAACGAGTCGATCGTGAACACCATCGACTCGTACGACCCGATCGCGCGACTCTCCGGCGTAGGCGTGCTCGACTTCCTGCTCACCGGCTTGTACCCGGCGATCACCTGGATGACGTTCGTGGTCACGGGCATGGCGTTGGGCAGGCTGGATCTGGCCTCCGGCGCGGTGCGGCGACGGCTGGCCGTGGTCGGTCCCGCGCTGATCGCGTTCGGATACGGCGTCTCGTGGCTGGCGCTCCGGTTGTCCGGCGGCGCTGAGAAGATCATGGCCGGGATGCCTGCCATGAAGGATCCCGGTGCCATGAAGGACCCCGGCATGGCAGCGGGATCCTTCGACATGCCGGTCGGTGGTGAGCTGTGGGGCCCCGACGCATGGGGGTTGCTGGCAGCCGAGCCGCACACCGGTTCCACGTTCGACCTCATCGGCAGCATCGGGATCGCCATCACCGTGCTCCTGTGCCTGACAGTGGCGATGGACCGACTGCCGTGGCTGCGGCGGCCGGCAACTCCGATCATCGCCGCCGGCACCATGTCCCTGACCCTCTACGTGGGCCACATCCTGGTGATCCTCGCCCTGCCCGGCGAAGCGGCCACCCCACCGAAGTCCGCCTCCGCCGCGCTGCTGCTCTGCTTCATCGTCGGAGCCACTCTGTTCGCGGCGATCTGGTCCCGCTTCTTCCGCCGCGGACCGCTGGAGTACCTGCTCAACGGGGCCACCAAACTGGCGAATTCCGTCCGATGAGCCTCGGGCGGGTACCCCGGAAAGGTCACAGCCCGAGGTCGCAACGACAGCCTCCGACAACGGGTCTGACTCGGAGGCGGGCCTACTTCCTCCCCATCAGGGCCGCTTCACTCAGCGGAGTGGCAAGGACCACCCCCGGCGGCGGACGCTTCGGGTCGATGCCGGCAGAGTCGGGCATGCCGGGCGGTACGGGGAGGTCGGCCGTGTACGCGAACCGGGCGGGTGTCCGGCGAGGCCCGGGCCAGGCCCAGGCCGATCAGCCGACGGCCCACGCCAGGCGTACCGTTCGGGATTCACCGCACACGGCACGCTTCCAGCGAGCGCACCCTGCGCCGTCGTCTGGCCGAGTGCGGCACGACGTACGAGGCCGTCGTCGACCGCGTGCGCCGCGAGCGGGTCGAGTAGCTGCTGCGCCGACCCGAGCCGACCCCGCGTGACATCGCTCGGCAGGCGGGTTTCTCCGACGTGCGAGCCCTGCGGTGGGCGGTGCACCGCTGGCATGGGGCGGCCCCGGCCCGGCTGCGCGTGGAGACCGCGGAACGGTAAGCGAGCGTCCACGCGCCACAGGGCCACTCGGGCAAGGGCCAACGGTTCAACGGTTCAACGGGTGCGGATCCAGACCGTCTTCACTCTGGTCCACTGCGCGAAGGCGTCGGTGGACTTCTCCGCGCCACCGAACCCCGACTGCTTCCACCCGCCGTGGGTGTGGTGATGTCGCCTTCGCTGTACGCGTTGACGGAGACCACCCCGGCTTCGATGCCGCGCGCCAGCCGGAGCGCGGCGTCGAGGTCGCGGGTCCACACCGAGGCGGCGAGCCCGTACTCTGTGGCGTTCGCCATCCGTACCGCCTCGCCCTGAGAGGTGAAGGTCTGGACGGTGACGACGGGGCCGAACAGTTCCTTGGTGAGCACGTCGCTGCCCTCCGGGGCCCGGCTGACCATGGTGGGCGGCTAGTAGGCGCCGCACGCCGGCAGACCGTGCGGCAACCCGCCCGGGAACTGACCTGTGCGGCCACAGAGGGGACCTCAGCGGGCAGACTGGAGACCGCTACCGCCTGGAAGAGTGTCCGGAAACCACGACTTGATCGAACGACTTGCTCACTGGACCAAGTCGATATGATGTCTCCATGGCTCATGTTTCTGCGGCAGAGCGCCGCCCTCAGCTGATCAAGGCCGCCATCGACCTCATGACCAGGGAGGGTGTGGCTGCTGGAAGCACCCGTGCCATCGCAGCCGAGCTGGGCGTGGCCCAGGCAACGGTGCACTACACCTTCGGCACCAAGGAAGATCTGTACCGGGCCGTCATGGAGCAGCTCACCCATGATCTGATCGCACAGGTCGAACGGGCGGCGCACGCGGACGCCGGCTTCGAGGAGACGGTCGCGGCACTCGCCGCCGCCCTGTGGCAGACCCTGCGCGAGCAGCCGACCACCCACCAGCTGCTCACCGAACTGTCCATGTTCGCGCTCCGGACACCACGGCTGCAGGAGGCCCTTGAGGGCCACTACCGCGGGGTGACGGCCGTGACGACGCAGCTGGTGACCGAGGCGGCCGAGCGCACCGGTCACCAGCTCGCCCAGCCGGCGGAGACCCTCGCCCGGTTCTTCCTGGCCGGCTTCGACGGCCTCTCGGTGCAGCATCTCTCACTGCCCGACGAGGAGGCCGAGCTCACCTGTCTGCAGGCCCTGGTCTCCACTGTCGTCGCTCTCGCCGGAGGCCGAATGGAGCTCGTGAGCCTGCCGACGAGCTGACGGCAGGGCGGAACAGGCCGGCCTCGCCCTTGTCGCCGTCACAGAGCGATGAGCTGCTGACGTCGGCCGGCCGGAAGGTGCCCAGAACCGCGGTGAAGGGCCGGTCGTAGACCTCCAGGTTCCGGCGGCGTCGTTCCGGCGCGTCATCTCCTTCCTGGAGCAGCGTGCGCCCCGTTTCCAAGGCGACCGGTTTTCAACGCACAGGCAGCCGCTGCCCCTGACACCGGACAGGGCAGCGGCCGTTCCGCGAGGTCGGGACGACGTCTTCAGACCGTCGGCACGCGTCCAGGCTGCGGTTCGTCGGTGGCCTCCCCACTGGCCACCGTCATCCTCAGCAGGGGCAGCGAGGCGACGAAGGTGCCGATCGCCAGGACGAGACTCAGTACGCCGGCCCCGGCACCGTCGAGGATGGCGCCGACGACCAACGGTCCGACGCCGGTACCCAGTGCACCCGCCCCACTGAGGGAGGCCACCAGGCGGCCGGTCGGGTCGATGAGCGCCGCGGCGGCGAGCATCTGCACCAGGACCGCCAGTTGGCAGGTCTGCCACAGGACGGCCGCGATGACGAAGAGCACGGAGTCGTGGGTGAAGATCAGGACCGCCATCGCGAGGGCCTGCGCCGTGACGAAGGCGGCCATCGACCGCATGCGCCCGAAATGCCGCGCGGCGACGGGTCCCACCACGGCGCCGACGAGTGCCACGACGCTGGAGACGGCGAGGACGGTCGACACGGCGGAGTGCGACATGCCGGTGTGCTGACGCCCCAGGACCGAGGCGTACGACCATGCGCCCTGGGTGACGGCCCACAGGAGCCCGGTGCCGACGAGCAGCACGACCGATGGTCTCGCCGAGGCCGCCTCTCCCGTACCGGCGGATCCGGAGGCCGGTACCGCGGGGCCGTCGGGGAGTCGGCGTACCAGCGGCCAGGCGAGCAGACAGCACAGCGCCATGAGCAGGAAGCCGGTGCCCTCCCCCAGGTCGTGGTTGGCCGCGGGGACGCCCATGATCAGCAGTGCTGTCACGCCGACCACGCCGGAAATGGTGACCGCGGACGCTTTGTCGGCGTCGTCGGTGGCGGCGAGCGCCGCCGTGGCAGCCGCGTAGACCGCGCCGAGCCCCGCGCCGAGGACCAGGTTGGCCAGGAGCAGGGTCACCGGGTCGGTGACCGCCGCTGCCCCCAGAAAGCCGACGCCCGAGACCGCCAGACCCAGGCGGGTCATCCGCACACGCCCCGGCCGCGCCGCCCGCTTGGCCAGCAGCAGCGTGACGACGGCGGTCGCCATCAGCTGGGTCGCGGCGACGAGTCCGGCGGCGGAGTCCGACAACGCGAAGCGCGTCGCGAAGTCGTCGACGAAGACGGGCATCACGTTCGCTCCGCCGTTGCCCAGGGTCACTCCGGCGATGAGCGCGACCGCCACGCCGAAGGTCAGGGCGGAGCCGCTGCGCGCGTTCACCGGTCGCTCCTCTGCGGGGGGTTGGGGACGGTCAACGGCCCTCGGTGGGGCGCCGAGCGTGCAACAAGCATGAGAACCTCACGAGTTCAGGAGGGGGCGGGACACGTTTCGAAGGAGACAGGGCCACGGACGTGGGGGGCGTCCGTGGCCCTGTCGGTCGGCGAGCTCGGCGGGGTGTGCGGTGGACGTCGGCCACCGCACCCTGGGTGGTCAGCCGGCCCAGACGTCCTCGACGTAAGTGCCGGACTCGATCAGGGCGCTCAGCCAGGCGCCGGCCTCGTCGTCACCGGCGCCGGTGTACGTGCGGTAGATCGCCATGACCGCCTCCCGCACCGCGGGGGCCATGCGGCGGCCGTCGCCGCAGACGTAGACACGTCCGCCGGCCTCCAGCGCCGCCCAGACCTCGTCGCTCTCCTTCGCGATGCGGTCCTGCACGAAGCGGGCACCGTCCTCGGGAGCGCAGGAGAAGGTGGGCCGCATGCTGACGGCTCCGGCGGCCTCGGCCGCCTCGAACTCCTCGCGGTGCAGGTAGTCGACGTCGGGGTGGTCGCAGCCGAAGTAGCACAGCAGAGATCCGGTGGACCGGGTGTGGTGGCGGTCGAGGACGGCGCCCCGGAACGGTGCCAGACCAGTGCCCGCGCTGACCAGGATCACCGGCACGGAGTCGTCCCCGGGCAGGCGGAAGGCCTCGCTGCAGGGCAGCACTCTGGCCTGGACGGTGTCACCGGCCGTCACGGTCTGCAGGTAGTGCGAACCGATGCCGCGGAACGTGCCCTCGCCGCCCCGGTGGGGCGCGGCGAGCAGCGACACCATCAGGTCCACCTCGCCGGGTGCCGCCTGGGCGGACGAGGAGATCGAGTAGTGGCGCGGGCGCAGCACCGGCAGCAGCTCCAGGAAGACCTCGAACGGCAGCTCGCAGGCCCGGTAGCGCTCCAGCAGGTCCAGGACGCTGCGTCCGGCGACGGTCACCTGCTCGCGGAAGGTCTCCGGTTCCGCCGCCGCGAGTTCGGCCAGGTGGCGCTTCTCGGGCGGGCAGGCGGTGCGCTCGGCGAGCACGGCGACCTGCTCCTGGGTGGCGGGGTCCTGCAGTTCGACGAAGTCGGTGAGCAGGCGCCGCAGGGTCAGCGGGCGGTCCACGGGCAGGGCGCCCCGGCTGCGGCGGCGGGCACGGAGCCGGACGGTGCGGTCCAGGTCGAGGCCGAAGCGTTCGGCGACCCGTTGGACGAGATTGTCGGGGTTGCTCGGCAGAACGGCGATGTGGTCACCGGTGCGGTAGGTGACGCCCTCCGGCAGCCGCAGCCGCAGGAAGCGCTTGGAGCGGCCCAGTTCGTGGCTCATGTCGACCAGTTCGTACGAGTCGAGCACCTCCATCGGCTGGACGCCATGTCGTGCCGCGAGCCCGCCCATGACCGAGTCGGTCGCGTCCTCCAACGCGTACAGTCCCGTCTCCTGGCCGGCGTCCGACTCTGCCCCGGTGGCCTCCCCGGTGGCCCCGTACCGCTCCAGCAGAGCAGTCCACAGGTCGCCGGTCCACCGGTCCACCGCGCCGGCGAAGTCGCCGGAGGCGTCCGCGGCGCCGCGCTCCAGCAGTGAGGTGGCGCCGGCCGCTGCCAGCCGCTCGTCGATGAGGGTCGGGACGCGCTGGTAGGTGGCGGCCCAGTTGCGGTCGCCGACGCCGAGTACGGCGTACTTCAGGCCGTCGAGCGAGCCGGGCTCGAGTCCCTCCAGCCAGGCGACGAACTCCGCGGCGTCGTCGGTGGGCCTGCCGTTGTAGGAGGCGGCGACGATCACGACCGGTCCGCCGCCGGCCGATAGCGTGCCCACGGCGTCGTTGAGGGGCGCGACGGACGGGGCGAACCCGCGTTCATCGCCGTCCACGGCCAGATCGCGTGCGATGCCCGCGCAGGTGCCCAGGTTGGAGCCGTGCAGCAGGGTCAGCGCGGTTCCCGTGGCGCGCCGGGCGGCGGGCCGGTCCTCGGCGGCGGGGGCGTTGCTCGCGGTGACGGTCGGCAGGCGCCGCTCGCCGCTGGTGCGCCGGGCGAGGTTCAGGGTGAACTTGTCGGGCTTGAGGGTGAGGGACTGCTTGATCTTCAGCTGGTAGTTGGTGTGGTCGATCAGGCGGTAGCGGTGGATCACCAGCGCGAGGACCAGCGTCGCCTCGTGCAGCGCGAACTGGCGCCCGATGCAGGCCCGTTCACCGTTGCCGAACGGCTTGAACAGATGGACCGGGCGCTCCTCCTCCCGCTCGGGCAGGAACCGGTCGGGGTCGAACAGCTCCACGTTCTCGCCCCAGGCGGGGTCGCGGTGCAACTGCGGGATGAGGATCTGGATCGACTCGCCCTTGCGCACGGCGTACTTGCCGCCGATGACCGTGTCCTGAAGCGGCTCCACCGCGAAGGCGGGCGCCGTCGGCCACAGCCGCAGGCCCTCGTTGAGCACCTGGCGGATGTACGTCAGCTTGCCGATGTCCCCGTAGTCGGGCTCGGGGGCGTCCGAGTCGCCCCACAGTGCGTCGACCTCGGCCTGGGCGCGGGCCAGGACCTCGGGGTGCTTGGTCAGGTAGTAGAGGGCGAAGGACAGGGCGCCACTGGTGGTCTCGTGGCCGGCGATGAGGAACGTGATCGCCTGGTAGCGGATGTTGACGTCGTCCAGGGGCTCGCCCGTCACCGCGTCGCGGGTGTGCAGCATGCGCCCGAGCAGGTCGTCGGTGCTCTGGTCGCCGGACGCCCGGCGCTGCCGGATCACGTCGTCGACCAGGCCCTCCATCAGGGTCACGTCCTTGCGGAACTGCTCCGCCTGCTTCCACTTGAACAGCTCCGCGCCGGGGATGGACTCCCCCTTGTCCTGGGCGAAGCCGAGCGCCCGTGACAAGGCGGTGACGAAGGGGTGCGGTTCCTCCCGGCTGAACGACTCGAAGTCGTAGCCGAAACCGCACAGGCCGATCGTGTCGAGGGTCAGCCGTGTCATGTCGTCGGCGACGTCCACGGGCTCCGTACCCGCCGCCCCGTCCCACTTCCCGATCAGCTCCCGGGTGACTTTGAGCATCGTCGCGTGGTAACCGCGCATCGCGCCGAGGGAGAACGCCGGCATCAGGACGTCGTGCGCCTTGCGCCAGTTGGGCTCGTCGTTGAAGGCGGTGAAGAGCCCGTCGCCACCGATCCCCCGGAGGATCACGAGGTCGGGGTGCACGTTCTTGCGGAAGCGGCTCTCGTCCACGAGCTCGGTGACGAGGTCGAGGCCGGAGGCGAAGTTGATCTCGTTGCCGAAGACGCGGAGCTTGAACAGTGGCCCCAGCTCCTTGGCCTCCTTCATCACGTAGAGCAGGCCGTCGGCGCCACTGGGGATGTCGAACGCGTGGCCGACCAGGGGCAGGGCGGGGCGCTGGGGAATCGGTTCGGTTCCGCGCAGGGTCTCGTGAGTCATGGGCTTGCCTTTCGTTCCGCGCAGGCTGTCGCTGGCCAGAACCATATAAGCGACCTTGTCACTCGACAATGTCGAGCGAATGTGTTGTCCGACACGGTCAAGTGACGGAACCATCGAGGGCCTTGAAACGTCCGGCCGGACCAAGGCCCGGGGGAAACACCTCTCCACCCACCGGCCCGACACAAGGCGCGAAGCCCCTCCCGCGACTCACCGTCGCCGGAGGGGCTCCTCAGACCTTTTTCAGATCCCTTCGATCGAGCCTTGGCCCTGGGCCGGGGTCAGCCAGCAGGCCTCAGGGGGTGAGAACAAACCGGATCGGGTCGCCGATCTTCTTTTCCAGCCGGGTGACGGCGTCAGCGGCCTCGGCCAGCGGGATGTGAGCAGTGATGGAAGGGGCCAGATCGATCCGTCCGGCGGAGGTCAGGCCGATGAGCTGTTCCACGTGCTCGAACCCGGAGCCGTAGTGGCCGCGGATCTGGTTGCCCCGGAAGCTGAACCCGGTGCTGTCGCTGACGACGATCGACTCCGGAGTGAGCCCTGCGAGAACCAGGATTCCGCCGGCCCCCAGCGCGGCAGCTGCCTGAGCGCGAGCGGGGGGTACGCCGGCGAAGTCGAACGCGACCTCGATGCCCCGCCCCGCCGTGGCCTCCGCCAGCGCCTCGGCAAAGCCGTCCGCCGCCGGGTCGAGCGCGAGATCGGCACCGAAGGCGAGGGCCCGCTCCCGAGCTGTGGGCAGGGGATCGACGGCGATGACCGGGGCTGCGCCGACCATACGGGCAAGCCGGATGCCATGCGCACCGAGACCGCCCGCACCCCAGATCCCGACCGCCTGCGCCGGACGCACCGCACCCGTTTCGACGATGGCGGCGTACGGAGTGGAGACGGCGTCCGGGATGATGGCGGCCTCGTCGAAGGGGAGGCCGTCCGGGATGGCGATCAGGGTGTCCTCGCGTGCCACGGCGTACTGGGCCCAGCCGCCGTCATAGTCCACGCCGCGCGTGAGCGGCTGCCGGCACGAGGAGCGGCGCAGACAGCCGCCGCACCCGCCGCACGCCTGCCCGGCCTGCAGCACCACCCGGGTGCCCGGCGCCCATTCCCCGGCCACCTCCGGGCCTACGGCATGGATGACGCCGGCAACCTCATGACCGAGGGTGACGGCGCGCGCTTTCGCGACGGAGTCGACAGGGAACGCCGGGCTGATGCTGCCGTCGATCAGGTGGACGTCGGACAGGCACACCCCCGCGGCCCGCACCTCGACCAGCACCTCCCCCGGGCCGGGGGTGGGCACGGGGACCTCTTCGACGGCGAACGTGTGGGTGTCCAGGCGGAGCCGCCCGGCAAGCATGGTCTTCATGACGGGACCTCGATTCTTCCGATGCCTCAACGGATGACATTGTCACTCGACAATGTCATCAAATCTAGTCGATGGACAAGATCGAGTGACTCATGTCGCACCAGACCGGGCGGCGGAGGACTTCAGCTACCGCTTCAACAGGCGGGAGTACATGACCCGGCTCGCCTCGGAGATGTGTCTGTGTCCGTTGACGGCGTCGAGCTGCGAGGTCGCCTCGTCCAGGAGCAGCAACCGGGGCCCGCGGCAGCGCGAAGCTGTCGGGCGAGTCCAGTGGCGGGATGTGGTCGACGGTGGCCGCGAGGTTCGGGTATGCCTCCGCGGGCAGTTTGCGGTAGTCGACATGCCAAGCGAGCAGGTCGGCGTCGCGGGTGCGGGCGTCCAGGGCGTGCAGGGCGGCGTCCATGCTCGAGTAGGCCAAGACCGCGTCGGCGAAGACCCGGTAGCGGCGGACGGTGCCGTGCGCAACTCGCTGCGGTCAAGCTCGGGCAGCCTGAATGGGCACTCGGCGCTCCGTTCCGCTGTCCTGCTGGCCGGGCCGGCGTCGTAGAGCGCCTGACTGATCACTTCATCGCATGGCGAGAGCGGCATCGCGGCCCTGCGAACCGGGCTTTTGAGTATGCGAAGACAACAAACAAACCCCAGGCCAATGACCTGGGGTTTCATTCTGGAGCGGGTGACGAGAATCGAACTCGCGCTCTCAGCTTGGGAAGCGACGGCGCTTGGGTGGGCCTCATGGTTCTGACCAGCGCAGATGCCTATTCTCTGGATTGATCTTGCCGGTCCGATTGCACCGCTGTTGACCGTGGTTTTCCGTCCTTACGGGCACGCGGAGGGCACGGGCCTCCGAACGGGGCGCTGTCGGCACCGCTGACTGTGCAACGACTCAGGAATCCCTTTGTGCGGAGATCAGCCGTTGAAGCCGCGTTGCGGCCGCGTACGAGTGGTCCCGGTACAGGGACATCGCAGAGGCGCTGTCAGAGAACGAAGTACGTCCAGGTCTCACGGCGCCCGAAGCGCCCGCGCCAGGTCACGTTGACCGTGTAGTCCGGTGCAGAGCCGTAGGTCGGGGTGACGAGTAACGGCACTACTTCTCCGTATGCGACAGAGGCCGCCCTGGCTTCCTCGTCGACGTCTGCCATGTCGGCCGCCGAGCCCACCCGGACATGAACACCGCGAGCGGTGGCCCCACCCGAGTTACGGATCCTTGAACGTCCGTGCTTCTCAGGAATCGGGGCAGAGCGTCTTGCGCAGCCCGGAGTTGATATGACTTCCGTCGTCATCGGTCAGCGTGACGCCGGCGTAGGAGAACCGCTGTGCGGCACTGTGGTCTGGGTTCGTCGCGCCGTCATCGAGGGCTGCGCACTGGTTGCGGGCCGCGTCGAGGGCCTTGTCCTCGTCATGGGTGAGGTTGCCGTTGACGTCATGGATGGCGGCAAGGACGGCGGCTCGCTCGGTGCCGGTGGGCTCGGGTGGCATGCCGACGTCCTTTTTGGGGCCGCTGTCGTCCGCGGCGCTCGACGCCTCGGGTGCGCTGCTCTTGGTGGTGCCGGCCTTGTTGTCGCTGCCGTTGTCGCTGCTGCAGCCGACGGTGACGGCGAGTATGGCGGCGACGGCCGCGGTGGTGGTGCGGATGCGCATGATCCCCCCTGGCGTGATACGAGTTGGGACATGGTGCGGCAGGTGGGGCGCTGGGGCTGCAGCGGTGACGGAGTTGTGATCTGATGCGGACGCGTTTGAAGCGATCCGCTCCCCAAGGCGGTCGCTGCCTCCTGGACGGATCGCCGTGCTGGTGCTCGCGATGCTGCGGCGCGATCAACGCCTGCTCGACCTGGTCGGCGGCAACGGCGTGCCCGAGTCCGCCCTGCGGCGCTGGCGCGACGAGATGGTCGACCTGCTCGCCGACCTCGGCTTCCTCGGCATGAACAAGCCCGACGACTCCGATGACCTGGTCATTGGCACTGGCTACAAGGCCACCCGCGCCCACAAGCTCACCCCCGGCCGGATGCAGGCCAACCGCATCCTCGCCGCCTCACGCGCCCCGTCGAACACGGATTCGCAAACCTGAAGGTGTGACGCGTCCTGACTGAACTCCGCACCGCCCCCGGCCACGCCACTGCTCTCCTGTGCGCCCTTATCGTCCTGACCGATCCTGAAGTCAACCGCTGACAGACCAGCAAGGCCGCAGACAACCGCCCACGACCAGCACGAGCCCCCGAAGGACGGTCACGCCAGAGCCTCCAACCTGCAACCCTGCGCGTATTCCCCTGTGTGCAGCGGCCGTTCCTTGCGGGGCAAACGACCGGCACACTCAGCGACCGGGCCGGGCTACTGTGCCCGTCGTACGGGGCTGACACCGGCCATGGCGGGCGCGCAGACCTCAGACGTCAACCAGTGATACCGGGGAGAGGTTTGACGACGCGCAGCAGGAACCGAACTGGGAGCGTGCTTGTCATGGCCCTTCTGGCCGCGGCGTCGCTTGGTGTGACAGTCACGATGGCCGCTCCGGCTGCCGCGGACGGCTCCTGCAGTGGGCGCGCGAACTGATCAGGAATATTGACGGGGGTACGTCAACATGCTTACGGGGCACAGCGCAACGGGCGGAACGCCTTCCCGGCGGCGGGCACTTCGGCTGGCGGGGAATGGCCTCGCACTGGCCGCACTGGGAGCCGGAGCCGCCGGTTGCCGCGAGGACGTGACCGGCGGCGGAGGCCCCGCAGACAGCGCCCGCCCGCGCCGCGAGGGCACCGGCAGCCCCGGCGCCTCCCCCAAGGACGGGCAGGCCCCCAAGGCACTGTGGACGACATCGACCTCTGCGCAGACCTACGGGGACCGCGACGAACTCGTGGCTGTGGACGGCATGGTGATCGCGACCGGTGATCCGCTGGCCGCTCTCGACGCAGCGACCGGCAAGGAGCGGTGGTCACTGCCGGGCGGCGCCGTCCCCGGTGCGCCGCTGCTGGTCAGCGACGGCACCCTGTACCTGGCCAGCGGCGCATACGACGGCACCGTCGGCGGGTACGACCCGGCGTCGGGCAAGGAGACCTGGCGCGGTCACCTGGGCAAGGAGTACCGGCAACCGAGGCCGATCGCGGTGGACGACGGGCAGGTGTACGTCATCGCCGAGATCCTTGAGGACGACGGCTCGTCCCGTACCAACGTGATCGCTGCGCTGAACAGCAGCACGGGCAAGATGGTGTGGAGGGAGATGCGGGACCTCGGCACCCAACAGAACGGCGTACACGCAGCCGTTCAAGGCCGCCACCTCGTCTACACCGACTTCAAGCAGAACCTCACGGTGCGCGACACCGCCACCGGCAGGCAGATATGGACGCACAAGACGACGAAGACGAACTACGGCACCTTCGCCGTCCACCGGGATCTGGTGATCGTCCCGCAGGGGCGCAGGCTCCAGGCTTTCAACCTGGCCGACGGCGCCGAGAAGTGGTCCGTGCAGACCGGGGACTTCAGCACCTTCAAGGAGCCGGCCGTGCTGGAAGACGAGCTCTTCATCGCGGACAGCAGCAAGACACTCCGGTCCATCGAGCCGCAGACCGGCAAGGAAAGCTGGCGGTCCAAGGACCTCGCGGACACGAAAGCCCAGGCACCTGGACAGTTCGTCAGGGTCGGCGGCACCCTCTACGGCGCCACCGACCTCGACAAGCGGGGTGGCATCCACGCCTTCGACACGAAAACCGGCGCCCTGCGCTGGACGTTCAACGACAACTCCGGCGACTACCACGCATGGCTTGTGGCCACCGACGGCACCCATGTCTTCGCCCTGCACGGCAAGAACCTGCACGCCCTGCCCGGCTGAGGGCGCACAGAGAATCAACCTGTTGCTTCCCGTGATCCGGCTCCTGACCGCGCTCTCTGGTCCGCCGACATGGACGGAAGCACAGCGACGGTCTGAACTTCAGAGCCGAGCTCAGAGGTCGTCCACGTCGACCAGCCCGTCCTGGATGGCGCGGGCGACCAGGCTTGCCTTGGTCCGTGCTGGGCGGCCGAGGTTCGCGTACTTGATCCGTACCCGGTCCAGATACGAGTTGACAGTCCGTACGGAGATGCCGAGACGCTGCGCGACCAGCTCCTTCGACTCCGACTGGAACCACTCGATGAGCACGTTCTCCTCGCGCGCGGAGAGCTGGGGCCGGTCGGCGCGGGCGTTCGTTCCCAGCGCGCCGGCCAGCGCGGGCGGCATGTAGGGCCGCTCATCGGCTGCTGCCAGCGTCGCCTCGACCAAATGGTCCTGGCCCTCGCTCTTGGTCAGAAAGGTCGCGGCTCCCAGGTCCAGGCAGCTGAGCGCGGTCTTCTCGTCATCACGCATCGTATAGACGACCACCTGCCGCCCGGCGTCGACAAGTCTTCGGAGGTCCCCGAAGGCGGGACCGCGCTCGCCCAGTTGCAGATCCAGGATGACGACATCGGCCGTGCTGCCCGGATCGGTCCAGGCTTCCCGTACGGAGCAGCCGGACGCAAGCACGGTGATGGGCCGTGGAGATGCGGCGTACCACATCTCCACGCCCGAGACGATGGCGGGATGATCGTCGATGATGACCACGCTGACGGGTGCGCTGTTGCTCATGTCCGGTCAACTTCCGAGGCCGCCGTTTTGCTCCAGCTGGCCTCCACCCACACACTTCCGCCGCGCGTTGTTCTGGCCACCGACACCTTCGCGTCCGTGGCAGGGCTGTGCGAGGGGGCGGCATCTCCCGGGCTGCGGCCGTCGGCGCAGTTCACACCGACCACGCTCACACGTACCGCGCGGGGGGTCCACACGACCGTCACGCGCGCGGTCGAGCGGGCGTGGCCCAGGGTCACCGCCACCGGGTCGATCAACTCCCTGCGTACCTGCACAGGCACCTCACGCGGCCGGCCTCGTACGGCAAGGCTCACCGTCACCCCCTGGTGTTCGGCCACCTCGACGCATGCCCGCAGCTCGTTCAGCAGCGGGTCGGAGACGGCGTCGCTCTCCGCGAACAGGCGGCGCATACGGGCGGCCTCCACCCCGCACCGCAGCCTGACCTCCTCGTCGTGCGGACTCAGCACACCGTGCCCAAGGCCCATGAGTAGCGGCACTGTCGTCGCCGTCAGCGCGCGGTAGCGCTCCTTGTGATCACGCTGCATGTCCTCGTGGATGCGTTCCCGGGTACGCAGTTCCTCCTCCCGCGCGGCCTCGGTGCCCGCTTCCGGCGCCGTACCGTGGAGCAGGCGCGTCAGGAGTACACCGACGGAGAGCTGGAAGCCGCAGGTGGTGATCGCGGTGATCCCCATGACGGCCGACTCCGCGACGGTTGGCGCCCCCGACAGGAACACAGCGATCGCGTTGAGCCCCACATGCGCCCCGAGGAACGCCGCGAACGCCCTGACCGGCAGGTCCGCCAGCAGGAACAGCGCATGCCAGCCGACCAGTCCGAACGCCCAGTCCTCCGCACCGGTCAACCGCTCCGGCGCGAGCGTGAACGCGCATACCGCCGAAACGGTCAGCACCGAACCCAGGCTCCACGCCCGCACCCTTGGCGGGATCTGCCTGCCACGCAGCAGATAGGCGGCCCCGGTCACCGCGACGGCGGCGAGGCAGACGTAGCCCGCCGTCTGCGCCCACGCGGGCTGGTACACACTCTGGTAGGCCGTGACCTGCTGCAGCGAAAAGATGAACTGTGACAGCAGACTGATCAGCAGCGCGGCCAGTTGGGCGCCGTGCAGCAGCTGCCTGCGGATGAGGCGGACGACGGCCGTGTGCGCCCGGGCGCGGGTCGGGCGCGGCATGTCCGCCGCCTGCGCTTCGGGCCCTGCCTGTGGCGCCCGGGCCTGGGCTTGCCAGCGCCACTGCACGCGGGTTCCGGCGCCCGGATGTGAGGTGACCGTGGCGCAGCCGCCGACCGCGTGCATCCTGCCGATGACGGAACCAGAGATGCCCCGGCGCCTCGCCGGAACGGACTCCGGGTCGAAGCCCCGTCCCGCGTCGGACAGCTCGACGACGACGGCACCGTCCCCCTCCGCCCATGCCCTGAGCTCCGCTTCCCGCACCCCGGCATGGCGTGCCACATTGGTGACGGCCTCCCGGACCCCGCTGAATATCGCGAGCCCAGGGCCGGACGGGACGGCGAGCGGGCCGTCGATGCGCGTCTTGAGCTGCACCATGGCCTGTCCCTCACCCCCGGGGCCCCCGGGCACGCAGCCGAGAAGTGCCGCGAGGTCGACGCTCCCCGTCTCGAATCCGGGCACGGCGGACAGTGCCTCCAGATCCTCTCTGGCACGCTGAGGCAGCCACGACCAGTCCCGGGCGTCGCCCTGGGAGACCATCAGCAGCGTCGCGCTCGCCGTATCGTGCAGGGTCGCCAGGTACTCGCGCTCGGTCGCCCTCCGTGCGGCGGCGACCTCGGCCTCCCGGCGCGCCGCCGCCCTGAGCGCGGCCGACCGGTCGGCGACCCTGGCCCGCGCTCGGACGATGAGGTAGGCGGCCCTCGACAGGCCCGCCAGGACAACTATGCGCACCAGGTCCGCCAACTCTGGGCGGTGCCCGGGCGAGGAGAGGATGTCGCCCAGCGCACAGGCGACAGTCCCCGACGCGGCCAGGGCGGCCCCGGCCACCGGGCGCGTCGCCCACTCGTGCTGGAAGGTGATGACGCAGATGCTGACAATCGCCTCCACCATCACATCCGCGCCGTCGCCGCCGAGCACCGGCTGAGACAGCCCTGTCAGCACCACCACGGCCGCGTCCAGCGTCCACAGCGGGGCGAGCGGGAGCGGGCGGCGTAGCGCGTAGAGGTGCACACCGCAGGAGAGGAGAGCGGGCACCAGCAGCGACAGCGCCAGGGGAATCTCCGCCCCGTCCGCCGAAGCGACGCCCAGCGCCCCGCACAGGCAGACCACGGTGGACCGCAGCCACACTCCGTACCGCTCAAGGGCCAAATCCAACAGACGCTCACTGGACCCGGGGCCCTCCACCGCCTCAGCCGCCCCGCGCCCGTTCCCCCCGTATCCCCCGTGCCACATGGAGGGAACAGTAGTTGAACCGTGATCGAGTAGCCCCTCCTTGTGGGGCGAACGACCGGCACACTCAGTGACCGGGCCGGGCTATTGTGCCCGTCATACGGGCTGTGAAATCCACACTCAACCACGGGGGAATTTCCATTACGCTGTTCGTTCGCGGATTGGAGTTGCTCGCACAATAAAATGCCCCCCAGGGAAGGCCGCTTGGCACCCCACACACCGGAACCAAGTGACCCAACACCTGAGCACTTCCGCGCCGCTCCCACGCGTACTCCATTCCATCTCCTGAAATCAAGGCGAAGCGAGCGCGTGATCGCCTAAAACGAGTCTTGATCAGGCAAGAACTGGGCGCGAATATCCAAAGGCCTCCACCGCGCTTACCACCCTTGTCCCCGAATGATTCTCAACCAGGGAGATCAATGTCTTCGCTCCACTCCATCCGTCATGTGCTGCGTAAAGCGGCTGTCCCCGCCGTCGGCGCGGCGTTGGCGTTCAGCATCACCGTTACCATCGCCACGCCGGCGGCGGCCAGCGGCTCCTACAGCGGTAGGGCGTACGTTTACGGCAGCGGCGAGGTAAATGACGACTTCGATGACGAGGGCGTCGTCAACGTCACCACGCACCGCTCCTCGAACGTCACCTGTCTGTGGCAGACCATTCTTTGGGCACATGGTTACCTGCCCTCGTCCGGAATCGATGGCATCTTCGGCGACCAGACTGATGCCGCAACGAGGAAATTCCAAGCTGACAAGGGCCTCGTCGCGGACGGCTCCGCCGGTCGGAACAGCTGGACAAAGGCAGGCGACAGGATCAGGCAGATCGACAACCAGAACGGGTGGCTGTTTGTGGTGTATTACGGCGTGACAGGTTCCAGGAGCCCGTACGGCTCGCATGATTTCGTGTTGCAGCGTTCGCCCGACGGAAATTACAGATTTTACCCGCCTCAGGGCGGCGGCCCATATTGGGCCTCCTACAACTCCCGCACCTGCTGACCTCGCCTGGCCTGAGCCACGGCAATCCGGACGTCGCGGGGCCGGCAGGCTCGCCCGCCCCGCGACGTCCGGATCCGACGCAACCACCAGCCGGCCCCGGTGATCGGTGAGCGGCAGACATTCGAGGACGTGTTGGGCGGCAGTACTGGGTGGCGTGCGGAAAAGGGAGCAGAAGGCGTCGATCGCGCAATAGTCCAACTCAAACCGCTTGTACGCAGAACCAATTCAACTGATCAGGCAGTCTTGATCTTTGCCCCAAACCAACAAACAAGGGGGGCGGAATGCAGCACACTGGACGTAACAAGAGGATTGCGGCCGCGGCGGCGCTGGGCGCACTGACGGTGCTTCTCGCCACCGGATGCTCCTTCAGCATCGGCGATGTGAAGAAGATGGATGAGGCGACGGCCGGCACGGACGCGGCCGCCGCCGAGGAGAGCCCGGCCGAGGAGGAGCCGACGGCCGTGGAGACGCCGGCCGGTGACGACCCCGCGGCGCCCGGGGACACGGGCGTCAGCGAGAACGGGGCCGTCCACAAGGCCCGAGTCGCGCAGACAATCTCCGACAAGCTCGCCGCGAACACCGGCAAGCGTCCCGACAGGGTCACCTGTCCTGAGCACCTCCCGGCCCGGGTCGGCGCCACGATCCGCTGCCGGCTCACCGCCGGCAGCGACACACTCGGTGTTACCGTCACCGCCATTTCGGTCAACGGCAACCAGGTCAACTACAACTTCAAGGTCGACGACAGCGTCGAGTGAACCCAGAGTCCCCCTCTCTGTAACCACTTTCTGGCCCCAGGCGTCCAACACTGAGTTGCTCCACCGGAGATGGATTCACTGACTTCGCGCAGCGAATCCGCGACCTGTCGCCAACCAGCGTGGCTGCGAAGCCGGTTGATCGCAACGATTCGGAACCATGCGCACTATCGGTGATCACTACCCCAGGATTTCCCCCTCATGACCTCTCAGAAGCCGCTGAACATCCGCCAGAAGATAATCGTCTGGACAGGGGTGTTGTTTGCGCTGGGCCTGGCCTGCATCGGTGGCTTGGGCCTCATCACCGATGGTCTTGGTGGGCGGCGGGCTCTGTCAGACGGCACGGTAGGTACCTTCACCCCCATTCACAGAGAGTGCGAAGATTCCTGCACGTGGGTGGGGACGTTCACCAGCACCGACGGCTCGGTCACGGCCGAGGACGTGAAACTGAACGACGCCGTAACAGTCCGTCGCGGCGACCCCATGCCGATCAGCATTGATGACGTACGCCTGGAGGAGGAAGCCACTCGCCCGGCCGCCTACACCGCCGACTACAACTGGCACGTGCCCGTCATCAAGGGAGTGGTCCTCGGCCTCGTGCTACCGCTACTCGCGGTGTTCTGTTTCATGCTGGTGAAGCGGCAACGGAGCAGGGCTGTTTCAAAGTCCCGGTGACGCTGCGAAGTTGCAGGTCATGATGGTCGTGTCCGAATCCTCGAACTGGCCACGTGGGACAAGCAGCTGATCGGCGGATGGGTACCGAAGGGCCTCCGGGTGCGTGGCCGCGTGACTGAAACTGTCACCCGAACTGGCAGCTGACCCTCCCGCAGGGTGGAGCTATCCGTTGGGTGGCGGGTGAGACAGACTGGGCCGGCCCGGGCACACGACTACTACTTGGAGCACGTCGGATGAGCAGCAACGTACTGACCATGTACGGCGGGCCGAGACGAGTCGACGGCCAGGGTCAGGCGAAGGTGGCGGGCATGGTCAGCTTCTCCGACGCGTCGGGGCCGGCGCCGTCGGCTGTGTACGTGGAGCGCGAACTGCCGCCGGGAGGCACGTCCGCGTACCTTGCGGCCCGTAGGGGCGGGGCCCGTTCCTTCGCCCTGTGGGCCGACGATCAACGCCGGGAGCGGGTGGCCACCGTGGTGACCCTGTCGGTCGGCGGCGGCGTCGCGAGGTTTCAGGTGCTCGGCGCGCACGGCGAGGTCATCGGCACGCTCATGCGCGAGAAGGCGCTCCGCGGCAGGGGCCTGCGCACTCGCTGGACCGTGCACCAGCCCGGCGGCCCTGAAGCGGTCGGCTTCAAGGGGAGGATCGTGTGGTGGTGGATGTGGTGGCTCCTGCTGCCCCTGATGACGGTGGTCCTGGTGATCAGCGTCTTCGACAGCGTCCCTGGCAACGAGGGCGGCTTCGCACGCGCACCCCGGCGCATCCGGTGGCGCGCGAACGGGCAGGTCCCGCTGGAGTTCAGGTCCAAGGGCGACAAACTGCACGTACACGCACCCGGTGTGGACTGGCGGCTCGGGGCCGCGCTGATCGCCCTCCTGCGCAGCTTCCACGCCGGCGCGTGGGACTCGGTGAAGAAGTGACCCGGGGGACGACGCTCCGGCGCGGTGCGTGCTGTGGCGGCGGACGCTGGTGTTCGGGGGCCGCGCACAGCAGAACGGGGCCTCATGTCTGATCAGTGGCCGGCCCAACGCCCGGCGCCAAGTCCCTTGCCCGGTCCGCCCGGCGTGTACGGGCCGCCACGGTTCCAGGAGGTCAGTACCAGGTACCGGCGTTGGGCCGGCGTCCTGCTCTGGCTCGCGATCGCCGTCGCGAGTCTCATGGCGGTCGCGTTCGTGGCCAGCATCGTCCTCCTGGTGAAGGCAGACGCGGACGTGGACAACGCCGCCTACGGCTATCTCGCGATCTTCCTCTGGTTCGGGATCGCCGCCGCGATCCCGGTGCTGCTGGCGCTCGGTATCCCCGCAGTCGTCATGACGCGGCGTGTACGGCAGCAGAAGCGGCTGGGCCACGATGCCGTGTACCGAGGCCCCAATGTCGGCGAACAGTAGTCGAACGAGCTCCAGACGCGATTCTTACATCACATGAACCCGGACTGTGGCAGACCAGTACGTGCCCGAATAGTTCTGCCAGCCCTTGTAGCAGCGGAAAGTCCGCCATGGAGCACCCGACTCCAAAAGCTCGACCGGAACCAGGCATTCGCCTGTGCAGCCAAGGTGGTGTCGTCTGTCCTCCTGTCTCGCGCTGCTTCCCTCGAAGGGCCGGACTGGAACGGCCATCACCTGAGAAGGGTGGAAGCCCGACCAGGAAGTCTCACAATGGCGGCATAAAGGGCACGCAGAGGGCACGGAGCCCCCAGAATGGTCTAGATAACAAACAAGCCCCAGGCTACTGACCTGGGGCTTCATCATGGAGCGGGTGACGAGAATCGAACTCGCGCTCTCAGCTTGGGAAGCTGCGATCATTTGGGGCCGGTTCGGGCGCTGACCTGCGTGAATGGCCGAGGTACGGCCTAGTGGGGCTCGGCCCTTTTCACCGTGGTTCCCCGCTGTTCCCCGCTCGATCTGGTGCGCTTGTGGTGCGCGTGGACTCCGCCGCTGGATCAGACTGCATCATCAGGTCAGTCAGCTCAGCGTCGGTGGCCTCCGGCCGTAGGCGAACGTCGAAGGTATAGCCCTCGTCGCAGAACACCACGTCAAGGTGCGCCGGAGCGAGTCTGCGGAACACGACCGCAAGCCACGCAGCGTCCTCCTGCCAGACGTCCAGGTACAGGCAGGTACCGTCCTCGTGTAGGTATGCCTCGCCTGGACCGTTCTCCGCCTCGAAGGACCAGCTGAAGCTCTGCGCCTCGCTTCGGCGTGTCGAGTCGATCTCGACGGCTACCCATCGAGCCCGTATCGCCGTTGTCAGCGCGTCAGCGTCGACCCGCCATCCGCCCGCCTCGCTGTCGGTTAGTACCAAGAACTGCGCCATGGCGGCTGTCTATCACTCGGGCGCTGGCCGCGCCTCAACCTTCTCCGCACGCTGGGACAGGCGCACGCTTTCCAACTGTGTTGGTGCCTTACTAAGCCGCGTACAGGGCCGTTCACCTGCGTTCATCGATGGCTGCGTCACGGGCCGCGCTGAGCTTCTGGTCTCGTATGAACGGCCGTGAACGGTGCTGAATGAGACGGAAACTGAGACGGCCGCTCTACCCGTCCATCACGCCGTCGGGCGCCGGCTGCACGGCGATCCCGGTCCCCGTCTTGGGCTATGAGCAGGGGCGCTTGTCGGCTGTCCGAACGACCGTCGTGTGTGCCACCTTGGTGGCCCCCTCCGGCGGCCCAACGAATACCGGCATGCCTTCCGCAGTGAACACATGATCCACGACGTCCGTCACCTTGGGGTCAAGGCGCCACAGGATGAGCTCGTATTGCTGGCCCTCGGGACTGGCCGCGTTGCCGACTTGGAGGGAACCTACGGCCCAACCATTGCCGCTGGCGTCCGGCTGGACCTGCCGGGACAAGTAGTAGCCGCGGTTGCCCACTCCATGGACCACGAGCCACAGTGCCCCCTCCTTCGGCACCTGGCCGGCGCCCTTGACGGAGTGGAGGCAGAGCCCGATTCGGTCCGCTTCACCTGGCGTTGTGATCGAGTACCCCGTGGACGCCTGCGTGGGCGACGCAGGAACCATGAGGTAGATGCCTAGGCCGCTGAGAGCCAACGCGGCGATCCCGGACGTGACAGTCCAGACGTTCATGGTCAACCAGGCAGGTCGTTGCCAGGCCATGTTCCCCCCTACGTGCGTGTTGGCCAGAGAGTAGGGGGACTACTGGCACCTCATGGCGATCTGACCGTATTCGATCGGACACGTGAACGATCGCGGGATCAAGTAGACATACTCGACCGCAATCGGGTCGCGCTGCGGACAGAAAATGTCAGCGTGAACTGGGGCACCCAGCTTGGGCCTGGTGGGCGGTCGACTGGTTCCCCGTGGTTCCCCGTGAGATCTGGCACGTATCTGGCACGCGCCGCTGGACGGCGCCTGTGGAGCCGAGCTCTCCCCGGCGACGCGGAGAGTCCCTGTAAACCCTGGTCCACGCGGATCACGTGACGGATCGGAGAGCATGTCAGTCGCGGTATTGATCGATCAGGCCTTGCAGCGCTGCCAGCACCTCCTTCCTCTGCGAGGGAGTGAGGTTACGCAGGTTTGCGTCGAGACGGACGACAAGAGCGATCATCTTGGCGGCGGCCCGCTCCTGATAGGGGCTCGCCGCCGCCATCACCTCGCTTTGCGCCTCGGCCACCAGCTCCACCAACCCTGCGTCGGTGTAACCCATGAAGTCGGGGCATGGGGGCTCATCCCACCACTTGCGAGGGTTGTAATGCCGACGCTCCAGGCTTTTCTTCCACTGCGCTGGAGTGCGGTCCTTCTTGCTCGCGTTGCAGGAACGGCATGCAGGAATGAGATTCGTGATGTCGTCGGCCCCTCCCCGCTCAAGGGGTACGACGTGGTCGACTACCTCGGCGCGAACCCCCATGCTCCCGCAGTAGGTGCACCATCCCCCAGCAGCGGACAAGACGGCATTTCGCACCCAGGAAGGAAGAGGTGCACGTGATGTAGGAAGAGGTAGCAGCATTCGGCCAGGCTGGTGGAGGCAGGTCGTCGGCGCAGATGTTTGTTCGAGTTGACCTCACGTGCCACCCACGCGTGGTAAGTGGCGAAGAACGGTGAAGAGCGGGACTCATTAAGACCAGGTTCCGTTCTTGACGTTAGGTATCTGCGCTGTTCAACCGCGTGATCACGCTGGTTGAAACGAGTTGCCCACTAAAGGATTCGAACCTGCACACACGGCTCCGGAGGGCCTTTCGTCTCGCAGCCAACGTGCTGGTCAGAGGCCTTATCGCGTCAAGTTGCCGGGGAACTGTCCACAAATAGTCCAGAGTTCGGCGACACCGTTCATAGCCCTCACCAGGGTCGATGCGGCGCTGACGGAGCCGTACTCGATCTGATGTTTGATGGCTCAACCTTGCGGGTGTCGAGGACCTGCTCGGGGAGCGCCTGCCGTGCGCCCTTGCGGCAAGCCTCACCAGGAGTCACCGTCAGTATTCGTAGTTGCCTCTGACAGTGCCACGAGTGCGAGGGGGAGCGGGGATGGTGGAGCGCAGCACAAGCGCGTCGTGGTCGGAGAGCGTCTTTGGGGAATTGGCTGCGTCGCTGTCGAAACTGATCCCAGAGTGCATCGTCAGGGCTCACGAACGGGCACGAGACGGCCACCGGGGAGTAGGAACACAGACGCTGGAAGCGTATGGACACGGCCTTCATGCTTCCCAGTACGAGGAGCTGGCAGCCGGACTCGCTGGCCTTCCAGGCGCTACGGCGGTACGTCTGCAGGCGCGCACCGTGATGGTGGTCGCCGGCCAGGTGCTCTACCCGATCCGCTACGCCAAGCGAGACGTACCGGTCACGGTGGCCCGCCTTCGCCGTGCGGTCGGTCTCCGGGCTGATCTGATTCGTCGCCATGGTCCTGAACCCCTGCAAGGGGAGCTAGACCTCGGGCTTGACGAGCTGCAAGAACAGGAGTTCCACAAGGACTTGAGCCAGCTGAACCCGGACGATGGCCTAGTGCTACTGGCTTACGCGTGTGCCATGGGCACTGGGGTCCTGCGCCTTGAGTGGGGAGACGCAGAGCTGCGTCGTGGTGACCGACACCTGCTATGGCATCACCATGAGCCGCTTGAACTCCCCGACGCTCGGCGATCTGCATAGGGTCACGAGCAAGGGTGGAAGCGCCTAGAACTGGTGCAGCGTCATCGAGTGGTTGACCTGCACAGTCTTGGTGGGCTGCCCTGTTGAGTCGCCCGCCTTCGACACGTATTCGACTCGATCTTCATGGGTAACGGTGGACAGAGTGCTCGCCACCGGTGACTGGATCACGGCCCTGCGGGCCCTGCGGACGATGGACTCCCACACCATCAGATTCGTGGAAACTCACTCGCCCCAGAGTTGTGAGTCGTAACATGTCGTAGCAAGGTCGCTTCTGGGGTGGGGTGGGAATTCTATGAGGATCAGTCGTGTCCTGATTGAGAATTACAGGAACTTTAAGCATCTTGAGATCGACCCCTTCCCTCCTGCTGCAGTAGTGGTCGGCGAAAACGGTGTCGGAAAGTCGAATTTCCTCCGGGCGTTGAGGATTGTTCTTGACCCTGACCTTCCTGATTCGGCGAGAGCACTTAAGGCGGAGGATATCTGCGACTTTTCCGATATCAGCTACGAACAGGGGGTCCGCGTAAAGATCGAGGTAGACATCACGGATTTTTCCGGCGATCGTAAAGCGGAAGCCGCTCTGGATGGATGCTTTTCCCAGCTCCAACCACTGACTGCCCGGTTGACATACCTGTTTGAGCCTTTGGCGCAGGTATCTGGGGATGAGAACGCCAGCCTATCGCGGGACGACTATACGTGGGATATCTGGGCAGGTATCAATGCCGACCGAGACGGCAAGCGTATACGCAGAGACGTTAACTTCACTGTGCTCCCGGCCTTGCGTGATGCGGTGGGTGACCTGTCTCGGTGGAGGGATTCACCTCTTCAGGAACTATTTGAGGTGCAGCGACCCAAAAAGGCAGCATTGACTGAGACTGCTCATAAAGTCGCTGCGGCGATGGATCTACTGGCTGAGGAGCCAGAGATTAGCAAATTGGCGCGAGATCTGTCAGAGCGTTTGGCGGCAATGGCTGGCTCTCGCGTCGCTATGGATCCCAAACTAGGCTTTGCGTCTGGAGACCCCGACAGACTATTGCGATCTATTAGGCTGTTTGTCGACCAGGCACGTACCCGAAGTGTTGCTGACGCCTCGACTGGCAATGCCAATATTCTCTATTTGGCGCTCCTGCTGGAGCGAGCGCGGCTGAGGAAGGAATCGGATACGGTTCTGGATACGATTCTGGGAGTTGAAGAACCTGAAGCGCACTTGCATCCAGTTCTTCAGCGCCAGGTCTTCAGTTACCTATTGCGCCATGAGCCATCTCTCATGGTGACGACTCATAGCCCGAATATTGCAGCCGTCGCACAGTTAGACTCTCTCGTCCTGCTGCGCCCGGATAGAGACGGCGGGACATGCGCAACCTACACGACTAAATCCAACTTCACCTCTGACCAGAAGGCAGACCTAGAGCGCTATTTGGACGTCAGTCGAGCGGAACTCCTATTCTGCTCCGGTGCGATCCTTGTAGAAGGAACGGCCGAGGTGTACTTGGTTCCCGCTCTAGCGCGCGCCCTGGGCTTCGACCTGGACATGCACGGCGTAATTGTTGCCAACATTACTGGCACTGATTTCTCGCCGTTCAGGGAACTCTTGGGGCCGTCGGCCCTAAAGGTGCCTCATGTAATCGTCACCGATGGCGATCCCAAGAACAAAGACGGCGAGTTTGTTCATTTGGGATTGCGGCGTGCGAGTAAACTAATGAGTCCGTCGGTGAGCGCGGACTACTCGCTACGCGTGGATCAATTGATCGAATCGGGGGAAGCGGGTGACACTCTCGCGCTAAGGCAAGAGGCCACGAGCGTAGGAGTCTTCATCGGTCCTAGGACTCTGGAGACCGACGTGGTATCTCTGCTCGCCTCACAGATGGTTGCCGCACACTCTGAGTTCGGAGTGTCACCGAACCTTCAAGGTAAGTTCGAGAAGGCCGTAGAAGGTTTGGTCGGCGGAGATCAGTCGCACGGCGAGGAACTTCTGAGACGCATCGACTCAATCAGCAAAGGGCGTTTCGCGCAACGCTTGGCGGCCCACGTGGAATCTGCCGACCTGAGTAGTTTCTCTGAGCAGATGACGCAGATGAGTGCGGCAATCGCGGAATCTTATCCTGCGGAGTCAGCGCAGAGGATTAATGCGGCACTTTTCTCGAACACGCCTTATGGGTACCTGATCTGTGCCATCGACCATATCTCACAGGCAGTCCGCGGGCATGGGATCTTCAATGACGATGCAACGCGCGAGGCAGAGTGATGGAAGAGATCAGGGTTAGGACGATATTGGCGCGGGAGCTCGATGAGCTGAATGACGAACAGCGCAGAGCAGCTACACATAAGGGCAACCTAGTCGTTCTTGCTGGCCCTGGTTCAGGGAAGACTCGGACGCTGGTAGCGCGGGTAGGGTGCCTATTGGAAACACAGGTAGCGCAGTATCGTGGGGTTGCTGCTATCACCTATACGAAACATGCGGCCCGCGAAATCGTAGATCGGATTCGCCGGCTTGGCATGCAGCCAGGAACGCGGTTGGCTTCCAGTACGCTGCATTCTTGGTGCCTTGGGCACATCCTGCGCCCGTATTCTCAGCTCGTTGGAAAACAGTCGCCTGATTCATTGGCTATCGTAGATGATAAGGCCAAGGCTTGGATGCGTGTGCTGGAAATGAGCTTCGAGCGCGCAGGAGTAATGGCAATTCCTAAGTACGAGAAGGCCTCTTTCACTAAAGCGAGGAGGAGGCTTACGGTTGGAGACATTGGGGAAGTTCGCGACCCTATGTTTGATGCCGCACTTGCCTTTGAAGAGATAATGGAAGAAAGGGGCTGGATCGACTATGACATGATGATCTCTCGGTCCCTAGCGATTTTGAAGGAAAATTCTGAGATTCGCTCCTTGATTGCCTCGAAATTTCCGCATGTCGTGGTTGATGAATACCAAGATCTTGGTCCGGTGCTCCACTCTCTGGTCAAGACGCTAAGTGACGACTCAGGCGTCGAAATTACGGCGTTCGGAGACCCTGACCAAACAGTCATGGGCTTCACGGGCGCTGACCCGAAATATTTGATTGAACTCGCACAGGTGTTTCCTGCTATCCCGCTGAAAGTCAATTACCGTAGCGGGAGTGCGATTATTGCCGCTAGTCATGCAGTTTTGGGGGAAGAGCGAGATCACGAGGCGCGCCCAGATTGATATTCCGCTGACAGAGGGTGTTGTGAGCGGCCCGGTTTGGAACCCCAACGCTTTGGAGTGGGAGAACGGCTTCACCGAATTACCTACTCCTGATGGGGATAAACTGCTCCTGGTGCCTAAAATGATCGTACGTCGCTCCATGCACATGTCCCGCAGCGAGTACTACCGGCACCACTTGGTACCCGTGCTCCAAGAGGAGGAGTCAAAGGCTGCTAGCAGGGGGCTTGCGGAGACGGTACGCCATCGAGGCAAGGTGCTGGTCACCAAAAAGCAGATCGAAAAGAAGTACGGCAGCACGAAGCCTGATGTCACACGCGAAACCCTCAAGCGGCCATCGGTGTACGAGCATTACAGGGCGATGAAGAGGAAAGTTCCTCCTCAGCCGCTGTCTCACAAGGAACTGTCTGACACGGCAGACTCGCCCATGCCTGACTATGAGAAACTTCTACAAGAAGTGCTCGACGTGCCGGCCGGAAAGGCTGATGCAACTCGGTATCACAATGCCGTTGAGTCCCTGCTGACGGCCATCTTCTACCCTTCCCTCTCTATGTCGGAGAAGGAATTCGAAATCCATGATGGACGCAAGCGGATCGATATCTCGTACACGAACACTGCGAGGGACGGGTTCTTTAAGTATCTCGTTCGACACAGGATTCGAAGTCGGTATGTGTTTGTCGAGTGCAAGAACTATGGTAAGGAAGTAGCCAACCCGGAACTCGATCAGCTTTCTTCTCGCTTCTCGACGCTGCGAGGTGAATTCGGTATCCTGGCCTGTCGCGGTTTCCAGGATAAAGAACTCTTCCTCCGCCGCTGTGGCGATACGGCGCGAGATGGGCGTGGCTACGTCATTGCTCTAGATGACGAAGACCTAAAAAGGCTTGTCGCAGATGTTTTGGCCGCTCTGAAGCCAGCTCCTGTTGACTTGTCCGATCCCGAACCAGTGCATATCCGGCCAGTGGCCGATTATCCGCTATTGCATGAGCGGCTTAGGCAACTGCACGGCTAGAGCGCAGACCTCCAGTACTCATCACCGGCCCCTGCTTCCATCCCGTCCGCCGTCGACCCACACACCGTGGAGCGGGCGTGGTCCATGGCGTCCAGGTGGAGCGCCCGACTGTACGAACGACCTGGACGCCATGGACCACGTCTGCTCGGCTCTGCCTGGGTCGACGGCGGACGGGATGGAAGCACCCCACGCACGCCATAACGTGCCCGCAGTCGGCAACGGCGCCCCCTCCATCCCGGTGCCGGCCGATCCCCCGCCGGAGGCATGCCTTGACCGTGGCCGCTTTCTGCGGTGATCGACTCATGGCTTCCGGCCCTATCCACATGTGGGCGCGCGTCGGCGCAGCGCGGGCGGAGCGGGCCGAAGGCAGGAGCGGCGCCCGCAGCGGAGCCGGGAAGCGCGCCCGGCGGAGCGGAGCGCAGCCGGGGCTTGAACCCGTAGAGAAAGTTGTTACTCAGGCTTCGGCTGGGATCTGCCAGAGTGGGGCTTGGTACTGCTCCGGACGGCTGGTCAGCAGCAAAGCCCTGAGGTCTTGGCGCTGCTTGCCGTTGAGGCGAAGAGCCTCGGTGATGCGGCGGAACGTCGTGTGTGTGATTCCGCGGCTGCGGGCCTCGGCCTCGAACTGGTCGAGTTGGCGGAGTGTGGTCTCAGGGTCGAGCTTCTGTTCCGGCTGGGTGCCGAGCCAACTGGCTTTGTTGCGCTCGTAGTCGATCTCCGAGTAGCCGCAGATTTCGCGGCTGTGCTGCTCGGCCTCTTCGAGGGTCTCCGTTGCGAGGATGGCTCGGGCGAGCTCGTTGCGGTTGAGGGCGTCGTCCAGGTCGGCTTCGTGGACGGTGGGGCCTTCGTCGGTGAGCGGCACTGGCAGGCCGGCGTCCCGCACTTCGCACAGACCTCGGACTCCACGGGCGGCAGCCGCGAGCATGGCTGTCGCTTCAGAGGGGTGCCATTCCAGAACAGAGCTGACCGGCTCGACGTGCTCGGCTGTGAGCGTCAGGACGGTTGGGCCCATGCGGTCGCGCAGGTCTTCTGCCGGTACTTCGCCGTCCAGGCCGGGACCCGCGACCAGCAGCCGTACAGGGGCGTTGACTTGGCAGCACGCTGCGAGAGTGAGGGCGTCAGCCAGAGGACTGCGAAGCGTGGGCTCGTCGCCCTTGGCGAGGATGTCGCCGCCGACGTCCAAAAGGTCGATGGACTCGGGGGCCAGGTGCTCGGTGAGTTCTTCGAGCTGGCGGGTGATGCCCTCGGCGCCGTGGTGCGGATCGATCAGGGCCAAGACGTGCGGCAGTTCGGCGGCGAGGCGAGGGAGCGTCGAGCCTGCCGGTGCGATCGGCTTTGCGTCGGCAGGTACGGTCTGGACGCTTCTGGTGAAGGGGCGGAGGCCGGTGAAGTTGGCCGGCCCTCGTGGACCCGGTACGGGGTCGATCAAGAGGCGGTCCCACGCGTAAGTGAGGATCACCGCCGGACCCTCTTCGCCGTACAGAGCGGCGTCGAGCATTGCGGCGGCGACTGCGTCGCCCCCTCCTCCTGCTGCCACGATCAAGCGCGTCACCCAACCCACCGTACGGGCTGCGCGGTTGGCCACTCACCCTATAGTGGCCACTGGTCATAGCCACTTAGGGAAGGGGCTCGGATGCCGAAGATTGAAGAGACCCAGCCCAAGTACCTGCAGATCGCGCACCACATTCGCGATCAGATCTTGCGGGGCGACTTGCGGCCTGGCGATGAGGTGCCGTCGGAACGGCAGTTGGCGACCGATTGGAGCGTGTCGCGGCCGACGGCGGCGCGGTCGCTGGAGGCGCTGAGCCATCAGGGCTTGGTGGAGAAGAGGCAGGGTTCGGGCACGTACGTGCGTGGTCTGGCCGTGAACCGCCGTGCTCGGGAGCTCTACGGTCGCGCCAAGCAGACCGGCAAGATCTACACTCCCGGCGAGTATGCGGTGATCACTTCGGCCGGATGGCTGGAGGCACCCGGCTACGTCGCCGAGGCGCTGAATCTGGCGGCCGGTACCCGCGCGGTGCACCGCCAACGTGTGACCAAGAACGAATCCGGGCCGATCACTCTGTCTACCTCGTGGTTCGGTCCCGATGTGGGTGAGTGCGCGCCAAAGCTCCGGGATCCTGACCGGATTCGGGAGGGGACGTTGATGTACGTCGAGAACATGACGGGCCGACAGGGCAGTTATGCCGAGGACCGGATGTGCGCTCGGCTGGCCACCGAAGACGAGGCGGCTGACCTGGAGTTGGACCCCGGTTCGGCGGTGCTGGTTGTGCATCACGTCGTCTACGACCTGCAGGATCGCCCGTTGGAGTTCGCTGAGGCGACGTACCCGCCTGGCCGTTGGGCGTTCGAGCAGGGGTACCCGATCGGCTAGAAACTCGCGCCCGTATCCGCGAACCGCTTGCGCTGAAGTGGCTAATGCCACTATCCAGTAAGTGGCTAAGGCCACTTGAAGGAGAGGGGCACTGAGCGTGAGTCAGGAGCATGCGGAGTTACGGCACCCCGCGCAAAGGTCGATGTGCCGTGGATGCCGGGGGCGAGGTTGGAAGCGTGTTGGCTCCCGCTCGTCCCTGGCGCTCTCCGCGGCCGATGCTCGCGCCCGTGCTACGTCCAAGCGGCGCTGTCTGGACTGCGACGGCACCGGTAGGGAGCAGGGATGCGAATGAGCGATACGACCGGTGGCCCTGTTGGGGAGTCGGCGGAGTCCGTACCGATCGGGTGCATGACCTTGTATCCGGTGCCCGAATCGGTGGCTCGGGCACGGCGCTGGTTCCGGAAGTTCATTGCCCCGTACGACCTGACCTGTTCGGTGGACGACTGCGTCCTGATGATCTCCGAACTGGTGACGAACGCCATTCTCTACGGCGAGGCGGAAGAGGCGTGGCGGGTGCGGGTCGAGTGGTGGCGCGTGGGGGAGTCACTGCGGGTGGACGTGCACAATCCGGGGTTCCCGGCTCACGTCCGGATGAGGCGGCCCGACGCCAACGACGCGCATGGAAGGGGTCTCTGTCTGATCGACGCACTGTCGGACTCATGGCACGCCGGGCCTAGTCGCTTCGGTGGCACGGTGGTCTCGTTCCTGGTCGACGGTGCTTGGAAGCCATGAAGGCCCTTGGGTCTGCTGAGCCGTATCCGTGCGCTTGGGTGTTCATAGCCTCCTCACGGTGAGTAGGCTGGTTGACAAGTTGACTTGGCGGATTCCGACTAGGCGGGGCAATGGCGTACGAAGTGGCTGCACCCAAATACGTGCGGCTGGCCCAGACGCTCCAGGGGCGTATCGAGGACGGCACGTACCCGCCTGGAACCCTCGTGCCGAGTGAAAACCAGCTGGTCCAAGCCTTCGGCATGTCTCGCCCAACTGTTGTCCGGGCCCTCGATCTGCTCAAGCGGGATGGCTGGCTGGAGTCCCGGCAGGGGTACGGCACGATCGTGCGTGGCCGTCCCGAAGTGGTTGAGCAGAAAGACCAGCGGGGCCGCGAAGCCCTGGAGAGAGACGAGTCGGCCTCGCCTGGCCGCCTCGTCCAGGTCGACCGGGTCCCCGTACCGCGGCGCGTTGCTTCGTTCCTCGGCGTACCCAAGCGGACCAGGGTGCTTGTCCGGCGGCTGCTAATCGAGGAGGACGGCGAACCCGTTGAGCTGGCCTCCTCGTACTTTCCCGTAGGCATGGCTGACGGCACGGACCTCGCCGAATCGACTCCGCTGCACGGAAGTCTGCGCGAGCATCTGGAGTCCCGTAAGAAAGTCCGCCTCGACCACGTGACCGAGCGGGTCTCGGCTCGTCTGCCGAGCAAGGAAGAGGCCGGCCTCTTGGCGTTGGGTACGGGGGAGCCGGTACTCAGCGTGCTTGTCGTGGCCTGCGACGTCTCCGGGCAGGCCTTGCAGGTCACTGACGTACTGCTGCCTGCTGATCGGCAGGAACTCGAAGACACCTATCGCCTGGGCTAGTTGGCCCCGGCCGGTCGCTCGGCCTTCCCGCTTGATGTCACTTGACAAGTCAACCTGGCATCCCTAGCTTCGAACTTGCTAAGTCAACCTGTCAGGTCATCTGGCGGGTGCCTATCGGAGGAGAAGTTCTGTGCGTGTGATCCGTGTTGAGACCTCGTCCGCGACGATCCTTCTGACCGAAGCTCCGGAGCCGAAGGTCAAGGACCGGCAGACGGGCGAGATCGCCAAGGACGCTGTCAGCGGTGAGTCGTTGATGAAGGTCGGCGTGGTCTACATCGACGAGGGGGAGTCGTCGCTGATCGCGGTGACCGTCCCCGAGAGTGGGGTGACTGACGGCCTGACCGTCGGCGGTCCCGTCTCCCTTCCCGGCCTGATCGCCCGGCCGTGGGAAAGCGTCTTCAACGGCCAGGCCCGTCACGGCATCGCCTACCGGGCGGCTGCTGTGGTTCCCGGAGCCTTCCCGGCCGGGCAGGAGAGCTGATCTCCGTGTCCGAGCTGATGACGCTGGTCGAGCTGGGCGGGTCGCTCGCTGCCATAGGCGGGACGGTCTACGCCCGGAAGGCGCATCCGGCGGCCTACTGGGCCACGGTCGGACTGCCGCTGTCGGCGGCTCGGCTGATGGCCTCGTACGGCTCGACCATGGACGCCTGCGGGCTGACCGTCGAACCGTCCCGGCTGCGGGCCCTCGCCGTCCGGGCGGCCACTCGCCGGGAGGTCCGTCCCGTGGCGCCTCGCCGGGGTCTGCTCCGGCCGACGTCGACCGGGCTCCGGGTACGGCTTCGGCTGGCCCCGGGCCAGGAACCGGCGGACGTGGCGGCCTCGTCCGAGCGCCTGCGGCACGCATGGGGCGTCCATGCCGTGCATGTCCGCAGTATCAAGCCGGGTGTGGTCGAGCTGCGGTTGGTCGGCTTCGACGTGCTGCGGAAGGTGAGGATGCCTCGCCGGGTTGAAAGTGACTTCCTGGCGGTGCCGGTGGCTCTGCGGGAGGACGCGACCGCGTTCGTCCGCGACTACCGGACGATTCCTCACCAACTGCTCCTCGGCGCAACGCTGTCGGGGAAGTCGATGTTCCTGCGCAACCTGCTGACGGGGCTTGCGGCTCAGCCGGTGGCCCTGGTCGGGATCGACTGCAAGCGCGGTGTGGAACTGGCGCCGTTCGCCCCTCGGCTGTCGGCGCTGGCCACCGAGCCGGATGAAGCCGCAGAGCTGCTGCCCGTGCTCGTCAAGGAAATGGAGGACCGCTACGACCTGATCAAGGCCCGTCAGGGCATCGCGCCCGGCACCGCGGACGAGGAGATCACTTCGGATGTGTGGGGGCTGCCGGAGGACGAACGGCCCGCGCCGATCGTGCTGTTCGTGGACGAGGTCGCCGAGTTGTTCCTTGTTGCCACGCGCAAGGACGAGGAGCGGCGCGACGAGATGGTGACCCAGCTGATCCGGCTTGCTCAGCTTGGCCGGGCGGCGGGGATCTACCTGGAGATCTGCGGGCAGCGTTTCGGCGCCGAGCTGGGCAAGGGAGCGACCATGCTTCGCGCTCAACTCACCGGCCGTGTCTGCCACCGCGTCAATGACGAGGCGTCGGCCAAGATGGCACTCGGCGACATCGCCCCGGAAGCCGTCTACGTCGCCTCCGCCATCGCCGCCGATCTGCCGGGCCTGGCCGTGGTCGGTGACTCCTCCGGCGGCTGGTCCCGCATCCGTACGCCGTACCTCTCCCTCGCCGACGCTGCGGTGATCTGCCGTGAGACGGCCCATCTCGTGCCCGATGTTCCGGCCCTGGACCCCTTCCGGCCGCATGCTCCGGCCTCGCCGGTGAAGGCGTGGGACCCGGTGGCCAGGCCGCGTCCGGTGACGGAGTAGCCCCACCCCTCCCACGGTCGGCGCGACCGCCTCGCGCCAAGTCCCTAACCCCGCCATGCCTGAAATCGGCTGAGAGGACGTGAGCGTGATGCGCATTCGGAACGTGACCGTTGACGCCGTACTGGTCCAAGCGGTCATCGCCGCCGCGCTGTCCTTCGCGCATCTGCATGACCTGGCCGTGGCCGCCGGACAGGACGGCTGGAAGGCCTGGGCCTACCCGGTGAGCGTCGACCTGCTCTTGGTGGCTGCCTGGAAGCGGCTGCGCTCCGGGGAGTCCAAGGCGGCCGGGTGGTCATGGTTTCTGGTCGCGCTCGCCGCCAGCCTCGGGGCGAACGTCGCCACCGCCGGACTGCTCGACCTCCACGACGTTCCGGCCTGGCTGCGCATCCTCGTCGCCGGTTGGCCGGCGGTCGCCTTCCTCGGCGGCACCCTGCTCGCGCACGGTCCCGCCCATCGGACGGCACCGGCTGCCGAGCCTCAGGACGCACCGATCGATACGGCACCCAAGCCGGAACCAGTGCCTGAGACGGCACCCGAGCAGGCCGCCATTCCTCCGGCGCGCGAACCCGTCGCCGAGCCTGCAGCCCGTCCAGCCGACCGGCTTCCGACCGCCCTCGTCGACCACGCCCGGAAGGTCGCCGCCGAACACCACACCCGCACAGGAGCACCCATCGACACCGC
This sequence comes from Streptomyces montanus, assembly GCF_005786655.1. Lineage (NCBI taxonomy): Bacteria > Bacillati > Actinomycetota > Actinomycetes > Kitasatosporales > Streptomycetaceae > Streptomyces > Streptomyces montanus. Next base: position 211,713 of record NZ_VBZC01000006.1, read on the forward strand.
CACCCTTCGCGCCCGGCTCGGCGTCCCGGCTCCACTCGCCGAAGCCATCGCCGCCCAACTCACCTGACTGACAAGGAATCCGCTCTTGCGACCGTCCACCCTCCGCACCCTCCAGCGCGCGGCCGAACTGACCCGCCAAAACCACTTCACCGAGGCCCTGCTCGTCGCCGAGCCGGTGATTCTCAACGCCGACGACCAAGAGGGCGCCGAGATCCGCCGCTGGCTGACCGAGCACGTCGCCGACTTCACCCGAGAGAAGGAGACCCGCTCATGACCGCCCACCGCCGCTTCCGCCGCGTCATCCGCATCGGCCCCGTCCAGGTCGCCACCTACTACGACGGCCGAGGCCGCGAGAAGCACGCCGCTGCCTGCACCGCTCCGCGCTGTGGCTTCTCCACTGACTACGACAGCCGGGCCGCCGCCGAGCTGGCCGCCCGTACCCACCGCTGCACCGTCCGCTGAGGAGCCCTCCCGTGACCGTCAGCCTGCCCCTCGTCTTCGTCCTCGGCGTCATCGCCTGGGCCGCGATCAAGTTCCTCGGCATCCGCCTCTGGGTCGCCGTCGTGATCGCCCTCTTCGGCTTCTGGCTCTCCCAGACCTTCCTGGCCGGGCCGATCGAGTCCGGCACACGCTCCGGCGTCGACGTCGTCAACGGCACCAACGACTGAGAGGACAACCACCATGCTGCTCCGCCCGAAACTGCCCGACGCGGCACCCGTTCCGACCACTCACCTGATCACCTCGGCCGCCCCCGCAGAACGCCATCACGCCCCGGCGGCCTGCTCGTGCCAGCACGCTCCCGCGCACTCCACCGATCGACCCGTCGCCCCGTACGTCGGCCTCGGAGCCGCGGCTGTCGCCGCCGTGCTCGTCGTCGGCGTCGTGCTGACCGCGCTCCTGGCCACGGTCGCGATAACGGCCGTCTCCGTGTCCATCGCGGCCCTGGTGCTGCGCTCCCTGCTCAACCGCGCCAACACGCGCTGACCAGCCTGCCGGGGCGGCCTCGATACCGCCAAGCATCCCGCCGCCCCGGCAGGCACGGACCCTCCCGACCACTGCCGAAAGGACAGCTCCATTACTACCGGACACACTCCGCCCCCGCTCAAGGACTTGGGCGCGCTCGCCTCGCTGGGCAACATGTCCGCCCTCGCTGGGCAGCTGCGCGGGCTGGGCGGCTGCACGCGTCCCGTACGCCTCGACGGCCACCGCATCGAACACGAACTCAACCCGCACACCGGCGAGATCGGCCGCACCCTGCACCACCTCGACTCGGCGGCCCTCCCCGCCGGTCACCTCCTGGTGCGCTGCAACAACCGCCGCGCGACCCGCTGCACGGCATGCGCCGAGGTCTACCGCCGCGACACCTATCACCTGATCACCGCCGGACTACGGGGCGGCAAGGGCAACCCCGAGACGATCGCCGAACACCCCAGGGTGTTCGCCACCTTCACCGCACCCGGCTTCGGCCCCGTCCACAACCGGCCCACCGACCGGCGCGGAACCCACCGGCCCTGCCGCTGCGGTGTGCTGCACGCCGAGGACGACGGCACTCTCGGCACGCCTCTGGACCCGGCAACGTACGACTACGAAGCCGCAGTTCTGTGGAACGCACATGCCGGGATGCTCTGGCGGCGCTTCTCCATCTACCTGCGCCGGGAGGTCGCCAAGCGGGCCGGACTCACCCAGCGGGACTTCCCGAATGTCGCTCGCGTCTCCTTCGCCAAGGTCGCCGAGTACCAGAAGCGTGGCGCGGTCCACTTCCACGCCGTGATCCGTATCGACGGGCCGGACGGCGGCCACAGCGCGCCCCCGAACTGGGCGACGGCCGAGCTGTTGACCGACGCGATTGGCGCCGCTGCCGCGAAAGCGACGGTCACCGGGCCCGTTATCGACGGCCGGGCGCATGCCTTCGCCTTCGGCCGTCAGCTCGACATACGCCCGATCCGTTCGGCCGACTTCAACGGCTCGTCGGAACTGACGGAACGCGCGGTCGCGGCCTACATCGCCAAGTACGCCACCAAGGGCGCCGAGACGGCGACCGGAACCCTGGACCGGCCGATCAAGTTCCTCGCCGAGCTGGCACACGCCCGCATCACCGACCATGCCCGGCGGATGATCCGCACCGCCTGGCAGCTCGGCGGTCGCAAGGATCTGGCAGAGCTGAGGCTGAGGGCCTGGGCGCACATGCTCGGCTTCCGCGGCCACTTCTCCACCAAGACCCGCCGCTACTCCACCACCCTCGGCGCGCTCCGGGACACCCGAGCCGAATGGCGGCGCGCGCAAGCCCTCGCCGCGCTGCCCGACGACCAGCGGCCCGCCGAGCACGAGCAGGAGGCGGATACGACGTACGTCCTCGCCCATTGGGTCTTTGCCGGGACAGGCCTGACTCGTGGCGAGGAGTGGCTATCTGCCTCACTCGCCCCTGCCCTCGGAACGGAAGGAGAGCCGACCGCATGAACGACCGCTACCTGTCCGTCGACCAGGTCGCCGAGCTGCTGGGCACGACCACCCGCTTTCCTCGGCGGCTGATCGAGGAGCGGCGCATCCGGTACGTGAAGGTCGGTCGGCACGTCCGCATCCCCGAGACCGCCGTACGTGAGTACATCGCCTCTCGCACTGTTGAGCCGGTCGGGCTGCGCCGAACCGGACTGCGGACGGTCGCCTGATGGCCAACAAGAAGGGCAGGCGTCGGCGCTTTGGTGCGGTGCGGCAATACCGGTCCGGTCGTTGGACGGCGTCGTACCTCGCGCCCGATGGTGAGCGCGTCCGTGCCGAGGAGACCTTCGAGACCAAGAAGGATGCTGAGATCTGGCTCTCTCAGGTGGAGGCGGATCTTAGTCGCGGGGACTGGCGTTCTCCCGATGCCGGCGCCGTGAACTTCCGCGTCTACGCCGAGAAGTGGGTGGAAGAGCGGGAGTTGGCAGTACGCACGGTGGACCTGTACGAGCATCTTCTTCGGCTCCACCTTCTGCCGGCCTTCGGCGCGCTCGACCTGGACGAGATCACTGCTCCTCGCGTCCGTGAATGGCGGGCCGAGCGGCTGCGGACGACCAGCGCCAAGACGACCGTTGCCAAGGCGTACCGGCTCCTCAAGGGCATCATGGAAACGGCCGTTGATGACGACCTGATCAGCCGCAATCCGTGCCGGATCAAGGGCGCGGGCAAGGAAGCTGCGGCCGAGCGTCGGATCGCCACCGTCGCCCAGGTCGACGCCCTCGCCAACGCCATCGGCCCTCGCTGGCGGCTCATGGTCTACCTCGGTGCCTACGGACCGATGCGGCCTGAGGAACTGGCCGGGCTGCGGCGGCGGGACGTCGACCTTGACGCCCTGGTGATCCGCGTACGGATCGCTGAGCCCGAGCGGACCAACGGCAAGCGCGCTCCCGGCCCGACGAAGTCCGATGCGGGCGCCCGTCCGGTCGTCCTCCCGGCCTTCTTACGGAAGGAGGTGAAGCGGCACCTCGATTGGTACGCCGAGAAGGGGCCTGACGGCCTGCTCTTCGTCGGAGAGAAGGGCGCGCCATTCCGGCGTACCTCTTTCGGTCGGAAGTGGAGCCGTGCACGCGCGTCGGTGGGCCTGCCGGACGGCTTTCGCTTCTACGACCTTCGTCATACCGGACACACCCTGTCGACACGTTCCGGCGCGACGCTCAAGGACACCATGGTCCGGTCCGGGCAGTCCTCGGAGAAGGCGGCGCTGATCTATCAGCACTCCGACGACGAGCGGCAGCGCGAGCTGGCGGCCGGGCTGGACGAGATGGTGCGCGCCGAGCGTGCGAAGCGCCACAAGGAGAGCTCCCGAGAGCCCTCCGCGCACCACGGCGAGGACCCTTCGGAGAGCTAATGGTGCGGTTGTGGTGCGCGCCCCGCCCACCGGTCTAGACAACAAAGAACCCCCGGGTCCATGACCTGGGGGTTTCGCGTGGAGCGGGTGACGAGAATCGAACTCGCGCTCTCAGCTTGGGAAGCTGATGTTCTACCATTAAACTACACCCGCGTAAGACACTGGTCGGGCCGGTGTCGGAAACGCGGAATCACTGTACCCCATGCCAGGCTCCCGGCGCTGAAGCCGTGGGGCCTGGTGTTGTTTCGGAGGGTGGACGGGGCTTTGGGGTACGGGAGTTGGGGCGTACGGTGGAGGCGCGGGAGAGGGTCCGAGCGGGAACGGAGTGCCGCCTGGAGGGCCGTTCCTTTCGTCCCGTAACGTGGCTTTCCTCGTCAGTCAGACGCGGCTCTTGGGGAAGGGACTCTGAGGACTTGATGGAACGCAGCACCGTCGTCCGTTGTGCCGAAGGGCACGTGTTCAGCACCGCTTCGCTCCCGATGCAGCAGGCCGATCGGCTCGGCCCTGGCCGGCTGATCCGCTGTCCGCGCTGTGCCCGGCTCCGGAATGTCGTGCCGGTGGCCTATGCGGAGAAGCGGTAGCCGGACGGCAGGCAGTAAGCAGTAAGCGATGGGCGATCAGCGGTAGCAGTAACCGAAACGGTAACAACGGCTACAGCTTGTGCGGGCCCGTCACGGTCTTCGGATCGTGGCGGGCCCCTTTGCCGTCTTCCGAGTCTTCCGATTGTGGCTGGTCCATACGCTCTGCGTATCCTCGGTGCGTGCTTCTCTCAGACAAGGACATCCGGGCCGAGATCGACTCCGGGCGGGTGCGGATCGACCCGTACGACGAATCCATGGTGCAGCCGTCGAGCATCGACGTGCGGCTCGACCGCTACTTCCGGGTGTTCGAGAATCACCGCTACCCGCACATCGATCCCTCCATCGAGCAGGCCGACCTCACGCGGCTCGTCGAACCCGACGGGGACGAGCCGTTCATCCTGCATCCCGGGGAGTTCGTGCTGGCGAGTACGTACGAGGTGATCACCCTTCCCGACGACCTCGCCTCGCGGCTCGAGGGGAAGAGTTCGCTCGGGCGGCTCGGTCTGGTCACCCACTCCACCGCCGGGTTCATCGACCCGGGGTTCTCCGGGCACGTCACGCTGGAGCTGTCCAATCTCGCCACGCTTCCGATCAAGCTCTGGCCGGGCATGAAGATCGGGCAGCTGTGCATGTTCCGGCTCAGCTCGCCGGCCGAGTCCCCGTACGGGAGTGAGCGGTACGGCTCCCGCTACCAGAACCAGCGCGGTCCCACGGCCTCGCGCTCCTTCCTCAACTTCCATCGCACCCAGGTGTGAGGGCGGGGAGGCAGGGATGAGCGACATACGCGAGAACCTCACCTATGAGGCGTTCGGCCGCGCCGTGCGTGAGCTGGCGCAGACGATCGCCGATGACGGGTACGAGCCCGATGTCGTCCTGTCCATCGCCCGCGGTGGCGTTTTCGTCGCGGGCGGGCTCGCTTACGCGCTCGACTGCAAGAACCTTCATCTGGTGAACGTCGAGTTCTACACGGGAGTCGGGACCACGCTCGACATGCCCGTCATGCTCGCACCCGTTCCCAATGTCGTTGATTTCACCGACAAGAAGGTTCTCATCGCCGACGACGTGGCCGACACCGGCAAGACTCTGAAGCTGGTGCACGACTTCTGTCTCGACCATGTGGCCGAGGTGCGGTCCGCCGTGATCTACGAGAAGTCGCAGTCGCTGGTGAAGTGCGAGTACGTGTGGAAGCGGACCGATCAGTGGATCAACTTCCCGTGGAGCGTGGAAGAGCCTGTCGTGAAGAGGACGGGGCAGGTCTTCGATGCCTGAGGCGTCCTGATCACTCACTCCGTTTACTCAGCGATCTCTGTTCGCTCCCACCACACGTAGATCCGTAGCTTCCCCTCCGGTGTGTCCTTGTGCCGTGACGTGGGGCGGAAGTGCTCGTATCCGCCGCGGTGCGGGATCTTCAGGTCCTCCTCCGTGCCTCCGACCGGTCCGGTGGCGGTGAGAGGGACGATCCTCTCGGGGAGATCGGCGGGGCCGCCCTCAAGGGCCGCCTTGGCCGTTTTGCCCGGCGTCTTCGTGTTGCCTGTCTTGGTGGCCATGCCTCCAGTCTTCTCGGCTCGTGCGGCACGCGCATTTCTTCAGACGGCGAGGGCGGCACGAGAGCGGCGCGAGTGCGGCGCGAGTGCGGCAAGGGCGGCGATTGCGAGACTCCGCGTACGGGGAGACGCTGGTCAGGTCAGCCTTGCCCTCTGCGAGGAGATCGTCATGGCCGGCATGGACGACACGACTCTGGAGGCGATGCGGACCGTGCTGCGCGGCCCGGTCGTCTCCCCACGCGACCGGGAATACCACGAGGCTCGCAAGATCTACAACGCGATGATCGACCGCAGACCGGCCGCCATCGTGCGATGTACGGACGTCGCGGACGTCATGAACGCCGTCGACTTCGTACGCGACCACGGTTTCGAACTCGCCGTCCGCGGCGGCGGACACGGCGGCGCCGGAACGTCCCTGGTGGACGACGGCGTCACCCTCGACCTCGCGCCGATGCGCTGGGTACGCGTCGACCCCGCGACGAGGACCGCCCAGGTCGGCGGCGGCAGCCTGATCGGCGACGTGGACCACGCCACCCACGCCTTCGGTCTGGCCCTGCCCTTCGGGATCATGTCGACGACGGGCGTCGGGGGCCTCACCCTCGGCGGCGGACACGGCTACCTCACCCGCAAGCACGGCCTGACGGTGGACAGCCTGCTGTCGGCGGATGTCGTACTCGCCGACGGCAGCTTCGTCACCGCGAACGCGAAGGACCACTCGGATCTCTTCTGGGCGCTGCGCGGCGGCGGCGGGAACTTCGGCGTCGTCACCTCCTTCACCTTCCAGCTGCACCCCGTGCACACCGTGGCCGGCGGGGTCACCCTGTGGTCTCTGGACCACATCCGCGACGTGCTGCAGTGGTACCGCGAGTTCCTGCCCCAGGCGCCCGAGGATCTGAGCGGGTTCTACGCGTCGGTCGTCGTGCCGCCCGGTCCGCCGTTCCCGGAGGAGATCCACGGGCAGAAGATGTGCGGCGTCGTGTGGTGCTGGGCGGGGGACCTGGACCGTGTCGACGCGGCCTTCGCGCCGGTGCACGAGCCCGCGCCGCCGGCGTTCCACTTCGCCGCGCCGATGCCGTATCCCGCGCTCCAGACGCTGTTCGATCCGCTGATGCCGTCCGGCCTCCAGTGGTACTGGCGGGGAGATTTCTTCGATCGCATCACGGACGACGCCATCGCCGTGCACGCCAAGTACGCGGAGGGTATCCCCACCGATCTGTCGATGATGCATCTGTATCCGGTCGACGGAGCGGCCCACCGTGTGCGGCCGGAGGACACGGCGTGGGCGTACCGGCATGCCCGCTGGTCCGGCGTCATCGGCGGCATCGACCCGGACCCGGCCAACGCCCAGATCATCAAGGAGTGGAGCACCGACTACTCGGACGAACTGCACCCCCACTCGATGGGCGGCGCCTATGTGAACTTCCTCGGTGAGGACGAGCCCCAGGCCCGGGTCAGGGCCGCGTACCGCGACCACTACGACCGGCTGGCGGGCGTCAAGCGGGCCTACGACCCGCACAACCTCTTCCACGCCAACCAGAACATCGAGCCGGCCGCCCCCGGAAGCTGACCGGTCTCCACCGACCCGAAATCCACTGGCCCGACATCCGACGCCGCGCGGCGCGGCACACCCATGTGCCGCGCCGCCGCCGTGCGGTGTCGTCAGAAAGCCACCGTGATCAGAAAGCCACCGTGATCAGAACGTCCCTGTGGTCAGAACGTCCCCAGCTTGATGATCGACAGCAGGGCGATCAGCTGGATCGCGGACGCGCCCAGGGCCTTCGGCCACGGGAGGTCGTGGGACTTGTTGACCATCACCGTGAAGAGGACACCGGCCGCCACCCACGTCGCCCAGCCGAGCAGCTGGACGAAGGGGGCGTTGCCGCCCATGAACATGGCGACGACCAGGCGGGGGGTGTCCGTGAGGGACATGATCAGCATGGAGAGGCCGACCGTGGGCTGCCAGGCCCCGTCGCCGCCGAGCTGGCGGGCGAGGGTGTGGGTGACCACGCCCAGGATGAACGAGCTGAGGACGATCGCCACCGAGGTCGTCAGGATGATGGGAATCGCGGAGGTGATCGTCGCGTTGATGGCCTCCTTGCGCGCGCCGTCGAAGCCGAAGACCGCCAGCAGGCCGTAGAGGAACGTCACGATGAGGGCAGGGCCCCACATCGTGTAGTCCCGCATCTGCAGGAAGGTCTGGTTCGGGCGCAGTACGACGCCGCTCAGCAGTTCCTTCCAGTGCAGTCTCGGGCCCACCGGGGGCGCGGCCGCCTGTCCGGCGCGGTAGGTCCCGCCCTGGTTGTACGGATCCTCGCCGACCGAGAACGCCTGGGTGTGCCCCGGGTTGTTGGCCGCGTACGGGTCCGGCCCCTGGGCAGCGTGGTGATCATGGTCGCCGAAGTACTCCGGCTCGCCATGGTCGCCCGCCTGGGGCCACTGCTGCCGGCCGCCGCCACCGCCACCGTTGCCGTACTGCGGCGGCTGCTGCTGCGGGTACGGCTGCGGCGCAGGGGGGTAGCCGTACGACGGTCCGCCCTGAGGGGGCTGCTGTCCGTACGGTTGTTGCCGCGGGTGTTGTTGCGGATGCGCTTGCTGGGTGCGGTTGTCCCGGCCGCGTCCGATCCTGAATCCAGCCACGTAATCGAACGTACCTGGTCTCCCAGAGTGACGTGCCGGGCCCGGGGCAACGGGCCCGGCTTTGCGGCCGAGCTGTGACATCCCCTAAGGGGACGGAGGGCCGGTTCTCAGTGGCTGCTCAGGGTTTGGCCGTACGCGAGTGCCGTTGACGAGGCGGGCAGGCCCAGCTTTGCGGGGGTGACGGTGTACGAGTTGTTGACGGAGGCCGCGGGGAGGACCCACACACCGCCCGTCGAGGCGTTCTCGCCGGGGGAGCCTATCGCCGCGTCGGCCTTGCCGTCGCCGTCGTAGTCGCCGGTCGCGACCGCCGCACCGAAGGCGTCACCGGCCTCCGCCGCACCCGGCACGCGCGGTGTGTCCTGGTTGTACGCCACCGAGACGGCCTCCCCGTACGCGTCCACGAAGCCGCCGGGGCCGCCCAGCAGCAGCGTGGCCGCGCCCGCACCGGTGCGGGCGCCGATCGCCTCGCCGGGGGCGCCCGCGATCAGGTCGTCGCGGCCGTCGGCGTTCACGTCCGCCACCGCCAGCGACGCCCCGAAACGGTCCCCGTCCTCGGCCCGGCCGTACACGCCCACCGTGTCCTGGTTGAGCGTCTGGGACCGGGCCCCGAAGCTGGAGGGCGTGTCGCTGCCGTAGTGGATGTGGATGCCGCCGCCCTTCGCGAACTCCTCGGGGCCGCACGGGTCGTCGATGTTCTCGTCGGCGATCTCGCGGCACTCGCCGAGGGCCAGGTCGTCGCGCCCGTCGCCGTCGAAGTCGCCGGTGGCGAGCGCGGAGGCGGCGGCGTTGTCGGTGTTCCAGGAGTTCACCAGCTGGTTCTCGCCCTCGAACCAGCTCCAGAGGCGTACGTGGGACCGCGTGTAGGGCGCGTTGACCGTCCAGTAGGCGACCGCCAGGTCCGTCGTGTCGTCGGCGGCGTCGAAGTCGCCGGTCGTGAGGACGGGCGCGCGACCGCCCATGTGGTCGGTGAACACGGTGCTCAGGGTGCCCGCCGCCGTGCGCAGGACGACCTTGTCCGTCGCGCCGATCGCCAGGTCCGTCTTCCCGTCGCCGGTGAAGTCGGCTGCGGCGAGGGACTTTCCGTACGCGGCCGACGCCGACGGCCCGTTGACCGCGGTGGAGGCCGTGCCCAGGCTGCCCTGCCCGCCCCGGGCGCCCTTGACGACGGCGACGGTGCCCGCGTCCGTGCCCCGGCCGGTGACGTCCTCGCCGGGCGCGCCGATCACGATGTCCGCCGTACCGTCGCCGTCCACGTCGGCCACGGTCACGGCGGCGCCGAAGCGGTCGCTCTGCTCCGGGCCGCCCGGAACGCCGCGGCTCGCCTGGCTCACGCGCGTGTTGCCGTGGGCGCCGAGGCCGCCCGCTCCGCCCCAGACCACGTTGACGTACCCGGCCTTCGACTTGCCGTCGACGCTCGCGTTCGGCACGCCGACCGCGAGGTCCGTGAAGCCGTCACCGTTGAAGTCGCTGGTGACGGGCTCCGGGGCGGCGGCTGTCGCGGTCGGAGTGAGGGTCAGCCCGGCGGTGGCCGCCGCGGCGACAGTGGCGGCGAGGGCGTACTTCCGTATGCGCACGGTGGCTCCAAGTGACTGGGCGGACCCCGGAGTTCAGAGGTTCGGGTTCACCTGTGGGACACCTGGAGGTCGTGCGGGGTTGTGCTCGGGGTGACTCAGAGGGGTGAGGACATCACGACCAGAACGCGTTGATCTTGTCGATGTCCTCGGTGCATTCGTCGAGATCGGTGATCTTGTCCCCGACGATGCGGAAGACGATGCCCGCGTTCTCGTCGAGCTGCTTGCCGTTGCGCTCCCCGGTGAAGCGGTGGAAGGACATCACGTGGCCCCTGCCGTCGACGAGCAACTGGCGCAGCTCGGCGCGTACGGTCCCGTTCGTCTCCTCGAAGAGACGGCCGTACATTTCGAAGATCGCGTCCTGGCCCTTGAAGTCGCCGGACAGCGGGTGATTGCCGGGTGAGTGGTGTGTGGCGTCCCCCGAGAACATCGTGCGCAGGGTGTCCATGTCACCGTTGTTCCAGGCGTCGTAGCCCCTGCGGATGAGTGCGGCGTGCGGGTGTTCAGCCATGGCGATGCCCGCCTTCCTGCGGTTCGGGTGGTATGCGGCTGACATCCGTAATTATCCGACTCGTTGTGTTCGGGGGCGACTGGATCACCGCTCGGGCCGGGTGCCGAGGTCGCACCAGACGTACTTGCCTGCCGAGCCGTTGACTTGGAACCAGCCCCAGTCGTCCGCGTAGGCCTGAACGAGGTGCAGTCCGCGGCCCGCTTCGTCGCCCTGCGGGGCGGTCGTGGGCGGTGCGGGGTCCGTGTCCCAGGCCCCGAGCCGGAAGGAGCTCCCCGCCTGTCTGAGCTTCAGCGCGGCGGGCCCCTTGGTGTGCCGGATGGCGTTGCCGAGCAGCTCGGAGGCCAGGAGCTCCGCGGGTTCGATGAGGGCGGGGAGATGGTGGGTGCGCAGGATGTCACGGAGGGTGTGACGGCAGATGCGGACGGCTCGGGGGTCGTGGGGGATGTAGAGGGTGTACTCCCAGGGCATACGGGTCTCCTGGCAGGGGGATGGGATGCGCTTCCACTGCGTTGGGTGGTCGTCGCGTCACTGACGGTAGAGGTAAAACTTTCCCTCGGTCAACCGGGACTGGGATACTGGTGCTCTCAACTCCCGCGAAAGAAGGGGCGTATGGCATCCAGAGCTGTCATCACCGCGCGTCAGGAACGGCTCGGTGCTGAGCTGCGCAAGCTCCGGGAGCGGGCGGGTCTGACACTCAGGCATGCCGCGCGGGCGTTGGGTATCTCGGAGAGCAAGTTGTCCAGCACAGAGGCGGGGCGTGTGGGGGTGAGCGCCGAGCGTGTGCGGCATTTGGCCAACCAGTACGCGTGCGACGACGCCGCCCTCGTCGACGCGCTGGTGGCCATGGCGACGGAGCGTGGGCGTGGCTGGTGGGAGGACTACCGCGGCCGGGTGCCGTCCGGTTACTTGGATCTGGCCGAACTGGAGAACCATGCGACGCACTTGAGCAACTTCGAATGCGTGCACATTCCCGGTCTGCTCCAGACCGAGGAGCAGGTTCGGGCGATCTTCGGGGCGTCGGTGCCGAAGCTCTCGAAGGAGGAACTGGAGGTGCGCGTGGAATTCAGGCTGCGCCGCCAGGAGGCCCTTGAGGGGATGCGGTATCTGGCGTTGATCCACGAAGCGGGTCTGCGTATCAGGGTGGCTGACCGGAAGGTGGCGCGGGAGCAGTTGCTGCAGATCCTGGAGCGATCAGAGCTTCCCCAAGTCACCGTGCTTGTCGTGCCGTTCGACGTTGACGGCTTCGCCGGAGTGGTCGACCCCATGGTGTACGCGCGTGGCTCGGTCCCGCAGTTGGACACCGTTCTGGTGGACAGCCAGCACGGTGGTGCTTTCCTGGGAGCGGAGGCGCAGCTCGGGCGCTATCGAGAGGTGCTCCGCAAGGTGGAGACGGCCGCGTTGGGGGCCGTAGAGTCCCGGGAGTTGATCCAGCGGCTCGTACAAGAACTCTGAAAGGTCAGAGCATGGCGCACGAGATCACGTGGCAGAAGTCCTCGTTCTCCAGCGGCGGTGACTCCTCCAACTGCGTTGAGATTGCAGCCTCCCAAGAAGCCCTGTGGCTTCGCGAAAGCGACGAGCCCGGCACTGTCATCGAAACCAGCGCCACCCAACTCGCCGCCTTCATACGCCACTTCCGGGAAATGTGAAGCTTCTGTTCCGGTGGCGACCCGGCTGGATAGTGGCCTGATGGCCGAAAGGTAGCCTGCGCACGTCAACTTCGCGTTGATCTTCAGTCGCAGTCAACTACGGGGGCTATCAGGCATGTCCGCACCACCGCAGCACTACCAGAACCACCAGCAGCCGCCGCGCGGCCCCCAGCGCCCGCAGCCAGGGGGCGCGTTGCGGATGGTGAAGTCCGCCGTCATCGTCCTGGCGATCTTCGGCGGCCTGGGCTACTACGTCTGGGACTACAACACCAACCCCAACGGCGGCAAGGCCAAGGCGGAGGCCTCGCAGGCCGCGCAGGTCAAGGAGGACCAGAAGCACGACCCGGACATCGGCGACTGCGTCAAGGTCGAGGACCCCAAGGGCGAGCCGCTGCCGACGATCGTCGACTGCGGCTCCGCCGAGGCCGAGTACAAGACGGGCGACCGGCTGTTCGGCCCTGAAGAGAAGTGCGGGTCGAAGTACGACTACGGCATCGAATACTCGGACAGCCGGGGCGCCGACTACACGTTGTGCTTCACCAAGGTCTGAGCCTCGGCTCGCTTCCCGGCCGCCGCCCGCAGGAGCGGGCGGCGGTCGGTGGTGCGGGCGGCGGCCGGTGGTGCGGTGTTCACCGCCACCGGACTCGCCGCCCCAGGCCGCCTCGGTGGCCTCAGCCGATGAGGTTGGCGCCGAACGCGCCGTACTTGTACGGCAGGTTGAACGCGCCGGGGCCGAAGGCGCGGTCGCCCGTGCTGGAGATGCCGGTGCCGTTGGAGAGCATCGCCGTGACCGCGCCGACGCCCTCGCCCTCGAAGGCGGCGGAGACGGTGTAGTCCGCCTTGCCGTCGCCGGTCACGTCCTTGAGCAGGACGTCGGAGCCGAAGTAGTCCATCGCCTCGGCCGTGCCGGGGACGCCGGAGGAGGCCTGCGACAGGGTGCGGCCGCCGGTTTCGGAGAGGCCGGTCGCCGAGCCCTTCAGCAGGACGGTCGAGCCGGTGTCCTCCGTCGTGATGTCCTCGAAGACGACGCCGATCGCCAGGTCGCCGTATCCGTCGGCGTTGATGTCGCCGACCGACAGGGCGCTGCCGAAGCCGTCACGTTCCTCGTCGGTGCCGGGCACGCCGGGCGAGTCCTGGGTGAGGACCGTGGGGGCGGTGGACGCGTCCGGGCCGGTCGCGGAGCCCCGTACGACGGTGACGGTGCCGCCGAGGGAACCGGACAGGTCGTCGTCCTTCGCGAAGACGTTACCGAGGACGATCTCGCCGTATCCGTCGCCGTCGATGTCGCCGACGGTGGCGGAGGTGCCGCCGGGCAGGGTCGTGGGCGCGGCGGTGCCGGGGCCTGCGGTGGCGCCGGGGTAGTACCAGCCGGTGGAGCGGGTGGCGCCCGGGTCCGTGTCGGTGGCCTCCGCCACGCGGCCGGTGACGATCAGGTCGTCCTTGCCGTCCTTGTTCACGTCGCCGGATTTCAGGGCGTCGGGGCCGTACGAGATCTTCTTCGGGGTCGTGAACGTCGTGAAGCCGCCCGTGGTGCCGGACTTGGTGAAGCCGCCCTTGACCACGTACACCGTCGAGTTGCTCGCGCCCGTCGCCAGGTCCTGGTCGCCGTCGCCGTCGAAGTCGCCCGCGGCGAGCAGCCGGCCGAAGTAGTCGTGGCCGGACGTGGCCGGGTCCTTGACCGTCGTGCCGCCGGACACGCCGGTCGACGAGCCCCACAGGACCGCGACCGTGCCGCCGTCGGTGTCGCCGTCGACGTCCTCGCCGGAGGCGCCCACGGCGAGGTCCGCGTAGCCGTCGCCGTTGAGGTCGGCGACCGCGAGGGCGTCGCCGAAGGTGTCCTCGGTCTCGGCGGTGCCGGGGACGCCGGTGGTGTTCTGGCTGATCACCTTGTACTGGGCGGGTCTGGTCGGGTTGATGCCGGTGGAGCTGCCGTACATCACGACGACGTAGCCGGCCATGGGCTTGCCGTCGACCGTCGCGTACGGCGCGGCGAAGGCGATGTCGCCGTACCCGTCGCCGTTGAAGTCGCCGCGCAGGCCGGAGGGGGCGGCGGAGGCGGTGGCGGGGAGGGCGGTGAGGAGGCCGGTGGTGAGGGTGGCGGCCAGGAAGAGGGTGCGCTTGCGCATGCGTGGTGCTCCGGGATCCGGGAGGGGAGACAGGGGGCGGGCCCGCACCCTCGGCGGGTGCGGGCCCAACACACGGGATAGGCGGGTCAGTTGGCCGCGTTGGCGCCGAACACCGGCTGCGCGTCCGTGGAGACGCCCACCGAGGACGCCGACAGGGAGCGGGCGCCGACCGTGGTGATCCTCGCGCCGCTGGAGGGCAGGTAGACCAGCGAGCCGTTGAAGTCGTTCTCGCCGTACGCGCCGACCGTCAGGTCCGCCTTGCCGTCGCCGTTGACGTCGGTGAGCTTCACCTCGCCGCCGAACAGGTCGTCCTTCTCGTCCGTGCCGGGCACGCCGTACGAGGACTGGGCGAAGTACTGGTACCCGGAGCTGGTGTCCAGGCCGGAGGCCGAGCCGTACAGGACGGTCACCGCGCCCGTGTTCACCACGCTGTTCAGGTTCTCGCCGGGCGCGCCGGCCGCCAGGTCCGCGTACCCGTCGCCGTTGATGTCGCCGAGCGACAGCTCGCTGCCGAAAAAGTCGCCGCGCTCGGAGGAGCCGGGCACGTTGCCGCTGTCCTGGGTCACGGCGACGGTGGTGGCCGGGCCGTCGGCGGAGCCGTAGATGATGTGGACCTTGCCGCCGGTGGACGTCTCCGGCATGGACGGGTCGCCGCTGCCGGCCTTGGCGGGGTCCCAGTCCTGGCCGGTGACGATGTCGCCGAAGCCGTCGCCGTTGACGTCGGCGATGCCGGTGATGACGCCTCGCTTCAGCTCCCGCGCGGACGCCGCGTCCAGGCCGGAGGCGGAGCCGGGCACGTAGAAGTTGGTGTTCCAGCCGTAGTCGCTGTCGGTCTCGTAGCCGTCGACGACCAGGTCGGTCCGCTGGTCGCCGTTGGCGTCGCCCGCGGTGAGGTTGATCGTGCCGGCGCCGCCACCGGACTGGATGTCCGTGGTGAAGGAGTAACGGCCGCCGTACGTACCGGTCTTGGAGATGCCGCCCTTGAAGACGTAGACCCTGTTCGACGAGGAGCCGACCGCGAGGTCCTCCGTGCCGTCTCCGTCGAAGTCGCCCGCGGCGAGTGCCGCGCCCCAGCGGTCGTGCGACGAGACCGCCGGGTCCTTGACCGTCGTGGCGCCGGACAGGCCGCTCGCCGAACCCCACGCCACGAGGACCGTGCCGCCGTCCGTGTCGCCGTCCACGTCCTCGTACGGTGCGGACACGGCGAGGTCGTCGAAGCCGTCGGAGTTGAAGTCGCCGTACGCGCTGACCCAGCCGAAACCGTCGCCGGTCTCGGCGTTGCCCGGGACGCCGGTCGTGTTCTGGCTGATCGTCGCGCGCTTCGTGGAGGTCACGCCGCTCGCCGAGCCGTACAGGGCGACGATCTGGCCGGCGCCCCTCTTGCCGCCGACGGTGGCATAGCCGGCCGAGTACGCGACGTCGCCGTACCCATCGTTGTTGAAGTCCGCCACGGGGTGGTGGACCGAGTCCCCGGCCGTCGCCGTAGCGGCCGTGAAGGTGAGCAGACCGCCGGTCAGCGCGGCCGCGGTGGCCGTCGCGAGGGCGAGTCGCAGGTGCTTCTTGTGCATGCGGGTTCTCCTGCTGCATGCGGGGGACGCCTGGCGGGCGTCCACAGTCATTGGGGTGCGCACCGGTCGTGTTTGCCTGGATTTCTCCTGGGATTCACGGGCGGTTGGCGATCAGGAGACCCCCGGAGTGAGGGAAGGGTTGTACGTGATTTTCGAGAATTTTGAGGCTGGTGAGGAAACAGGGGTTACCGAAGGACGGAGCCGAAGCGGAGCCCCGCCCCGCCGAGGCCGAAGTCCGAGCCGTTGAAGGAGGTCACCGACGTCGTGGTCAGGCCCGTCGAGCCACCACGCAGCACCCAGACCGCTCCCGCGTCGGCCGCCGTGCCGATGTCCTCGCCGTTCGCCCCGGCCGCGAGGTCCGCGTAGCCGTTCTTGTTGATGTCCTTGAGCTGGACGGCGGAGCCGAAGTGGTCGTCCGTCTCCGCCGCGCCGGGCACACCCGAGGTGGCCTGGTGCCAGGAGGCGCCGCCGTCGTCGAGCTCGCCGGGGGCGCCCTTGAGGACGACGACGTTGCCGGTGCGGGCGACCGAGCCCACGGTCTCGCCGGGCACGCCGACCGCGACCTCCAGGTAACCGTCACCTGTCACATCGCCGACCGCGACCGAGGCACCGAAGCGGTCACCCGTCTCGGGGTCGCCGGGGACGTTCGCGTTCCCCTGGTCGTACGTCCGCCTGGGGTAGTCGTCCTCGTCCAGACCACGCGCGCTGCCCGGCCACAAGTAGACCTCGCCGCCGTTGATCGAGTCCGGAGCCCCGATGACCAGGTCGTCGTAGCCGTTCTTGTTGGTGTCGGCGGCGGCGGCGACCGCGACCTCGTCCACACCGGTGCCGGTCGAGTTCTGCATCAGCGGCTTGTACGAGTAGCCGAGGTCGCCCGGACCGCCCTTGAGGTAGCCGGCGTACCCGTGCCCCGTCGCGCCCTTCCCGTACAGCACGTAGTCGCTGCCGCTGGTGCCGGAGAAGTGTCCGCCCACGACTCCGTCGAGGGTCACACCGTCGGGCAGGAAGTCGAACTCCGGGCCGAGCGCGCTGCCGGAGGGCACCCCGTCCGCGTACCACCAGAAGCGGCCCGCGGAGACGACCACGAGATTGCCGCTCTCGTCGCCGTCGAGGTCGACGAAGGAGGCGCCCTCGCCGAAGCGGACGTCCTCGGCGGAGGGCGCGTTCAGGACCATGCCGCCGGTCTTGAAGCCGGAGGCACCGCCCCAGACGATCGTCATCGAACCGTCCGGCTTACCGGTCACCTTCTCGCCGGGCGCGCCGACGATCAGGTCCGCGAAGCCGTCCCCGTTCACATCACCGCTGGTCACGTTCTCGCCGAACTCGTCCTCCGCCTCCAGCACGCCGGGCACGCCCGAGGTGTTCTGGGTGACGGTCACGGAGTTGGTCGGCTGGACGCCGCTCGCTGAGCCGAAGGTCACGGTCACGGCGTTCGCCTTCGGTGTGCCGATCACCAGGTCGCGGTAGCCGTCACCGTTGAAGTCGTCCTTCAGCGTGGAGGCCGCGGCCGCGGAACCGGCGAGGGGCAACGTCAGCCCCGCCGCCGCGAGAGTGGCCACGGATGCCGCGACGGCCAACTTCTTTGCACGCACGAGCCACTCCCGATGACTGGGGATACTGAGTTCGCGTGTGTGACTCCCGGGGCGTACGAAGGGTTGTGCGCGGGTGGCCATGAGGTGAACCGGGCCCGCCGGGCCCGAGGCGACAGGGCCTACGTCAGCCGCAGAGGTACGCCGATGTCGTCGGGCGTGAAGAGCTGCACCCTCTTCGCCTCGAACCCGGCATCCGAGCCCCGCAGCACCAGATACGCGCCCTTCCGCTTCTCGTACAGCGGTGCGAAGACGACCGCGTCCGTGTGGCCGTCGCCGTCCACGTCGAGCAGTGGCGGCTGGTAGCCGAAGGAGTTCCGGCCGTACGGGTTCGGAGTGCCGGGCATGCCCTCGGTGTCCGCGTTCATCACCTGCTCGCCGTCCAGGGACGGCACGTCGTCCGAACCGCCGGGCAACAGCGTCACCTTGCCCTCGTCGCGCTGGAAGCCCGGGGTGTTCACGACGACGTCCGGCTTCCCGTCGCCGTTGACGTCCCCGACGGCGGGCGACGAGCCGAAGTCGATACGGCGCCGCTCGCTGTCGAGGTCGCCGATCACGGTCGCCTCGCGGCCCTTGTTCAGGCCCGACTTGGCTCCGTACATGATCGTCAGGGCGCCGCCCGCGCCGGGCATGTCCGCGGGGGCCACGTTGAGTTGGGTGGGCAGCAGCAGGTCCGGGATGCCGTCGCCGTCCGCGTCGCCGGCGGCCGGGGTGCGGGGGCCGTCGGCGGTGTCCACGGTGGCGGCGACCACCCGCTCCTGTTGGGTGTCGCGCACGAGGCCCTGCTCGCCGCCCTCGTAGTAGCCGACGGTGTGCAGATCCTCGGGCGCGCTCTCGTCCTCCTCCGAGTCGAAGGAGTACGTGAACACCACCTCGGCCCGGCCGTCGTCGTCGAAGTCGCCCGTGGTGGCCGTGGAGGGCGTGGCGTAGCCGTGCTGACCGAGGTCAAGAGCCGCCTGCCGCTTCGGTTTTCCGGCGCGGTCGAAGGGCCCGTACAGGAGCAGTCCGCTGCCGCCGGGCTCGGTGGCCGACGGGTCGCCGGTGCCGCCCTGGCCGCCGTCGAGCAGGTCCATGGAGCCGTCGCCGTCGAAGTCGGCGGCGGCCACTGGGCGGAAGCCGTCGGGCAGGTCGAGCCGGCGGGCGTCGGTCAGCCCGCGGGCGCCGCCGAACAGGGCGAAGCTCTCGCGCGCGGTGCCGTTCGCGCCGCGGGTGCCGACCAGGTCCGTGAAGCCGTCGCCGTCGAGGTCGGTACGCAGCGGCTGCGAGGTGAACCCCACGTACTTCGGCGAGCCGGAGGAGGTCCGCCGCACGGAGCGGGTGCTGAGTCCTTCGCGCGAGCCGTAGACGACGACCAGGGTCTCCGCGTACTTCTTCGCGTCCTTGGACCGCGAGCGAACGATGGTCACGTAGTCGCCGAAGCCGTCGTTGTTGAAGTCGCCGGGGTCGGGATGCTCGGCGGGCTTCCCGTCGGTGGGCGCGGCCGAGCGGCCCTCGTCGTCCGAGGGCTTCTGCGAACTGCACCCCGCGGCCGCGATGATCAGGGCGCAGGCCAGGGCGGTACCACGCAGGCGCATCAGTTCGTCCTCAGTCCGTCCTCGGTTCGCCCTCAGTTCGTGCCGAGGAACTCGGCGGTGGAGAAGGTGATCCGTGGCTCGGCCGCCACCGGGCCGCCAGTCTGCCCCGCCTTCTCGCCCGCGTACACCGCGACGGTGTCCTTCGTCTCTCCCCGGTACGTCCGCACGGCCAGGTCCGCCCGCCCGTCCCCGGTGAAGTCGGCGACGGCGAGGACACGGGTCGTGCCCCGGGCCGGCGGCCGCACGGTGTTCACGTCCGACGCGGACAGGCCGCCGGCGCGTCCCCGGAAGACCCTCAACTCCGTACCGGAGGAAACGAGTTCACTGAGCCCGTCCCCGTCGAAGTCCCCGGCGTCCAAGGCCGTGCCCGGGACGGCGAGTTGGCCGCGCAGGGTGCCCGGCACCTCGTACCGCAGCGCGGTCCCGCCCGCCGAACCGATCGCCGCGTCCAGGCCCTTGCCCTTTCCGAAGCGGCCGAAGACCACGTCGCTGCCGGTGGGGAGGGAGAAGCCGGGGCGGGTGGGCCCGGCCGGTCCGCCCAGGACGACCGCGGCGCCGGCACGGCCTTCGGCGGTACGGACGAGCACGTCGTCGTAGCCGTCGCGGTTGACGTCGACGGCCGGACCCGTGGGGACGTTGCCCGCCACCTCGCCCGCCGGGACCACCGGCGCTCCGGCCGCGCGCGGGGCGCCCTTGCGGTTGAACGGGCCGCGCAGAAAGCTGAGCCGGCTGTCCGAGGCGTGCACGACCAGGTCCTCGGCGTCGTCCCCGTCGAAGTCCCCGCACACCGGCTGGTCCGGCCAGTCGTTGCCGAAACGTGCCCGCGCGGGGATCGTCAGTTTCACCGCCTGCCCGGCCAGCCCCCCGGGCGAACCGAAGAGGATCTGCAGCGGCACCGGCGGCTGCCCCTGCCCGTCGTACGGCGGATCGGTCGAGACGACGAGATCCGTGAACCCGTCCTTGTCGAGGTCACAGCTCGCCTCGGCGTCGAAGACGGCGGGCAACTGCTTCTTCGTGCGCGCCGCGTACTTGGCCGGGCTCAGCAACTGCCGTGCCGCCGGGGCGAGTCCACGGCTCGTGCCGTAGACGACACCGATGCCCGCGTCGTCCCCGTGGCTCTCGCCCTTCACCAGGTCGTTGAGGACGAGGTCGCGGTGGCCGTCTCCGTTGAAGTCGTCGGGGGTTTTGCTCCCCTTGCCCTTCGGTACGGGGAGCGGGGCGGATCCTTGGTGGGCCATGCCCACGGGGCGGCGCTTGGCGGCGGGCCGCGTGTCGTGCGAGGCGGGCCCGCAGCCGCCGAGCAGCAGCGCGGCGCCCGCAACAGCACCCACCACACGTATTCCGCAGTTCCCCTTAGTCACATCAACCTCGGCCACATCGTGAGACAGCAACCTGCACATGATGCGTGCCTGACAGCCATAAGTCACTGGGCGGTAACCCGGAAGTCGGTCACTCCGCGCCCGTCAGGTGGCCGTCCTGGAACGTGACCACGTCCTTGTCCCCTTCCAGGACCCAGACATACGACGGTCCCTGCGCGGGCAGCGTCCAGCGCAGAACGACCTCACAGCGGCCGTCCTGGTCGAAGTCGCGTACGGCGGCGAGGTGGGCGTACCGCTTGCCGGCCGCGAGATCGCGGGTGGCGCCGGGGACGCGGGCGGGGCCGGTGCGGCGGAGGGTGCGCAGTCCCTCCTTGTCGAGCCCCTGCGGGCTGCCGGGGATCACGGTGATCTCCGGCATCGTGGAACCGGGCACCGTCTGCCCGACCAGCAGTTCGTCGTGGCCGTCGCCGTCGGTGTCGCCGGCCAGATAGTCGCCCCTGATGCCCAGGTCGAGGAACTGGGGCGTGCCTCCGTCGCCGAAGTAGACGGTGAGCGTGCCGTCCACCTCCGGTGCCTCGGTCTCGTACCCCGGCTCGTCGTTGCGGCTGCCGTTGTCGCCGACGACCACATCGCCCTTGCCGTCTCCGTCGAAGTCACCGGAGGCGATCGCGCTGCCGACCCTCAACCTCCTTGCCTGGGCGGCGAATCCGCCGGGTCCGTCGCCCGCGTTGAGCAGGAAGACCTCCCTCTGCTCGCCGTCGGCGGTCTTGGCGGCGACGAGGTCGGCGGTCCGGTCGCCGTCCGCGTCGACGGCCTGGAGCGAGTACGCGTTGTAGGAGTCGGGGTCGTTCACGGGGTCCGGGCGGCTGTCGCCGCGCCGGGACGGGGTGCCGTCCCGGTCGAAGGGTCCGTACAGGACGCGGAAGGCGGGGTTGTCCTGGGTGTCCTCGACGGCCGGCAGGTCGAAACGGCCGTCGCCGTCGAAGTCGCCCGGGGTGCCGGTGAGTTCGGGCAGGTCGGTGCTCCGTGTCCCCGGATCAACTCCGGTCGGGCCGCCCCAGACGACTTGCCGGGCGAACTTCAGGTCCGCGTACCCGTCGGCGTCGAGGTCGGCGAGGACGGGGTACGGCTCGATCGCCGTCAGCGGGTAGGGGAGGGCCGCGTTCCCCGGCTTCAGGACGGTGCGGGTCGCGGGGTCGAGGCCCTTGGCGGAACCGTAGACGATGACGACGGAATGCTCGTCGTTGTAGAAGCCGGGCTGGGCGGGCCTGCCGTACGAGGTGACGTACGCGAAGTCCGGGTAACCGTCGCCGTTCACGTCGTCCGGGGTCCTGCCGCCGTCGCCTCGCGGTACGGGAGCGGCGGTCACGGGAGTCGGCGAGGGCTGCCGGTCCGACGTACGGTCTCCGCCGCCGCTGCCCGTGCCACATCCGGCGACAGCGCCCAGCACGACGCAACAGGCCGCCACGAGGGCTTTCCGTATTGCTGCCCGCCCGGCCCGTACGGTCCCTGAGACGCTCATGCAACGACGACACCGTATGCCTCCCGTCCGGACCAGGGGCACGGTGTGCTTCGTTATCAGGCTGTACCCGTTCTTGCCGGGTGTCGGTCACGGGGGCCCGAGCGATTACTTCGGGGCCCGCCCGGGGTCCACCTTTCGTAAGCCGACGACAAGGGAGCAGGAAGCACGCTGTACGACGAGTGGTCCGCGTACAGACCGACGGCGACATCCAGATGTCGGGAGCGCGACGACCGTGCGGTGGCTGCTGGCCGATGGTCTGCTCGACGAGCTGCACCTGCTCGTCCACCCGATCGTGGTCGGCCATGGGCAGCGGCTGTTCGAGGACACCCCGACCCACCCGCTGAAGCTGGTCGGGTTCGAGACGTTCCGGACCGGTGTACTCGACCTGACCTACGTTCCGGACGCCGGCTGACCGAAAGCCCGTGCTCCGCCTCGCCTTGTTCTTGAGGAACGACGACACCCCATGTCCCCGGATCGACCAGGGACATGGGGTGTGACATGGGGTGCTTCGCATTCAGGCCGTACCCCGTCGTGATGCCGCGCTACTTCACCGGCGCGGGCTCCGGCTCGTTCTCCGACTCGGGTTCGTCGGCCGGCGGCTCGTCGTCGACCGGGGTCTTGACGGAGTCGAGCAGCAGCTGGGCGACGTCGACGACCTGGAGGGACTCCTTCGCCTTGCCGTCGTTCTTCTTGCCGTTGACGGAGTCGGTGAGCATGACGAGGCAGAAGGGGCAGGCGGTCGACACGATGTCGGGGTTGAGGGACAGCGCCTCATCCACCCGCTCGTTGTTGATGCGCTTGCCGATCCGCTCCTCCATCCACATCCGGGCACCACCGGCGCCGCAGCAGAAGCCGCGCTCCTTGTGGCGGTGCATCTCCTGCTGGCGCAGGCCCGGGACGGCGGTCATGATCTCGCGCGGGGGCGTGTAGACCTTGTTGTGGCGGCCCAGGTAGCAGGGGTCGTGGTAGGTGATCAGACCCTCGACGGGGGTGACGGGGACGAGCTTGCCCTCGTCGATGAGGTGCTGGAGCAGCTGCGTGTGGTGGATGACCTCGTAGTCGCCGCCGAGCTGCGGGTACTCGTTGGCGATGGTGTTGAAGCAGTGCGGGCAGGTGGAGACGATCTTCTTCGCGGACTTCGGCTTCTTGGTGCTCTCGTCCACCTCGCCGTCCTCGTTGAGGGACTCACCGAATGCCATGTTCAGCGAGGCGACGTTCTCCATGCCGAGTTCCTGGAAGAGGGGCTCGTTGCCCAGGCGGCGGGCGGAGTCACCGGTGCACTTCTCGTCGCCGCCCATGATCGCGAACTTGACGCCCGCGATGTGCAGCAGCTCGGCGAAGGCCTTCGTCGTCTTCTTGGCGCGGTCTTCGAGGGCACCGGCGCAGCCCACCCAGTACAGGTAGTCGACCTCGCCGAGATCCTCGATGTCCTTGCCGACGACGGGCACCTCGAAGTCGACCTCCTTGGTCCACTCCAGGCGCTGCTTCTTGGCCAGCCCCCAGGGGTTGCCCTTCTTCTCCAGGTTCTTGAGCATCGTGCCCGCCTCGGACGGGAACGCGGACTCGATCATCACCTGGTAGCGGCGCATGTCGACGATGTGGTCGACGTGCTCGATGTCGACCGGGCACTGCTCGACGCACGCACCGCAGGTGGTGCAGGACCACAGCACGTCGGGGTCGATGACGCCGTTCTCTTCGAGGGTTCCGATCAACGGACGCTCGGCCTCCGCGAGGGCGGCGGCGGGCACGTCCTTCAGCTGCTCCTCGCTCGCCTTCTCCTCGCCCTCCATGGACTTGCCGCCGCCGGCCAGCAGATACGGCGCCTTGGCGTGCGCGTGGTCGCGCAGTGACATGATCATGAGCTTGGGGGAGAGGGGCTTGCCGGTGTTCCAGGCGGGGCACTGCGACTGGCAGCGCCCGCACTCGGTGCAGGTGGAGAAGTCCAGCAGGCCCTTCCAGGAGAACTGCTCGACCTGGGAGACACCGAAGACGTCGTCCTCGCCCGGGTCGGTGAAGTCGATCGGCTCGCCGCCGGAGGTCATCGGCTGCAGCGCGCCCAGCGCGGTCCCACCGGTCGCGTTGCGCTTGAACCAGATGTTGGGGAAGGCCAGGAAGCGGTGCCAGGCCACACCCATGTTGGTGTTGAGCGCGACCGTGATCATCCAGATCAGCGAGACGCCGACCTTGATCATCGCGGTGAGGTAGACGAGGTTCTGCAGCGTCTCGAGGTCGAGCCCGTCGAAGGCGGCGACCAGCGGGTACGAGACGAAGTACGCGGCCTCGTAGTGGTCGACGTGGTGGAGCGCGCCCTCCAGCCCGCGCAGGGCGAGGATCGCGAGACCGATGGCGAGGATGACGTACTCGACGAAGTACGCCTGCCAGGCCTTGGAGCCCGCGAACCGTGATTTGCGACCGGCCCGGGAGGGCAGGTTGAGCAGCCGGATCACGATCAGCGTGAGGATGCCGACGGCCGTCATCAGGCCGATGAACTCGATGTACATCTCGAACGGCAGGAAGCCGCCGAGGACCGGAAGGGTCCAGTCGGCCTTGAAGAGCTGCCCGTAGGCCTGCGCGAGGGTCGGCGGCAGCGTCAGGAAGCCGATCGCGACGAACCAGTGCGCGAAGCCGACGATTCCCCACCGGTTCATCCGTGTGTGGCCGAGGAACTCCTTGACCAGCGTGACGGTGCGGGCCTTCGGGTCGTCGGTGCGGGAGCCGGCCGGGACCGGCTGTCCGAGTGTGATGTGCCGGTAGATCTGCGCGACGGCTCGGGCAATGAGCGCAACGCCGACCACGGTCAGGACTAGCGACACGATGATCGCGGCGAGCTGCATGGGGGCTCCTCGGGCCTGCGAGGGGGAGTTCTCAGAATACGGAATGCGGCGATTACTACTGGGTAACTTAGGCAGTCCGTCTGAGACTACTCACTTCTGTCGTCGCGCTGTAGCCGGGGGTGCGGTGATCTATGTCGCTGAGGCAAGCCTGAGCGGCCGCGTGTCGGTGGATCCGCCCGTCCGTGGGTGTTCTCTCTGGGTCAGCCGTGTTATCGCCTCATATTTGGACATAAAGGATAACTTGTAGACGGCCCGGCCGGGCGAGGCCCTCCGGTGTCACCGCGATACCGCAACCGGAGGGACAGGGAATCGTCCATGCAAGTACGTGATTTGTTCCCCGATCGCCGCTGGGTGCGGCTGGTCGCACTGGGCTTCGGGCTGCTGCTCATCGCGGCGGTCGCCGTCGGCGGCGGGACGTACGCGCACCTCGACGGCAACATCCGCAGCGACGACGTCCCGGCCCGCGCGCTCCACGCCGACAGGGCTGTACGGCCCAAGTCGATGGCGCCCGGTGCGCAGAACATCCTGCTGCTGGGCTCCGACCTGGAGGCCGTGCGCGACAGTCAGCGCTCGGACGTCACCATCCTGCTGCACCTGTCGGCGGACCGCAGGCGTGCCGCACTGGTCAGTGTGCCCCGCGATCTGATGGTGCAGATCCCCCGCTGCCGCAAGCCGGACGGCGGCACCAGTCGTGCCCAGTTCGCCCAGTTCAACTGGGCCTTCCAGTTCGGCGGGGCGGCCTGCGCCATCCGTACCTTCGAGGAGCTCACCGGGGTACGCGTCGACCATCACCTCATCATCGACTTCACCGGCTTCCGGAAAGTCGTGGACGCGATGGGCGGCGTACAGGTCGACGTGCCGCAGAAGGTGAAGGTGCCCGGCGACAAGCTCGTGCTGCGGCCCGGCAAGCAGCATCTCAACGGGCATCAGGCGCTCATCCTGGTGCGCGGCCGTTCCGGTGTCGGTGACGGCAGCGATCTGCAGCGCATCGAACGGCAGAAGGTGTTCCTGCGTGATCTGCTGGCCGGGGCGCGAAGCGGCGGTGTGTTGGAGGACACGACCCGGCTCTTCCCGGTCCTGAACGCGCTGACCCGTTCGCTGACCGCCGACCCGGGTCTCGACTCGCTGAGGGAGTTGTACGGTTTGGTGAACAGCGCGGCCGGCATCCCGCAGAACCGGACGTCGATCGTCACCATCCCCAGCGTGGAGGACCCCGACCGCTGGGGCCGCTACAAGCCGGTCAAGCGCCAGGCCAAGGCTCTGTTCAAGGCGTTGCGCGAGGACAAGCCGCTGCCCACGCGCCTCTATAACGCGTACGACCCGGCCAACGACGAGTTGTGAGCCTCGGCCTTTCTGTCACGCTGCCGTCTGTGGTCACGCCGGAGGTTACGGGTCACGCCGGAGGTCAGGCGCCTGCTTGCGAATAAGGCCAAGATAAAAGTTGAGTCGGCGAGACTCAGGTCTGTTGACTGCATTCCATCCTTCATGCATCCTTGAGCCTGATCCACTCAAGTCAGCTGGAGGAATTGAAATGGCACGTGCGGTCGGCATCGACCTGGGCACGACTAACTCGGTCGTCAGCGTTCTGGAGGGCGGTGAGCCCACCGTCATCACCAACGCCGAGGGCGCCAGGACCACGCCGTCCGTCGTCGCCTTCGCCAAGAACGGTGAGGTGCTCGTCGGAGAGGTCGCTAAGCGCCAGGCGGTCACCAACGTGGACCGGACCATTCGGTCCGTGAAGCGTCACATGGGTACTGACTGGAAGATCAACCTGGACGGGAAGGACTTCAACCCCCAGCAGATCTCCGCGTTCATCCTGCAGAAGCTGAAGCGGGACGCCGAGTCGTATCTCGGTGAGAAGGTCACGGACGCCGTCATCACCGTTCCGGCGTACTTCAACGACTCCGAGCGGCAGGCGACGAAGGAGGCCGGCGAGATCGCCGGGCTCAACGTGCTCCGTATTGTCAACGAGCCCACCGCCGCGGCTCTGGCCTACGGTCTCGACAAGGACGACCAGACCATTCTCGTCTTCGACCTCGGTGGCGGCACGTTCGACGTCTCGCTGCTGGAGATCGGCGACGGCGTCGTCGAGGTGAAGGCCACCAACGGTGACAACCACCTCGGTGGTGACGACTGGGACCAGCGCATCGTCGACTACCTGGTCAAGCAGTTCAACAGCGGCCACGGCGTGGACCTCGGCAAGGACAAGATGGCCCTCCAGCGCCTCCGTGAGGCCGCGGAGAAGGCGAAGATCGAGCTGTCGAGCTCCACCGAGACCTCGATCAACCTGCCCTACATCACCGCCTCCGCCGAAGGCCCGCTGCACCTGGACGAGAAGCTCACGCGCGCCCAGTTCCAGCAGCTGACGGCCGACCTGCTGGAGCGGTGCAAGACGCCGTTCCACAACGTCATCAAGGACGCCGGCATCCAGCTGAGCGAGATCGACCACGTCGTTCTCGTCGGTGGCTCCACCCGTATGCCCGCCGTCGCCGAGCTCGTCAAGGACCTGACCGGCGGCAAGGAGGCCAACAAGGGTGTGAACCCGGACGAGGTCGTGGCCATCGGTGCCTCGCTCCAGGCCGGTGTGCTCAAGGGTGAGGTCAAGGACGTCCTGCTCCTCGACGTGACCCCGCTGTCCCTCGGTATCGAGACCAAGGGCGGCATCATGACCAAGCTCATCGAGCGGAACACGACGATCCCGACCAAGCGCTCGGAGATCTTCACCACCGCCGAGGACAACCAGCCGTCCGTGCAGATCCAGGTCTACCAGGGCGAGCGCGAGATCGCGGCGTACAACAAGAAGCTCGGGATGTTCGAGCTGACCGGTCTGCCGCCGGCCCCCCGCGGCGTCCCGCAGATCGAGGTCTCCTTCGACATCGACGCCAACGGCATCATGCACGTGACCGCGAAGGACCTGGGCACGGGCAAGGAGCAGAAGATGACCGTCACCGGCGGCTCCTCGCTGCCGAAGGACGAGGTCGACCGCATGCGCCAGGAGGCCGAGCAGTACGCGGAGGAGGACCACCGCCGCCGCGAGGCCGCCGAGAGCCGCAACCAGGGCGAGCAGCTCGTCTACCAGACGGAGAAGTTCCTCAAGGACAACGAGGACAAGGTCCCCGGCGAGGTCAAGACCGAGGTCGAGGCCTCCGTCGAGGAGCTGAAGACCGCGCTCAAGGGCGAGGACACCGCCGAGATCCGTACGGCCACCGAGAAGGTCGCCGCTGTCTCGCAGAAGCTGGGCCAGGCGATGTACGCCGACGCCCAGGGCGCGCAGGCCGCGGGCGGTCCCGAGGGTGCCGCCGGTGACGAGGGCGCGCAGGCCAAGGCAGACGACGATGTCGTCGACGCCGAGATCGTCGACGACGAGAAGGACCGGAAGGACGGTGCCGCGTGACGGAGGAGACCCCGGGCTTCGACGACCAGCAGCCCGACGTCCCTTCCGGCGCCACCCCTGAAGACGCCGAGCCGAAGGCCGCCTCCGAGGAGGGGGCGGCCCCGGCGGGGGACGCGGCAGCAGCTCAGGCAGCACAGCAGACGGCGGGTCTGACGGCCCAGCTGGACCAGGTGCGCACGGCGCTCGGTGAGCGCACGGCGGATCTCCAGCGGCTCTCGGCCGAGTACCAGAACTACCGCCGCCGGGTCGAGCGCGACCGGATCACGGTCAAGGAGATCGCCATCGCGAACCTCCTGACCGAGCTCCTGCCCGTGCTCGACGACATCGGCCGCGCACGGGACCACGGCGAGCTGGTCGGTGGTTTCAAGTCGGTGGCCGAGTCGCTGGAGACCGTCGCGGCCAAGCTGGGACTGCAGCAGTTCGGCAAGGAGGGCGAGCCCTTCGACCCGACAATCCACGAGGCCCTGATGCACAGTTACGCACCCGACGTCACCGAGACGACGTGCGTGGCGATTCTGCAGCCGGGGTATCGATTCGGCGAGCGCACCATCCGCCCCGCGCGTGTGGCGGTCGCCGAGCCGCAGCCGGGCGCGCAGACGGTCAAGGCCGATGAGGCCCAGCCGGCGGCCGACAACGCCGACGACAAGGAGAACGGTGGCCCGGACGAGGGCTGACGTCGGCGACGTACGGGGCGTACGAATGAACGTACGGACCCTACGGCGCGTGAGAAGGAAGGAGGGACGTCGAGGATGAGCACCAAGGACTTCATCGAGAAGGACTACTACAAGGTCCTCGGCGTCCCCAAGGACGCGACCGAGGCCGAGATCAAGAAGGCGTACCGGAAGCTCGCCCGCGAGTTCCACCCGGACGCCAACACGGGAAACGCCAAGGCGGAAGAGCGCTTCAAGGAGGTCTCCGAGGCGAACGACATCCTCGGCGACCCCAAGAAGCGCAAGGAGTACGACGAGGCACGCGCTCTCTTCGGCAACGGCGGCTTCCGGCCCGGCCCCGGCGCCGGCGGTGCCGGCAGCTTCAACTTTGACCTGGGCGACCTCTTCGGAGGCGCGCCCCAGGGCGGCGGGGCTGGTGGTGCCGGCGGTGGCTTCGGCGGCGGGCTCGGGGACGTCTTCGGGGGCCTGTTCAACCGCGGTGGCGCGGGCACCGGCACGCGTACGCAGCCGCGGCGCGGCCAGGACATCGAGTCCGAGGTCACGCTGAGCTTCACGGAGGCGGTGGACGGCGCGACGGTTCCGCTGCGCATGTCCTCGCAGTCGCCGTGCAAGGCCTGCTCGGGCACCGGCGACGCGAACGGCACACCGCGGGTGTGCCCGACCTGTGTGGGCACCGGCCAGGTGGCGCGCGGTTCGGGCGGCGGCTTCTCGCTCACCGACCCGTGCCCGGACTGCAAGGGCCGCGGTCTGATCGCGGAGAACCCCTGCGAGATCTGCAAGGGTAGCGGCCGCGCCAAGTCGTCGCGCACGATGCAGGTCCGTATCCCGGCGGGGGTGAGCGACGGCCAGCGCATCCGTCTGCGCGGCAAGGGCGCGCCCGGCGAGCGGGGCGGTCCGGCGGGCGACCTGTATGTGGTCGTGCACGTCGGCGCCCACCCCGTCTTCGGCCGCAAGGGCGACAACCTCACGGTGACGGTGCCGGTGACGTTCGCGGAGGCGGCGCTCGGCGGCGAGGTGAAGGTGCCCACGCTGGGCGGGCCCCCGGTCACGCTGAAGGTGCCGCCGGGCACGCCCAACGGACGGACGATGCGCGCCCGCGGCAAGGGCGCGGTCCGCAAGGACGGTACGCGCGGCGACCTGCTGGTCACCGTCGAGGTCACTGTCCCGGCGAACGTGACCGGCAAGGCTCGTGACGCGCTGGAGGCGTATCGCGAGGCGACCGCGGGAGAGGACCCGCGGGCGGAGTTGTTCCAGGCGGCGAAGGGAGCATGAGGAGATGGACGGCCGTCGACGCAATCCGTACGAGCTGACCGAGGAGACTCCGGTCTACGTGATCTCCGTGGCGGCCCAGCTCTCCGGTCTGCACCCGCAGACCCTGCGCCAGTACGACCGCCTCGGCCTGGTCTCGCCCGACCGCACGGCGGGGCGCGGCCGACGCTACTCGGCCCGGGACATCGAACTGCTCCGCCAGGTACAGCAGTTGTCCCAGGACGAGGGCATCAACCTCGCCGGCATCAAGCGCATCATCGAACTGGAGAACCAGGTCGCCGCCCTCCAGTCCCGCATGGCGGAAATGCAGGCGGCCCTGGACGGCGCCGCCGCGGCCATGCGGCAGCGCGAGGCCGCGGTGCACGCCTCGTACCGGCGCGATCTGGTGCCGTACCAGGAGGTGCAGCAGACGAGCGCGCTGGTGGTGTGGCGGCCGAAGAGGTCGCAGGACCAGTAGCCGGCGGACTGCCAACTGCGTGAAGGGGCCCGGAGGTTGTCGAACCTCCGGGCCCCTTCACGCAGTTGGCAGTCGGTGATGGCAAGAGCGGTCGGTGATGGCATGAAGTGTCCCGTCCGGTGCAGGATCCCACCCTACGGAACCCAACACGACCGAGAACAACCAGGGGGAATCACATGGCTGTTGTCGTACGGGAGGACATGCTCGACTTCTCCGCGCTCACCGACCAGGAGCGGGAGGTTTTGCTGCTGCTCGCGACGAGGGAGTAGAACCGGTGGCTGGCGCGGCCCTTGGGCATCGCGGAACGCACGGTGCGGGCCCACACCGCCGGCTGCCGGCACGAAAGGCAGAACGACAAGAAGTCAGAAGCAAGAAGGGCCCCGCCGGTACGTCGTCACCGGCGGGGCCCTCGGCGGTATGCGTCCCGTCAGGGGATGAGGTCGCCGATCGCGTCGATCGCCAGCATCCACATGGGCTGCGCGCCGGTGCCGAACGCGGCGGCGAGCGCGTACCCGAGGGCCGCGTCCGCCGCGTCCACCTGGGCGCCCTCCTTCCACTCGGCCAGGACCTGCCCGTCGCCGTCCGAGGAGAAGTCCCCGATGTGTTCCTCGTCCTTCAGGAGCCGGCTGCCCGGGATGGAGTCGGGCACCAGGCGGTGGGCGCGGCCCGCGTGCCGTACGTCGACGCGGTACGACCCCCGGGTCAGCCGTCCCTTCGCGGGTATGAGGACCGCGTCCTCGCCGTCGACGGTCAGCGTGAGCAGGTCGCCGTCCCGGGTACCGATCGGGATGTGGGTCTCGGCCTTGGTCCCGGCGTCGCGGCGCAGGACGACCCGGGGGATCGCCTCGCCTTCGACGGTCACTTCTCCTTGCTCGGTGTCCAGTCGGACACTCAGCTCACCGAACAGGTCGTCCTGGACGAGGTGTTCCACGACGGGCTCCGGGTTCTCCTCGTCGTCCCAGTGGTCGTCGTCCCAGTGGTCGTCGGGCACCGCGTCGTGGGGACGGTCGGGCGTGTGCGCGGCCTCGGGTGCGGGTGCCGGGTCCTTCGGCATGCGGTCTTCCTTTGCTGTGTGCATTTCTGACGGATGGTCAGTACGTCAGGGACTTACGTCAGGTTGCGGTGTCAGCCTCCTGCCGCGGTCAGCTGGGTGGCGGCGAGATCCCAGTACAGCTCGTTCCTCCCCAGGAGTTCCCCGTGCCGGCCATGGTCGCTCACACGGCCGTCCGCGAGCAGCACCATGTGGTCCGCGGAGGTGACCGTGGACAGCCGGTGGGCGATCAGCACGACGGTGCAGTGCCGGGCCGCCCGTTCCACGGTATGCCGTAGCGCGGTCTCGCTCAGCCCGTCGAGATGGGCCGTCGCCTCGTCCAGCAGCAGCACCTGTGGGCGGCGCAGCAGGGCGCGGGCGATGGCGAGGCGCTGGCGCTCGCCCCCGGAGAGGGCGAGGCCGCGGGCGCCGACGTGGGTGTCGAGCCCCTCCGGGAGCCGGTCGACGAGGGAGTCGAGCAGCGTGTCCCGCAGCACCTGGGAGATCGCCTCCTCGGTGGCGTCGGGGGCGGCGTAGAGGAGGTTCTCGCGGAGGGTGCCCGCCAGCATCGGGGTGTCCTGCTCCACGTACGCGATGCGGCGGCGCACCTCGGCGCGGGTGAGCGTGGTGATGTCGGTGCCGTCGAGGCAGTGTCCTGCTCGGAGTGGTGACGGGTGTGCGCGAGGCGTTTGCCGCCGCGCACCACCCGTACCCGGCCCGCCACCCAGTCCTCCTCCAGCGCCGTGAGGCGGTCTTTCAACGCCTCACGGCGGCGGGACTTGGCATGCCACTCACGCCGCGAGGCATAGCCGCGCACCAGGCCTTCGCGTTTGTTGGCCTTGGCGCCCAGCGGCCGGGCCAGCCGCGCCTCGATCGAGGCGATCTGAGCGCGCAGCCACACCATGTGGGCCACCTGCCCGCGCCGGGCCAGCGCCCACTGATCATGGGTGGCCTTGGTGATACTGCCCGCCCAGCGCGCCGACGAGAGTCCGGTCAGCTCCCGCTTGCGCACCGCCCACGAGGCCGCATCGTGCACCAGACCCTGCCGGGACCGCTCGGCGAGATCCCCGGAAGCCAGCGAGCCGAGGAAGACGCCGACCTCGGCCAGCACCGCCGCATCCGCCTGCGACACCCGCAGCCGGTCCCTGACCGCCACCCCGGCGGGGCCGGGCACCACGAACGACGCCGCCAACTCCCGCAACCCGCCCACCCCTTCACCCCCGCCCCGGCCCAAAAACCCCGTCACCGCAGTCAACGAGCACCATCTGCAAAGGTCACCCATTCGACCCAAGAACCCGCGTTCCCCCAGGGAGAAGGCCCAGGACACACACCAACCGGACAGGCCCCCCAAACTCGCTCCTGCTCACCAAAACGCACCACAACTCAGTCAACCGCCAGCAGATCCCAACCCTCGTGCCCCGGTTGGCTGCGGGGGCGGCCGAGGCGGGCCGGGCCGCGCGCCCGCGTATCGCGACGGCGGTCCACGTGGCCGTCCGCAGGCCGGGCCGCGACCCGCGCCGGCTGGCCCTGGCCCG
>NZ_VBZC01000060.1:0-57254 GCF_005786655.1 Streptomyces montanus
GCCCGCGACGTCCCGGCCCACGCCGGAACGGGTCGCCGCGGGCCAGGGCGACCGTCTCGCCGCCGGTACGCCGCCCGGGCCGGGCTCGTCCGCGTATCCGCCGGTGCCGCCCGTCGCGCCGGGCGGCATGGGTGGAGCGACCGGGGCAACCGGTGCGCCCGGTGAGGCCGCGCCCACGCCCCCGCCCACGACACCGCCCGAGAAGCCGCGCGGGACCTTTCCGCCGGACCCCGAATCTCCGCACCACCGGGCCCAGTGAGCCGCATCGCGCCACACACAGAACCGTCGCCGTCGCCCGGGCCATTTGCCGCCCGTGGCGACGGCCCTTTTCTGTCCGGACGGGGCTTGTCGCCCGTGAGATCCGGTGCGCCGTCGAAGCAACGGCGGCCGGTGCCGCGACGTCGCAGGTCAGCGCGTCGGGGGCGAGGTGCCGAGCCGCCAGGTCGTCCGACGACACCCCTTCGAACCAGCCGAAGGCACGTTCCGAAGGGCGCGCCGCCGATGCGTGCCTGCGGCTGCGCGTGTAGCCGCCGTTCGCCGCAGCCCCACGCCCGGCCGGCCGGTGTGGGGACCGGGCGAAGTGAGCGTGGCGTCGGTCTCCCTCCCTCGGGGCACTTGCCATGCGGCCGCGGCGGCTCGCCGCGGCCGATGTGCTCGGCCCAGACGGTCGGGAGAGGAGACACCGTCTGAGCCGAGAGCTCTCGACCGGTCCGCCGACCGGTGCGCGGGCGTCAGCGGACCCCGTCCGCCAGCTGCGGCAGCACCTTGGTGCGGTAGAAGTCGAAGAAGCCGCGCTGGTCGGGGCCGATCTGATTGACGTAGACCCGGTCGAACCCGGCGTCCACGAACGCGGAGAGGGCGGCCACGTGCTGGTCGACGTCGTCCCCGCACACCACGTTCCGGCTCACCATGTCCTCGGTGATCAGCGGCTTCAGCTGCTCGAAATGGCTCGGCGAGGGCAGCACCTGGCCCATCTCGCCGGGCAGCAGGTGGTTGAACCAGAGTCGGTGGACCGTGCGTACGGCCTCGTCCCGGTCCTGGCCGTAACAGACCTTCGTACCGCCGCTGACCGGCTCGGCGCCCCCGCCGCCCGATGGGGGTCCCCCCACGCCCTTAAGGCAGTGGGGGAGGAACTGCTCCACCATCGACTCGTCCGGCATCATCGTGATGTAGCCGTCGCCGACCCGGGCCGCGAGCGCGGTCGCCTGCGGTCCGAAGCCCGAGATGTCGATCGGGACGGGCTCGTCCGGGACCGTGTAGAGGCGGGCGTTCTCGACCGTGTAGTGGGCGCCGGAGTGGTTGACCTCCTCGCCGCTGAACAGGTGGCGTATCACCTGGATCGCCTCCTCCAGCATGTCCAGGCGGACGTGCGCGGGCGGCCAGGCGTCACCGAGGATGTGCTCGTTCAGGGCCTCGCCGCTGCCGACGCCGAGCCGGAAGCGGCCGTTCGTCATCACCGCGCTGGTCGCCGCGGCCTGCGCCACCACCGCCGGGTGGGTCCGCACGGTCGGGCAGGTGACCGCCGTCTCGATCGGCAAAGACACGGCCTCGGAGAGTGCCCCGATCACGGACCACACGAAGGGGCTCTGGCCCTGCGCGTCGTTCCACGGGTGGTAGTGGTCCGAGATCCACAGCGACTGGAAACCTGCCTGCTCGACCATCCTCGCCTGCTCGACGAGGTCGGCGGGACCGAACTCCTCGGTCGACAGGAAGTAGCCGTATTCGACCATGGGGGCACCTCCGCGACGGGCCGGGTCGGGGTCCTCGTCCGGGTATCCCCGGGCCCCCGCGCGAAACGCCACCGCCCCGGCGTACGGGCGCCACTGTCGAGGACGGCCGACGTTTGGGTGCCTGGGCCAGGGGGACGCGGAAAGCCCGTACGAGCGACCCCGCCGGAGGAGCACTATGAGTCGACCCCGCGTCGTGATCGTCGGTGCCGGATTCGCCGGTTACCGAACGGCACGCACCCTGTCCCGGCTGGCCCGGGGCAGGGCCGACATCATCCTGCTGAACCCGACGGACTACTTTCTGTATCTGCCCCTGCTGCCCCAGGTGGCCGCCGGGGTGCTCGAACCGCGCCGTGTCACCGTCTCGCTGACCGGCACTCTCAAGGACGTACGGCTGGTGCTCGGCGAGGCCGACGGCATCGACCTCGACGCACAGACCGTGCACTACAGCGACGCCGAGGGCGGCGTGGGCACGCTGTCGTACGACCGTCTCGTGCTCGCCGCCGGCAGCGTCAACAAGCTGTTGCCCATCCCCGGTGTCGCCGAGCACGCGCATGGCTTCCGTGGCCTGCCCGAGGCGCTGTACCTGCGCGACCACGTCACCCGTCAGGTGGAGCTCGCGGCGGCCGACGACGACCCGAAGGCCTCCTCCTCGCGGTGCACCTTCGTGGTGGTCGGCGCCGGCTACACCGGCACCGAAGTCGCCGCGCACGGGCAGCTGTTCACCGATGCGCTGGTACGCAAACAGCCCCTGCGCCAGGGCATGCGCCCGCGCTGGCTGCTGCTCGACATCGCCTCACGTGTCCTGCCGGAACTGGACGAGCGGCTCTCGCGCACCGCCGACAGCGTGCTGCGGGCGCGCGGCGTCGACGTCCGCACCGAAACCTCCGTCAAGGAGGCGACCCCGACCGGAGTACAGCTCAGCGACGGGGAGTTCATCGACACCCGGACCCTGGTGTGGTGCGTCGGCGTACGTCCCGATCCACTGGCGGAGACGCTCGGGCTGCCCATGGAACGCGGCCGCCTGCTCGTCGACCCCCACCTTCAGGTGCCGGGCCACCCCGAGGTGTTCGCGTGCGGCGACGCGGCAGCGGTGCCGGACCTGGAGAACCCCGGCCAGTACACGCCGATGACCGCACAGCACGCCTGGCGGCAGGGAAAGGTCGCGGGTCACAACGTCGCCGCCTCACTCGGCGGCGGCAGCCGTCGCGCCTACCGCCACCGCGACATGGGCTTCACCGTCGACCTCGGCGGGGTGAAGGCCGCCGCCAACCCGCTCGGCGTTCCGCTGTCCGGGCCGCTCGCGGGCGCCGTCACCCGCGGCTACCACCTGGCCGCGATGCCCGGCAACCGGATCCGGGTGGCCGCCGACTGGCTCCTGGATGCGGTACTGCCGCGCCAGGGCGTGCAGTTGGGCCTGGTCCGCTCCTGGTCCGTGCCGCTGGACACCTCGTCTCCCGAGCTGGCGCATGTCCCGGGGAGGTCCGAACGTCCGAGCCCTGCGGAAGGAAAGTCATGAAAAGCCGTCAACTCACCGACCTGGGCCAGCAGCTGCGTGTCGACAGCGTCCGCGCGGCGGCCGCTGCGGGCTCTGGGCACCCCACCTCCTCGATGTCCGCCGCCGACCTCATGGCGGTCCTCCTCGCCCACCATCTCCGCTACGACTTCGACCGGCCCGCCCATCCCGGCAACGACCGTTTCGTCCTCTCCAAGGGGCATGCCTCGCCCCTGCTGTACGCCACGTACAAGGCGGCGGGGGCGATCAACGAGACCGAGCTGATGACCTTCCGTAAACTCGGCAGCCGGCTCGAAGGGCATCCGACCCCCCGCCGACTGCCGTGGGTCGAGACGGCCACCGGCTCGCTCGGGCAGGGGCTGCCCGTGGGCGTCGGCATCGCGCTGTCCGGCAAGCGGCTCGACCGGGTCGGCTACCGGGTGTGGGTGCTGTGCGGCGACAGCGAGATGGCCGAGGGCTCCGTGTGGGAGGCGGCCGAGCACGCCGGGCACGAGCACCTCGACAATCTCACGGCGATCGTGGACGTCAACCGGCTCGGGCAGCGTGGCCCGACCCGGCACGGCCACTCCCTCGACGCGTACGCGCGCCGCTTCCAGGCCTTCGGCTGGCACACGATCGAGGTCGACGGCCATGACGTGGACGCCGTCGACCGCGCGTACGGCGAGGCCGTCTCCACGATCGGACAGCCGACCGCGATCATCGCCCGCACCTTGAAGGGCAAGGGAGTCGAGGCCGCCCAGGACCGCGAGGGGCTGCACGGCAAACCGCTGCCCGACCCCGACGAGGCGATCGCGGAACTCGGCGGCATACGCGACATCCGCGTCGAGGTCCAACCTCCGCCCGCCGCACGGATGTTGCACGCCGTACGGGCCGGCCATCTGGAGCTGCCGCGCTTCGAGCTCGGTGACCGGGTCGCCACCCGCGACGCCTTCGGCCAGGCACTCGCCGCGCTCGGCGCGGCGCGCGGCGATGTCGTCGCCCTCGACGGCGAGGTGAGCGACTCGACGCGCTCCGAGTTCTTCGCGAAGGAACACCCCGACCGGTTCTTCGAGTGCTACATCGCCGAGCAGCAACTCGTCGCCGCCGCCGTGGGGCTCGCCGCACGCGGCTGGGTGCCGTACGCCTCGACCTTCGCCGCGTTCTTCACCCGGGCCCATGACTTCATCCGCATGGCGTCCATCAGCGGCAGCGGCATCAACCTCGTCGGCTCGCACGCGGGCGTCGCGATCGGCCAGGACGGGCCCTCGCAGATGGGCCTGGAGGACCTGGCGATGTTCCGCGCCCTGCAGGACTCGACCGTCCTCTACCCGTGCGACGCCAACCAGACGGCCCACCTCGTCGCCGCGATGGCGGGCTGCGAGGGGATCCGCTATCTGCGGACCTCGCGCGGAGCGTCACCGGTCATCTACGGGCCGAACGAGGACTTCCCCATCGGGGGCAGCAAGGTGCTGCGCGTCTCCGCCCAGGACCGGCTGACCATCGTCGCCGCCGGGGTGACGGTGAACGAGGCCCTGGCCGCCGCGGACCTGCTCGACAGGGAAGGCATCCCCGTCCAGGTCATCGACCTCTACTCCGTCAAACCCGTCGACCGCGGCACCCTGCGCGACGCCGCCGAACACACCGGCTGCCTGCTCACCGTCGAGGACCACCGCGAGGAGGGCGGCCTCGGCGACGCGGTCCTCGACGCCTTCCTCGACGGCCGCCCGACCCCCCGTCTCGTCCGCCTCGCCGTGCGCACCATGCCCGGCTCGGCCTCGCCCGAGGAGCAGCTGCACGCCGCGGGCATCGACCGGGAGTCGATCGCGGTCTCGGCGAAGCTGCTGGTGGATCAGGCGGTCGTGCGATAAGAGCGGCCATCGGCGTACGCGTACGGAGGGAATGACCATGGGCGGCACGACAACCGGGGGCACGACGACTGTGCGGGCCGGCCGGCGCACCGTGGAGCTGCACCGCCCCGGCAAGGTGCTCTTCCCGGGCGACGGGCGCAACAAGGAGTACACCAAGGAGGACCTCGTCGCCTACTACCGGACCGTGGCACCGTTCATGCTGCCGCATCTGCGGGGGCGGCCGCTGATGCTGGAGCGGCACCCGGACGGGCTCGACGGGCCCCGGTTCATGCAGAAGAACCTCCAGGACCACGATCCGGACTGGATCAGCCGCATCGAGGTGCCCAAGGAGGGTGGCACCGTCTGCCACCCGGTGTGCGACGACACCGCGACCCTCGTCTACCTCGCGGACCAGGCCTGTGTGACGCTGCACCGCTGGCTGTCCCGCGTCGACGGGATCGACCGGCCCGACCGCATGGTCTTCGACCTCGACCCGGCCGGCGACGACTTCGACTCCGTGCGCCGGGCGGCCCGGTGGCTCGGCGAGCTCCTCGACCGGATCGAGCTGCCGTCCGCGCTGATGACCACCGGCTCACGCGGCCTGCACGTCGTCGTGGCGCTCAATGGACACCACGACTTCGACGAGGCACGCGAGTTCGCGAGGGACGTGGCCGGGACGCTCACCGCCGAGCACCCCGACGCACTCACCACGGCCGCCCGCAAGAAGGACCGCGGGAACCGGCTCTACGTGGATGTGCAGCGCAACGCGTACGCGCAGACCGCGGTCGTTCCCTTCACCGTCCGGGCCAGGCCCGGCGCCCCGGTGGCCACGCCCATCAGCTGGGGACAGCTGGACGACCCGGAGCTGGGCCCTCGCCGCTGGACCATCGACGACGCCGTCGACCAGGCCCGTACCGACCCGTGGTCCGGGCTGCTGCGCCGCGGGCGGGCGCTCGGCCCTGCCCGGCGCAGGCTCGACGCGCTGCCTGGCTGAGCCGCGAGCTTTCTCAGGTTTGGGCAACTCTCCTCAGGCCACCCGGAGTTGGAGGGGGCCTATGACGAACTTACCCAAACCGCAAGAGGTGTTGCAGGAGGCACGCGCCCAGCTCGCCGAACTCACCGGCATGGCAGCCGAGTCTGTGTCGTCCTTCGAACGCACCGAGGACGGCTGGACGTTGGAGATCGAGGTCCTGGAACTCCCCAGGGTTCCCGACACGATGAGTCTCCTCGCCAGCTATCAGGTGACTCTCGACCCGCAGGGCGATCTCACCGGCTATCGGCGCGTCCGCCGCTACGAACGCGGGAGGTCCGACGCACACAGGCCCGGCGGCCGCTAGGCCGCCGTCCCGCGAGGCCTCAACACCAGACAAGCCAGACAGGCCAGACAAGCCAGAGAAGGAGGACCGGTCGTCATGACCGTCGTCCCAGCACAGCAGCAGACCGGCGGCGGAGGCGGCAGCAGCGGCCTCTACGACGTTCTGGAGCTCATCCTCGACCGGGGGCTCGTCATCGACGCGTTCGTTCGGGTTTCCCTGGTCGGCATCGAGATCCTGAAGATCGACGTCCGCGTGGTCGTCGCCAGTGTCGACACCTATCTGCGGTTCGCCGAGGCGTGCAACCGGCTCGACCTGGAGGCCGGGCCGCGCAAGAGCCCCGGCTTACCCGACGTGGTCGGCCAGATCACCGAGTCCGGCGCGCACGGCAAGTCGAAGGGGGCGCTGTCCGGCGCCGCCGAGACCGTCTCCGACGCCTTCAAGCAGGCCAGGGAGGAGGGCCAGGCCGAGCCCCGGCCGCGTGCCCGTAAGGCCACCGCGCGCAAGAAGGAGGAGCAGGAGTGAGCACGTACGTCTACGGCATCGCCGCCGACACGCATCCCGCGCTCCCCGACGGCATGGGCGGCGTCGGCGATCCGGCCCGCCCGGTGCGCATCGTCAAGGAGGCCGGCCTCGCCGCGATCGTCAGCGACGCCCCCGAAGGGCTGCGCCCCAAGCGCAAAGAGCTGCTCGCCCACCAGAACGTGCTGGCCGAGGCGGGCGCGGGCGGCGCGCTGCTGCCCATGCGGTTCGGCAGCGTCGCACTGGACGACGCGGCCGTCACGGGGGTGCTCGGCGAACGCGCGGAACACTACAAGGAGCGCCTCGACGCGCTCGCGGGCAAGGTCGAGTACAACGTCAAGGCCAGCCACAACGAAGAGGCCGCGCTGCACCGCGTGATGTCCCAGAACCCGGAGATCAGGGCGCTCGCCGAGGCCAATCGTCAGGCGGGCGGCGGCAGTTACGAGCAGCGGCTGCGCCTCGGCGAGATGGTGGCGTCCGCACTGAAGGCCCGCGAGGCGGAGGACGCCGTCGATCTGCAGCACACCCTGGAACCGGCCGCCGACGCCGTGAGCGTGGGACCCGAGTCCACCGGCTGGCTGGCCAACCTGTCGTTCCTGGTGGAGCGCGAGTCGGCCGAGGTGTTCCTCACCGCCGTCGAACAGGTCCGCAAGGGGCATCCGCATCTCGACGTCCGTGTCAACGGGCCGCTGCCGCCCTACAGCTTCGTCGAACCCGGACCGTCCGAGCCCGCCGAGACGGGGGCCATCCAGGCGGGGCCCGCCGAGACGGGGCACTGAGCGCATGGGACTGATCGGAGAGGTACTGCTGCTGCCGTTCGCACCCGTGCGCGGCAGCTTCTGGACCATCAGACAGGTGCTGGCCGAGGCCGAGCGCCAGTACTACGACCCGGCCGCCATCCGCGCCGAACTCGCCCTTCTCGAGCAACGGCTCGAGGCGGGCGAGATCGACGACGCGGAGTTCGACCGCCGGGAGGACGAGCTCCTCGACCGGCTGGAGACAGGTCTGGGCAGGAGCGCGGGACGAGGCAACGGGACGACATGATGAACCGAGTGGGACTGGGCCTCGCGGTAGGGGCCGGATACGTCCTCGGACGTACGAAGAAGATGAAGCTGGCGTTCGCCGTCGGCACCCTCGTGGCCGGCCGGCGGATGCGGCTCAGCCCGCGGATGCTTGTGGACGTGGTGGATCAGCAACTGCGGAACAATCCGCAGTTCAAGGAGGTCGGCGACCAGCTGCGCGAGGAACTGCGCGGAGTGGGCAAGGCGGCGTCCGGAGCGCTGGTCGAGCGGCAGATCGGGGCCCTGGCGGACCGGCTGCACGGCCGGACCGCGGAGGTCCGCGAGCGCATCGCCGGCGTCGCACCGGACGTGCCGGGGTTCGAGGACGAGGAGGTCTTCGAAGGCTTCGGAGACTTCGAGGAACCGGAAGACCGCGAAGAAAGCGAAGAACGCGAAGAACCTGATCAGGCTTCGCCGGACGAGGCCCCCGCCAAGAAAGCCCCCGCCAAGAAGGTCGCGGCGAAGAAGGCGCAGAGCAAGAAGCCCGTCAAGAAGATGGCGGCGACGGCCCCCGCCAAGAAGGCGGCGAGCAAGAAGGTGGCGGCGAAGACCGCCAAGAAGGCGCCCGGGAAGAAGACGGCCGCCGCACAGGACTCTGCGCGCCGTACCACGCGCCGCCGGGCCGCCGAGGGAGGTCGCGACGATGACTGACACCCTCAAGACCGCGACGGAACAGACGACGAAAGGCAGCGGCCTGGGCGGCGTCGCTCAGAGCGAGGCCGCCGACCGCCTCAAGGCGGAGCTCCAGGAGTATGCCGCGGCCCAGGCCCAGCGCCTGCTGATCGGCTTCGGTCGCAGGCTGGGCGAGTCGACCGTCAAGCTCAACGACATCGCCGAGGGCAACAGCCCCGGCTTCGCACGCCTCGCCCTGGACGGTGGACGCAAACTCACCGAGGGCAAGGGGCCGTTGCGCAGCGCCCTCGAAGTGGGCGCCTCCCGCGCCAAGGAGCAGGTACGCGACACGCTCGAGAACCTGCGCGGAAGCAAGGGCAAGGGCAAGGGCAAGGGCAAGGGCAAGGGCAGGAGCAAAGGCGGTGCGGGCAGGAAGCCCACCGTCATCATGGAGTACGTCGACGTCGGGGTGCCGCTGCGCACCGCGTACGACCAGTGGACCCAGTACCAGGAGTTCAGCACCTTCGCGAAGGGTGTGAAGAACGCGAACCGCGCCGACGACACCACCTCGGACTGGCAGCTCAAGGTCTTCTGGTCCAGCCGTAGCTGGAAGGCCCACACCACCGAGCAAGTGCCCGACGACCGCATCTCCTGGACATCGGAGGGCGCGAAGGGCACGACGAAGGGCGTCGTCTCCTTCCACCCGCTCGCCGAGAACCTCACCCGAGTCCTGCTGATCATCGAGTACTACCCCACGGGCCTGTTCGAGAAGACGGGCAACCTGTGGCGCGCACAGGGCCGCAGGACGCGCCTCGACCTCAAGCACTTCGCCCGCTACGTCACCCTCCGCGGCGAGGCCGGCGACGGCTGGCGCGGCGAGATCCGCGACGGCGAGGTGCTGCGCACCCATGAGGACGCGGTCGCCGAGGAAGCCGACGAGGGGGAAGACGCGTACGCGTACGAGGCCGAGGAGGCGGAAGAGGGCCCGTACCCCGAAGATGAGGATGAGGAGTACGCCGAAGAGGAGGAAAGGGAAGAAGAGGAAGAGCCTGAAGAGGCGGAAGGTGACGAGCCGGAGGACGAATACGAGCCCGAGGACGAATACGAGCCCGCCGAGCACGGGAGCTCCCGATGACGACCCCCGGACGGTACCCCGAGC
Source organism: Streptomyces montanus (assembly GCF_005786655.1). NCBI lineage: Bacteria > Bacillati > Actinomycetota > Actinomycetes > Kitasatosporales > Streptomycetaceae > Streptomyces > Streptomyces montanus. The sequence continues at coordinate 9,737 of NZ_VBZC01000060.1, forward strand.
CCTACGGGCGGGACAGCAGCGCCAACCTTGCCGACATCCTGGAGCGGGTGCTGGACAAGGGCATCGTGATCGCGGGCGACATCCGCATCAACCTGCTCGACATCGAACTGCTCACCATCAAGCTGCGACTCATCGTCGCCTCCGTCGACAAGGCGAAGGAGATGGGCATCGACTGGTGGGAGTCCGACCCCGCGCTGTCCTCCAGTGCGCGCCGGGACGAACTGGCCCGCGAGAACGCCGAGTTGCGCGCGCACGTCGCCGAATTGGAGGGCGGGCGCGCACCACGCACGGAACCACGCGTGGAAGCCGCCACGGAACCACGCGCGGAAGAGGAGGCCTCATGAGCGGTCTGCGCTATGTCTACGCCATCTGCCGCCCCTTCGGCAGCACCCTTCCCGCCCAGTTGACGGGCGTCGCGGGCGTGCCGCCCAAGCAGCTGACCCACCACGGCCTGATCGCCATCGTCAGCGCCGTACCGGAGGAGGACTTCGCCGAGGAGCCGCTGCGCGCCCACCTGGAGGACCTGGACTGGCTCACCGAGACCGCGCGGGCTCACCACAGCGTGATCGACGCGCTCACCGTGGTCACCTCGCCCCTGCCGCTCCGGCTCGCCACCGTGTTCCGGGACGACAGCGGCGTACGCACGATGATGGAGGCCCATGAGGAGGCCTTCCTGCGGACGCTCGACCGGCTCGACGGGCGGGTGGAATGGGGCGTGAAGGTCTACGCGGAATCCGAAGAGACGCCCGAAGACACTTCCTCGGAAACGCCCGTTTCCGAGGAACGGCCGCATCCCGTGAAAAGCGGAAGTGGACGCGACTATCTGCGGCAGCGTCGTCGGCAACGTCGAGCCCATGAGGAGAAATGGGAGCGTGCCGAGGAATTCGCCCGCAGACTGCATGGCGCCCTTTCCCGGTTCGCGGAGGACACCCGGATTCACGCGCCGCAGAAAGCGGCGCTTTCCCGTGCCTCCGGTCACAATGTGCTCAATGCTGCCTATCTCGTACCGCGTTCTGATTCAGAGGAATTCGTGGAACTGGTGGACCGCACGAAGGACGAGGAGCCGGGCCTGCGGGTGGAACTCACCGGCCCCTGGGCCGCGTACTCGTTCAGTGGCTCCTTCGGCGCCCCCGAGGAGGAGGCCGGCCCGTGACCGTCGTCGAACGCCGTGAGATCGCCCTCGTGGACCTGCTCGACCGGCTGCTCGCGGGCGGGGTCGTCATCACCGGAGACCTCACTCTGCGGATCGCGGACGTCGATCTCGTACGCATCGACCTGAACGCGCTCATCAGCTCGGTGAACGAGCAGGTCCGCTCGCCCTGGCAGGAGGTGCCGTGACCACGCCCCGAAAGAGCCGTCAGGACGGTCGGGACGGTCAGGACCGTCAGAGCCGTCAGAGCCGTCAGAGCCGTCGGAACCGTCTGGACCTCGACCCGGACACGGTGGAACGCGATCTCGTCAAGCTCGTGCTGACCGTCGTCGAGCTGCTGCGGCAGTTGATGGAGCGGCAGGCGGTGCGCCGCTTCGACACCGGGGAATTGTCGGAGGACCAGGAGGAGCGGATCGGGCTGACCCTGATGCTTCTCGACGACCGCATGGCCGAACTGCGCGACCGCTACGGCCTGCGGCCCGAGGACCTCAATCTGGACCTCGGGCCGCTCGGACCACTGTTACCCCGGGAGTAGGCTTCCGCTACACCGGGAACAGGCTTCGAAGAAGCCTCGAATACCGTGGAATGCCGACTACCAGCGATACCACCGTGACCTGGTCCCGGTTGCGGTCGTTCCGCGTACCAGGAATCCCAGCAGCCATACGACAAGAACCACCAGGGCGATCCACCAGAGCAGTTTCACCGCGAATCCGGCGCCGAACAGCAGCAGCGCCAGAAGCAGTACCAGCAGGATGGGAACCATAATGTGAAACCTCCTGCTGTACGGGTTTCCCGGAGTGCGGGAATCAGGCAGGCTTTCGGCAGAGAATTTCTCCGTGCAGGACGGAGAACCAGGCTTCCTCCTGCCGTCCCCATTCCCGCCAGGCCTGCGACACGGCGCGCAGTTGCTCGGGCGTCGCGTGGCCGCCCGCCGTCGCACGGTCCGCGTACGCGGAGGCGAGCGTGCGGTCGGCCCACAGGCCGCTCCACCACGCGAGCTCCTCGGCGGTGGCGAAGCACCAGGTGCTCGACGAGGCGGTGATGTCGGTGAAACCGGCCTCCAGCGCCCAGGACTTGAGCCGCCGCCCGGCGTCCGGCTCACCGCCGTTGTCGCGGGCGACGCGCAGATACAGGTCCAGCCAGTCGTCCATGCCGGACGGGCGCGGGTACCAGGTCATCGCCGAGTAGTCCGAGTCGCGCACGGCGACGTATCCGCCCGGCTTGGTGACCCGGTACATCTCGCGCAGCGCCCGCACCGGGCCACCCACGTGTTGCAGGACCTGATGCGCGTGGACGACACAGAAGGAGTCGTCCGGGTAGTCCAGCGCGTGCACGTCCGCGACCGCGAACTCGACGTTCTCCAGGCCTCGTTCGGCGGCCGTGGCCCGGGCCCGGTCCAGGATGTCCGGCGCCTGGTCGACCCCGGTGACCCGTCCGTCGGGGACCAGTTCCGCCAGGTCGGCGGTGATGGTGCCGGGCCCGCAGCCGATGTCCAGAACCGTCATGTGGGGCTTCAGCGAACCGAGGAGGTACGCCGCCGAATTGGCGGCCGTGCGCCAGGTGTGCGAGCGCAGCACGGACTCGTGGTGGCCGTGCGTGTAGACGGCGGTCTTCTTCGACACGGCGTCCCCTTCCGTTGTGGCGATACCCGTGGAATCACCGTACGCCGCCGTGTCGAATAATGAGATACGCGTCTTGCAATGCGGACGGCAGGACGGACGGACTGGCTGGCTGGCTGGCTGAACTGAACTGGTGATCGGAGAGGGGCCAGTGATGATCAGCGAGAGGGAAGCGGCCGGTAGACGGTCAGCGCCTCGGGGAGTTTCTTGAGTGTCAACTCGCCTTCCACCGTGGTGACTTCGCCGTCGTACGCCAGGAGGGTGCCGGGCGAGATGCCGTCCACATGGAGCCTGCCGACTCGTACCGCCGCGTGCACGGGGGAGCGGGTCAGCGGTCCCGCGACGGCCGCGGCGAGGAGCCGGGCGGCGGGTTTGCGGCCCCCGTGCACGACCCGTACGTCCAGCCGGCCGTCCGCGAGGTCGAAGCGGCGGCCGGGCGCCAGCCCCATGCGGTGGTACGTGCCGTTGCCGGCGAACAGCAGCCACAACGGGCGCTCGCTGCCGCGGAATTCGGTACGCAACGGATGCCGGTCCGCGCGCAGCACACGCAGGGCCGCGAGCACCCCGGCGGGCCAGCCGCCGATCCGCCGCGACCAGCGCTCCCGCTCGTGGACCAGCTCGGGGTAGACGCCCAGGCTGCAGGTGTTGAGGAACAGGCCCTCGACGGTGCCGGAGGAGAAGTGGCCCACGTCCACCCGTACGGCGTCGCCCTCCTGGAGGGCCCGGCACAGGTCACCCACGTCCTCCACGCCCACGTCGTGCGCGAAGTGGTTGAGCGTGCCGCCGGGCAGCACCGCGAGCGGGAGGCCGTGGCGCAGGGCGACCTCGGCCGCCGCGTTCACCGTGCCGTCGCCGCCGCACACGCCCAGTACCTCGGCCCGGCTTGCCGCCTTCTCGAACTCGGCGCGAAGATCGGCCGCCTCGCACTCCACGATCTCGGCGTGCGGCAGCGCCGCGTTCAGGGCGCGGACCGCCTCCGGGGTGCCCGCCTCCTTGTTGGCTACGAGGACCAGGCCCTGCCCGTCCGGGAGTGCGGGCGCGTCCACATGCGGGCGGCCCGGGGACGGCAGCTGGTCGCGGGTCGGCACGACGCCGCGTACGGCGTAGGCGGCGCCCACGCCGAGTGCCGCGCCGACGAGGACGTCACTGGGGTAGTGGACGCCGGTGTAGACCCGGGACAGGGCGACCGCGGCGGCGACCGGGGCGACCGCCGCGCCCAGCGGCCGGGACTCCAGGGCGACGCCCGCCGCGAAGGCCGCGGCCGACGCGGAGTGCCCCGACGGGAACGAGGTGGTGATCGGCTGCCGCTTCAGCTGACGGATCATCGGCACCGCGTCGAGCAGCGGGCGCGGGCGCCGCACCGAGCGCTTGCCGAGCGTGTTGATGGTCGCCGAAGCCAGGGCGAGCGAGGCGACGCCCCGGGCGGCGGCGCGGCGGGCCTTCGGCGAACGCGTCGCCGCGAGGGCCGTCGCCGTGGCGAACCACAGCACTCCGTGGTTGGCGCTGCGGCTCAGCCGCGGCAGGAGGTGATCGGCGCCCGGCCAGTGCCGGGTCGCGACGGAGTCGAAGAGGCGGCAGTCCACGGCCAGCAGCCGGTCACGCAGGGCATGGCCGGATTCGGGCACGGTGAGGTCTACATCTGCGGTCATGGAACTGCGAGTACCCCGGCGGGCCCCGCATCGCGCATAACCGTTTGCCGCTCACCCCGGCTCACCCGGACAATGCGCAACCATGGGACATCTGGAAGCGGCGCACCTCGAGTACTACCTCCCCGACGGGAGGGCGCTGCTCGGCGATGTGTCCTTCCGGGTGGGCGAAGGGGCAGCGGTCGCGCTGGTGGGCCCCAACGGCGCCGGGAAGACGACCCTGCTGCGGCTGATCGCGGGGGAGCTGAAGCCGCACGGAGGCACCGTCACGGTAAGCGGCGGGCTCGGGGTGATGCGCCAGTTCGTGGGATCCGTACGCGACGAGACGACCGTGCGCGAGCTGCTCGTGTCGGTCGCGCCGCCCCGGATCCGCGAGGCGGCCCGCGCCGTGGACGCCGCCGAACACACCATCATGACCGTCGACGACGAGGCCGCCCAGCTCCAGTACGCGCAGGCGCTCGCCGACTGGGCCGAAGCGCGGGGCTACGAGTCCGAGACGCTGTGGGACATCTGCACCATGGCCGCGCTCGGCGTGCCGTACGAGAAGGCGCAGTGGCGTCAGGTGCGGACGCTGTCCGGCGGCGAGCAGAAGCGGCTCGTGCTGGAGGCGCTGCTGCGCGGCACCGACGAGGTGCTGCTGCTCGACGAGCCGGACAACTACCTCGACGTGCCCGGCAAGCGCTGGCTGGAGGAGCGGCTGCGGGAGACGCGCAAGACCGTCCTGTTCGTGTCCCACGACCGCGAACTCCTCTCCCGCGCCGCCGAGAAGATTGTGAGCGTGGAGCCGGGACCGGCGGGCGCCGACGCGTGGGTGCACGGCGGCGGGTTCGCCACGTACCACGAGGCAAGGCGCGAACGCTTCGCGCGCTTCGAGGAGCTGCGGCGGCGCTGGGACGAGAAGCATGCCCAGTTGAAGAAGCTGGTGCTGAATCTGCGGCAGGCGGCCACGATCAGCCACGAGCTGGCCTCGCGGTACCAGGCCGCGCAGACCCGGCTGCGGAAGTTCGAGGAGGCCGGCCCGCCGCCGGAGCCGCCCCGCGAGCAGGACATCAGGATGCGGCTCAAGGGCGGCCGTACCGGCGTAAGGGCCGTCACCTGCCAGGGACTTGAGCTCACCGGGCTGATGAAACCCTTCGACCTGGAGGTCTTCTACGGCGAGCGCGTCGCCGTACTGGGATCCAACGGCTCCGGCAAGTCACACTTCCTGCGCCTGCTCGCGGGCGGCGAGGTGGCGCACACGGGAGCGTGGAAGCTCGGCGCGCGCGTGGTGCCCGGCCACTTCGCGCAGACGCACTCCCACCCCGAACTGGAGGGGCGCACGCTGCTCGACATCCTGTGGACCGAACATTCCCAGGACCGCGGCGCCGCGATGTCCCGGCTGCGGCGCTACGAGCTGACCGCCCAGGCCGAGCAGCGCTTCGACCGGCTCTCCGGCGGTCAGCAGGCCCGTTTCCAGATTCTCCTGCTGGAACTGGAGGGGGCCACGGCCCTGCTCCTCGACGAGCCAACCGACAACCTCGACCTGGAGTCGGCCGAGGCACTCCAGGAGGGCCTCGAGGCGTATGAGGGCACCGTCCTCGCCGTCACCCACGACCGCTGGTTCGCGCGCTCCTTCGACCGGTACCTGGTGTTCGGCAGCGACGGCAGGGTGCGGGAGACGGCGGAGCCGGTGTGGGACGAGCGGCGCGTGGAGCGCGCCCGGTAGCCGGGTAGTCCGGTAGCCCGGCAGCCACTGGGCTGCCGGGCTACCGGGGAGCGAGACGGCTCGGCCTGGGACCGCCAGGACCGCTGAAGCCGCCAGGAGCTGGAGCCGCTAGGACCAGCGCAGCAGGGCTCCCAGGCCCCCCACCGGAGCGTCCTCGGGCCCGGCGGCCGTCACCGAAAGGGCGGGTGCGCCCGTCGCCACCACGGACCGCAGCAGCGCGTCGTCCGCCCGCGCCGACCAGGGGCGCGGCTCGCCCAGCGGCTTCGTCTCCGTGCGCCGCAGTCCCAGCTGGTCCGGGTTCTCGCCGACCCACACCTCCCGGTGCGTTTCGGACCCCTCCGGGCGGATCAGCAGCTCGTCGATCCGGTGCTCCCGGGCCGCCTCGATCAGCGCGGGTACGCCCTCGACGGCGCCGATGTGTCCGTCCGCGTCCGGTGCCCGGGCCGCCTTGAACCGCCGCAGTTCCTCGGCCGCCCTGCGGTGTACGTGCTCCGCACGGGCCCGTTCCACCTCCTCGTCCAGGAGCCGGCTGCCGGTCCCGGACCGGGTCTCCACCGTGCGGTCGTGCAGCCGCTGCGGCAGCCGTTCGTGCACGGACCGGCGTTCGCGGTCGTCGCCGACGAGGATCAGCAGGTCCGCCCGGGTCTCCTCCTGGCAGACGGCGAGCGCGTCGGCGATCTCGGCGGCGTTGTGCTCCCAGGTGTTCTCCACCCTGAGCTGGAAGTGCCGCTCCGACCAGTCGGCCGTGCTCGTACGGTGTATGGGCCACTGCCGCCCCGCCACCGAGCCCGCGCCCCGGCTGCCCAGCGCGCTGCGGAGCTCGAAGTCGGCGCCACGCCGGTCGATGTACGCCACTACGCACACCGGGTCCTCACCGGCCAGGTCGAGCAGTGGCGCGGTGTGCGGGAGCGCCGACCAGTCGGTGGACAGGGCGCCCGGCGGGGACGCGGCCAGCGGAGGATCGAGGAGGACCTCGCCGCCGGTCGCGAACAGGGCCCTGCCGTGTGGATCGCCGGAGTGCCGCAGCTCGCTCAGCGCGTCGCGCACGGCCCGGCAGGTGGGCTCGTCCGCGCCCTGCTCGGCCAGCCGGTCGGCTGCCGCCTGTGCCGTCAGTGTCCGCTCGTGTGGGGTGGCCTCCGTGTGCCGGGAGGTGTCGACGTATACGGAGGCCCAGGGTCCCGGATGTTCGTACAGTGGGTGGAGAAAGGCGAGATCCATGGCTCCCTCCCGGGTGCCGCTCGGGATGTGCTTGCGCCGGGCGGGTACCCGGACCCGTACCGAAGGAACCGATGATCGGGGTACCACGATGACCGGAGTCGACCCGGGCCTTTTGGACGACCAGCAACTGATGAAAGAGCTGGAGACGATCCACCGCACGCGCCACGACACGCTGCTGTACGGCTCGAACGACGCGCTGCGCACGCACAACGTGCGGATGGCGCAACTGGAGGGGGAGTATCTGCGCCGTCACCCGCGCCGCCCGGTGGCCGTGGGCAGGACCCGCTCTGGCGCCCGAGAGCGCCAGCCGGGCTGCGAGGCCTGACCGTCACCTTTCGGCTCCGCCGGCCGACCTCGCGTTTCGGCTCGGCCCTCTGACAGACGCCCATCGGCTCCGCCGCCTGACCCGTGCGTACCTGACCCGTGCGTATGGGCGGTCCGCGCAGCCCGTCTGAACAGGCGTAACCGGCCCGGCCATCTGAACGCCGCGTACTGGTGACGTCGATGAACGGGCCGGTGTGCCGGCGGTCAGTGGCGGCGCTTCCAGAACTCGGGCAGGAGCGCGTCGCAGAACGCCTTGAGGTCGGCGGGCTTACGGCTCGTGATGAGCGTTCCGGGTGCGGCTTCGCAGACGTGGACCGTCTCGTCGACCCATGTGCCGCCCGCGTTGCGGATGTCCGTGCGCAGACTCGGCCACGACGTGAGGGTGCGACCGCGGACCACGTCCGCCTCGACGAGCGTCCACGGCGCGTGGCAGATCGCCGCGACCGGCCGGCCCTGCTCGAAGAACTCACGTACGAACGACACAGCCGTCTCGTCCATGCGCAGCGCGTCCGGGTTGGCCACGCCGCCCGGGAGCACCAGACCGGCGAAGGAGTCCACCGAAGCGTCGCGAACGACCTGCTGTACGGGGAACACGTCGGCCTTGTCGAGATGGTGGTACGCCTGGATCCGACCGGGTTTCGTCGACAGCAGGAGGGGCTCGGCGCCCGAGTCGTGGACCGCCGACCAGGGCTCGGTGAGTTCGACCTGCTCGACGCCCTCCGGCGCCATCAGAAACGCGATCCGCATCACTTTCCACGTCCTTTCCCGGCGCGTCCCGCGCCGCACTCAGGCGGTGAGGTTGTGCGGCCAGTCGTCCGGAGCGGCGCGGGTGATCTCGGCCAGGGCGGAGTCCGGGTCCTGGGACACCGCGAGATCCCCCAGGCTGACCATGCCGACCGGGTTGCCATTCTCGACGACCGGCAGACGGCGGATGGCGTGCTCGCGCATCAGCTCCACGGCGGTCGAGACCGGGTCGTTCGGCCCGATCACCACGAGGTTCGGCGTGCACACGGTCTGAGCGCTCACCGTGAGCGGGTCCACGCCGTCCGCGACCGCACGCAGCGTGATGTCGCGGTCCGTCAGGACCCCGAAGACGATCTGGTCGCCGGCGACCAGAACATCGCCGATGTCCTGAGCGCGCATGAGTTGTGCCGCTTCGACGAGCGAGGCGTCGGGGCGGACCGCGACGACGTCCGGCGTCATGACTTCCCTGACGAAATCAGCCATGCTCTGGGCCTTTCCTGTCCTGCGTTCCCTGCGTTTCCCGGTCATGCCGTTCTGGGACACCTCGGCGGGGTGTCGCCCGCAGTACCCCCGACGCGGCGGCCCATGCGTCCGCCACCGTTATTCGCGCGGTGCGCGCTCGGCGGTCGCGTTGCGCAGGAGCGCTTCGGCCAGTTCCTGAGCGTTGGTGTAGCGCGTCCTCCTCGGCAGCCGCTCCACCGGTTCCACCAGCCCGTCGGGCGCATGCCGGCTCCGCAGGATGCCGCTCAGTTCGCGGGGGCTCGCGGGGAAGGAGGTGCGGCCCAGGTGCCGCGCCAGTTCCAGGCGCAAGTCCGCCACGGAGCCCGGGGTGCCCGGGGCGCCCCCCGGCGTGACCGGCCCGCCCGCAACCAGCGGGTCGTCGTCGGCGGTCGGCTCCGGATCGTGCCACTCCTCCGTCCGGGTCGGGTGGCCCGACCTGAGCAGACCCTGCAGTTCATGCTTCATCTCCTCGTCCTTGTGGACGCTGAGCCGGTCACTGCCTCGCTGCATGACTCCCTCCAGATGATCGGGGTGGACCCCCGTGTACCCGCGCCTCCGACATCGACACGGAGGGTTTGCGCCGCAGCGGTCTGGAGACTCGATCGCCACCCCCCATCAAGATTCCTCTGGGGAAGGACGGGACCATGGCGGTGTTCGCTGTGATGATCCCGGTCCTGATGCTCGGAGTCGTCGTGGCACTCGGCCGTTACGAGGAGTGGCTCCTCCCATCGGCCGAACACTCCGACGACACCGAACCCGTGGCTCTGAGCCACTGAAACTGAACAGGACCGGACGGAACCGGCCCCCGACGCCGCGGAATGCGCCGGGGGCCTCCCATGCGGCGGAACGCAGAGCTGTACGTCCTGCCGCAGGTCACGTCAGCCGCAGTAGCCCGGAACTCTTTTCTGCGCATCCCTGCTGCCGCCAACGCTTTAGCCGTGGAGGCTGTCGCGTATCAGCCCTCGGTTCACGAGTGTCGCAAAGAGCGTGGCGCGAAGGTTCCCCCGGTGACTAGCTGGAGCCCGAGGTGGATCGCCCCTGGTCGGCTGGTCGGTGTGGTGAGCCGACGCGATCTGCTGGGGGCCCTGATCCGTGACCATGCCGAGATCCGGGCCGAGGTCGAGTCCCTGGTCGGTCAGCACCTGCTGGATCCGCGCGCTGTCGAGGTCACCGTGGAGAACGGCGTGGTGACCATGGCGGGAAGACTGGACAAGGCGCTTGTCCCCGAACTGCTCGCATCGGTAGACCTTGACCAGGGTGTACAGGCCGTAGAGGACACGTCGTAGTGCGGCCTGCCGTTCGTCGTCGAGCCCCTCCCGGTCCACCGCCTCGCGCAGTGTGCCCAGCGCGCATACTGCTGACGTTCATGGAGCCGGGGCCGCCCGCTTCTTGCGGGCCCGAATTGCACGGTGCGCGGTTTCGCTCCGCTTCGCCATGTCTTCTTGTGGCCCTCGGCTCCTGTCGGCCGGGCGGTTTCACTCGCGGTGCAGCACCACTTTGAGGGCGCCCGTGGTGGTGCCGCGTGCGAACACCTCATAGGCGTCCTCCATCCGGTCGAGGCCAAAGGTGTGGGTGACCAGCTGGGAAACAGGCAGGCGTCCGTACCTCACCAGCTCCAGCAGCCACGGTGTGGAGGAGGTGTCCACCTGGCCGGTGCTGATCGTCACGTTCTTGCGCCACAGTGCTTCGAGATGAAGCGTGGCCGGCTTGCCGTGCGTGCCGATGTTGGCGATGTGTCCACCCGGACGTACGACCCGTGTACACAGGGCGAAGCCCTCCGGATCTCCGGCGGCCTCGATGACCACATCGGCGCCGGGCCCGTCGGCGAGATCGGCGATCAGCCGTCCGGGCACTTCGGCGGAGTCGGCACCCAGTCGGTGGGCGGCTTCCAGCCGGGGGGAGGACAAGTCCACCGCGATGATTCTCCGCGGTGAGTAGATCCGGGCGATGATGACCACGGCGAGTCCGACAGGACCGGCGCCCACGACCACGACGGTGTCTCCCGGGCCCACGTGTCCGTTCCGCACCCCGACCTCGTAGGCGGTGGGGAGGACTTCGGCGAGCAGGACGGCGTCCTCGAGCGCCAGAGCGCCGGGCCGTCGGCGCGTGGAGTAGTCGGCGAACGGGACCCGTACGAACTCGGCCTGTGTTCCGTTGATCAGATTCCCGAGGACCCAGCCCCCGCCGCCCCCACACTGTCCGAACATGCTGTCCCGGCAGAACTGACAGCGGCCGCAGGCCGAGACGGACGACACGATCACCTGATCGCCCGGAGTGATGGAGTGGACCTCGCTGCCGACGTTCAGCACCTCGCCGACCGCCTCGTGGCCAAGGACTGTTCCCGGCTTCACCTCGGGCAGGTCTCCGCGCAGGATGTGCAGATCAGTGCCGCAGATGGTGGTGGCGTCGACGCGTACGACGGCGTCGCCAGGGTCCTCGATCGCCGGATCCGTGACCGTGTCCCAGGAGATCTGTCCGGGCCCGTGGTAGACGAGGGCTCGCATGGTCACCCACTCCCTGGCTGACTCGGCCGGCTCTCTCCACCGTCGCCCTGGAAGGACGCCCGGGCAACCGGGCCCATCAGTGCGTTGGACTGCTCAGGACCATCGGGCTTCGTTGCTTGGTGTTCATGGCCGGATGGGTGGAGATGGCGCTGCGCCGATCAGTGAGAGGCGACCAGGTTGCCGATGACGGACAGCCCCGGGTGACGTGTTTGGAGCTCCGCCCGCGCGGTGCGGACGAGACGCTTCGCCCAGTAGTTCTGATCGACTTCCGACGGGACGCGGGTCGGTTCCGGCGCCAGGAGCGGCCATGCGTGCAGCAGGCGCAGGGTGAGCTTGCGCTTCTCCGCCTCGTCGGCGGCCCAGCGGGCAGCGGCAAGGCTCTCGGGTGAGCCGTCGAGGCCCACGCTGAGGGCTGGTTGCATGGCGGCGGCCTCCGTCCCGTAAGAAGCTGGAAATGACGGTGGATGACGGTGAACGAGTCCGATGGCGTGGATGGTCCGGACGTCGCCGACATGCCGAGTGGTGCGTTCTCCCATTCGAGAAGTACCCCAATCCCCTCCTCGGCGCATGTGGACCTGTGGAGGAGAGGGCCGGAGGTGCGGAATCCGGCACGAGAGGAGACAGGGGCGGTGACGATTCCCCTGGTGGTCGGCATCGACGGGTCCGAGGCGAGCCTGGATGCGGTGCACTGGGCCGCCGACGAGGCGGTCCGACACGGCGTGCCGCTCCACCTCCTGCACGCGGCGGCTGGGGACCGCGAGGCGTCCGACGTGATCGGCGCGGCCTCGGAACGTGCCAGGCAAGGTGCTCCCACGGTGCGGCTGTCGAGCGAGATGCTGCATGAGGACGCGGCCTCCGCCCTGGTCGAAAAGGGGCGCAACGCCTTCGCACTGGTGCTCGGGTCCAAGGGGCTCGGAGACCTCGCCGGGATGCTCCTGGGCTCGGTCAGCCTGGCCGTGGCCGCCCACGCCGACTGCCCGGTCGTCGTCGTGCGCGGTGGGGTGGAGCACCGAGACAGCCGGTTCGGGAACATCGTCGTCGGTGTCGAGGACGGGGAGGGCAGCGGTACGGCCCTGCAGTTCGCGTTCCGCGAGGCCCACGTGCGGCGCTGTCGGCTGGTGGCGGTACACGCCTGGAGTGCCCCGGTCGGGAGCCCCGGGCCTCCGGGCCTGCCCGGATACGCCCTCCAAGCCGTGCGGCGCCCGCCGGCGCAAGTGCTCGCTGAGGCGCTGCGCGACCCCGCGGACCGGTATCAGGACGTGCCGGTGAGCAGCGAGGTGGTGGAGGGCCCGGCACGACGTGCGCTCCTGGAAAGCGCGTCCAGCGCTGATCTGCTCGTCGTCGGGGCTCGCAGGAGGCATGGGCACATCGGTCTGCAGCTGGGCCTGGTCAACCACGCGCTGCTGCATCACGCGCCGTGTCCGATCGCGGTCGTTCCGCAGATATGACCGGGTGACGGGCGGGGTGGGCCGAGTGCTGGTCAGCAGAGACCTTCGGCCCCGTGACCGGATCCTGCCGCCCGTGGAAGGTGGTGAAGGAGGCAGACGCGGTTGGGGACGCACCAGCGACAGCTGGAGGCCAGACCATGAGCACACAGGATTCTCCGCACGCATCCGGTCCTGACCGACCGCACCAGGAGCAACACCCGCCCAAGGGCGCGAACCCACTGAGGCGTACGTCCGACCGTGTCGAAGCCTGGTGCTCCGGACTGCTGCTCCTGGTGCTCGCCCTCGGACTGCCGGTGGCTTCGGTGAGCGCGGGGCTGGCTGCCTACGAGTCCACGATGCGCACCGTCCAAGCCCAGTCCGCGGAACGGCACCTGACCACCGCACGAGTGACCTCTGCCCCGCAGGCAGCACCGGGCAGCGCGGCGGACGAGAAGCAGACGGTGCGGGTGAGCTGGACCGGGAAGGACGGCCGGCAGCGGACCGGAACCGCCCGCGTACCGCTGGACAAGATCGCGGGTCCGACCGTGCGGATCTGGGTGGACCGGGAAGGAACCGTTCAGGACCCGCCGATGCCCGCGAGCAAAGCGACGGCCACCGGCTGGCTGACGGGCGGCCTGACAGCGGTTGGCGTGTACGCCGGCTTCGTCGCTGGGCGAAAAGGTGTGCGTCTGGCGCTGAACCGCAGAAGGTACGCGCAGTGGGACGCCGAATGGGACCTGGTGGAGCCCCTGTGGTCCGCGCGGTTCCACGGGTGACAGGCCGGGGTCCTGGGGTGGCGTCCAGGAGGTGACGCTGATGTCCGATGCGACGACCACTGATCTGTACGAGGTCACGATGGCGATGTCGTACCTGAAGGAGGGATTGACCGGCCCGGTGACGTTCAGTCTCTTCGTCCGTGCCATGCCGCCCGACCGGGGGTTTCTGGTGGCTGCCGGTCTGGAGTCGTCGCTTGACTTCCTCTCCGGCTATCGGATCACCCCTGAGGACGTCGACACCTTCGCCTCGGCGCTGCACCGGCCTCCCCGCGATCTGGAGCCACTGCTCGGCATGGAGTTCACCGGCCAGGTCCGGGCGGTGCCGGAAGGGCGGATCGTTCTCGCGGGAGAACCGCTGCTGGAGGTGACCGCTCCGCTTCCACAGGCACAGCTGGTCGAAACGTACGTACTCAACCAGGTCAGCCACCAGACGACGATCGCCTCGAAGGCCGCCCGATGCGTCCTTGCCGCGGCGGGACACCCGGTCGTGGACTTCTCCCTTCGACGCACCCACGGCCCCCAGGCCGGTTTCCAGGCCGCACGACTGAGCGGCATGGTCGGCTTCGCCGGAACGAGCAACGTCGCCGCGGCCACCGCCGAAGGGCTGCCCGCCATCGGCACGATGGCCCACTCCTACATCGAGGCGTTCGGATCGGAGGAGGAAGCGTTCCGTGCCTTCGCCCGCTCGCACCCCGGCCCGCTGACGCTCCTGGTGGACACCTACGACACCGAGGAGGGCGTCCGTGTCGCGGCGCGTGTGCTGCGAGACCTCGACCACGCGGCCCGTGGGCCCGGCTCGGCAGTGCGGCTGGACAGCGGCGACCTCGGCGCCCTCGCCGTACGGGCGCGCGCCATCCTCGACTCCGCAGGGTTGCCGGACGTACGGATAGTCGCCAGCGGCGGTCTCGACGAGTACTCCGTGGACGAACTGGTTCGCTCCGGAGTGCCGATCGACGTCTACGCCGTGGGCACCCGTGTCGGGGTCTCGGCCGACGCCCCGTTCCTGGACTCCGCCTACAAGCTGGTCGAGTACGACGGACGGCCGGTGATGAAGCTCTCCTCGGCCAAGGTGACCGCTCCTGGGCAGAAGCAAGTGTTCCGTTGCCCCGGATACGGCGATGTGATCGGGCTGCGTGATGAGCAGCCGCCCGGGCAGGGCGTGCCTCTGCTGGTGACGGTGATGGAGAGGGGGAGGCGCACCGTCGAGCGCCCCACTTTGGGGGAGCGCGGGGAGAGGTTCGCTGCCGACCTGGCCGGGCTTCCGCCGGCGGCGCGTAGGATCCGGGCGCCCGTCGCGCCACGGGCGGTGACCTCCGGGCGACTGACCTCGCTCACCGAACAGGTCCGGCGCCGTATCGAAGACGAGGTCCTGGCCTCGGCCGCGGACCTGCGAAGCCGTGAGCGGAGCGCATCCGGATCACAGCGATCCGTACCGGGATGAGGAGGACCGTGATGCCGCATACCGTGGAATGGAAGGTCCGCCTCTACCTCTTCGAGGAAGAGGGAACGACCAAGGCGCGTGCGGTGCTGAACACCGGAACCGCCGAGTTGACCGGGCACGGTGCCGCACATCGCAACCCCACAGACATGGATGTGCCGGAGATCGGTGACGAGCTGGCGGCGGGCAGAGCGATGCAGGACCTCGGTCGGCAGCTGGTGGATGTCGCGGAGCGCGACATCGAGGGCGTGGCCGCGCCCGTGGCTGGGCGGAGTGCTCGGCCGGAGACCGGCTGGCCGCTGCCGGATGAGACACAAGGAGGATGACCGATGACGCTGCCTGTCCGTCGTAGCAGGGGTGCTCTCCCGGTATGGGACCCCTTCCGCGAACTCGAGGAACTGCACACCCGCATGGACCGTCTGATGCAGTCCGCCTTCCCCGGTGGCGGTGAACCGGGTACGGCCGGGGCGTGGGCGCCGCTGGCCGACATCGAGGACACCGAGGACGCGTACGTGGTGGAGCTGGAGCTTCCCGGCGTGGACAAGGACCAGATCACCGTCGAGGTCACGGAGTCCGAGCTCGACGTCCACGGCGAGATCAAGGAGAAGGAACACACCGGCGTGGTTCGGCGGCAGACCCGCCGCATCGGGCAGTTCGACTACCGCACAAGTCTGCCGCCCAACTCGGACACCGAACACGTCAGCGCCGAGCTGACCAACGGAGTGCTCAGCGTGCGCGTCCCGAAGGCCGAGAAGGCCAAACCGCATCGCATCGAGATCTCTGGCTGAGTAACACAAGGGTCACGTGCCGCCGCGGGAACCACGGGAGTCGTCTTCCCGGTACGCGATGTGCTCGGAGACCGAGACCACGCCGTCCACACTCCGGCACAGCCGCTCGATCACCGGGATCAGGATCTTGACCCCGACGGATCCACTCAAGGTGACCTGCCCCTTGCGCACCTCGACTGTCACCTCCGAGGCAGCAGGGCCCAGCGTCCCGCGCAGTATGTCTCCGGTGATCTCGTCGCGGATGGCGTCGTCACGGCGCAAGAAGATCCTCAACAGGTCACTGCGGCTCACGATGCCCTGCAGCCGGTCGGCCTCGTCCACCACGGGCAGCCGCTTGACGTTGTGGGCCGCCATGAGGCGAGCCGCCTCGATCACGGTCCACTCCGGACGCGCGCACACGGCGGGAGCGGACATCAGCTCCTCGGCTCTGGCCCCTTCGGCCTTGGCGCGCTCCCATGCCTCAAGATGAGGGATCGGTGTCAGGCCGGAGGGGTCGGTCTGGGCGGAGGACTTGCGTAGCAGGTCGGCCTCGGAGACCACGCCGATGGGGCGGTCGAGTTCGTCGACCACGGGCACGGCGGTGACATCGTTATCCGCGAGAAGCTTGACGATCTCCTTGAACGGCATGTCGCGCCGTGCGCGCACGACGTCTCGGGTCATGAGCTCTGCGACCGTACGGTGGTGCATGTCGCCTCTCCGTTTCTGGTGGAGACAACCAGTGATGTCCGTCCGGCTGTCCGGACCACCGGATGTCTCATCCCATGCGTAGGCACGCCGTGCGTGGCACGTTGGGATACAGCAGCATTCTCAGAAAACGGTGGCGATCATGCGAGCTCAACTCGGCGATCAACTCGTTGTCGAAAGCCCTGCCACCGGCGCCACCAGGCGCGATGGCGAGATTGTGGGACTCCACCATGCGGATGGCACGCCGCCCTACGACGTGCGCTGGTCGGACACGGACGAGGTGACGCTCGTCTTCCCCGGGCCCGACGCGCACATCCGTCACATTGAGCAAGGGCCCGGGAGCCCGCAGGCCCTTTCCCGGCCGACGACGCACGGGACCGGCGGGCAGCGGAGTACCAGGTCTGGAGGGACTCGGTCGGGAAGGGTGCCCAACCCCGGTGACATCGGCCGCCGCGTCGCTGCCGAGCGCGCACGCCAGGGACTTACCCGGGCCGAGACGGCCAGCCGCGCCGGAATGGCGCCGGAGTACCTGGCGTACCTCGAAGAACAACCGGCCGACCCGACCGTCGCCAGTCTCATCAACCTGGCCGGCGTGCTGGGAACCAGCGTCGCAGCCCTGCGCGGGGGCGGCATCGATCTGCCACCCGGCCGGGGCCAGGCGCTCCTGCGCCCTCGGCTGCGGGACCTCGGCCCTGATGAATGCCGCGCCCTGCTCTCCACGCACGGCGTGGGACGCGTCGCGGTATCGACACCGGACGGCCCGGCGGTGGTTCCGGTCAACTACGAGGTCGTCGATGACGCGATCGCGTTCCGGACTGCGCCGGACTCGGTCCCGGCGAGGGCCGTGGGATCGGAAGTCGCCTTTGAGGTCGACCATGTGGACGAGGCCATGAGCCAGGGATGGAGCGTGCTCGTTGTCGGACCCGCGCGGGTGGTCACCGAGCCCGACGCGGTGCGGAGGCTGGTCGATCGCGCCCACACCACGCCATGGCCGGGGGGTGCACGCGAGATGTGGGTGTCGATTGAGCCAACGCGCCTGACAGGACGCCGCATCAGTCCGGCCGAGAAGTAGGCGAGAGGCCTGGACACGGTTCCCTCTGGGGCAAGGGTGGCCCGTGGCTCACTGCGCGCCCTCCGGTCGGGCCGGAGTGGCGGACTCGCCGGTGAGATGGGGCTCGACGTCCACGACACCCTCCACGGCGCGCACCAGGCGCACGGCGACCGAGATGAGTGAGGTGTCGCGGATGTGCCCGCGGAGGGTGACGACTCCCTCGTGCACGTTCACGTGGATGGCGTGGCTGAAGGCCGGGAAGAGGTAGGCCACCACAGTGCGGCGGACCTCCTCCTCGATGTCCTCGTCCGACCGCAGGAAGACCTTCAGCAGATCGGCACGGCTGACAATGCCCTGGAGCATGCCCTCGTCGTCGATCACAGGCAGCCGCTTGACCCGCCGGACGGCCATGATCCTGGCCGCCTGGGCCAAGGTCACGTCAGCGTGGACCGTGATCGCGGGGGTACTCATGAGGTCCTCCGCCGTCACCGCTCCCGCCTTGGCGACGTCGGACAGACGCCCGCGTTGCTCGTAGAGGCTCGGGTCGGTGTCGCGGAACTCCTCCTTGGGCAGCAGGTCGGCTTCGGAGACGACGCCGATGACGCGCCCTTCACCTTCCAGGACCGGCATGGCACTGACTTTCCACTGCTCCATGGTCCGGACGATCTCCTTGAAGGGCGCGTCGCGTCCGACAGCCACGACCGTCTGGGTCATCACATCGCTCACGATGTGTGGGGTCTCAGGCATTTCCAGCCACCTCGTCTCGCCTCGTCAGGGCACCTCGCCCGCGCCGTGGGGTGCGTACAGGTCGAGCAGGCGCACCCGGGCGGACCTGAGCCGGCGTGCGAGCACGCCGGCGACGTAGGTGCACAGCTCGTGGTCCAGCCCCGAGTCCTTCGCGCACATCTCGCGGACCGCCGCCGCGTCGAACTCGTAGGCACGCACCGGGCTGCCGGCCTCGGCCCCCAGATGCCAGTGATAGGGAGGGACCAGCCAGGACCAGCCCAGCAGTCTTCCGGCACCGAGGGTCTCGATGACCGCTGCTTGCCGGCCGGGCACGTGAAGGTCGAGAGCGACCGTGCCCGTATGAATGATCCAGAAGCGGTCGGCCTTTCCGCCCTCGTTGAAGATGCGCTCGCCCGTCGCGAACGACACCTCACGAGCGAGCGACATGAGCTGCTCGCGATGCTCCTCGGTCAGGGCGCCGAAAACGCCGGGCCTCGTCACCACTATGGCCTTCCCTTCTCCATGGCCTCGAAGGTGGAGGGCGGGTTTCGTATCCGGTCACGGACGTCTCACCGTGCGGGGCCGTGGTCTTCGTGGTCGTGTCGGCGACCGGGGGCATACCCAGCGCTGTGCTCTTCCCGGCCGTATGACTCCACCATCGCCGCAAACCGGCGCGGTGCAACCGGGACCGAGGTCTGCTCTCCAGCCGATCCGCGTGTCACGAAGTCGGTCCACGTGTCGCGATGGGCCCAGGCCGGTGCGACGGTATTCACAGGAGGTCCCGCGGTTGCCGGTCAGGAAGGCGGTGGCAATTGATGGAGCTCCCGCTCGTCGTGGGTGTCGACGGATCGGATTCCAGCCTGCAGGCCGTGGACTGGGCGGCGGACGAGGCGGCACGCCACGGGTTGCCGTTGCGGCTCGTCCACGCCTCCCTGTGGGAGCGGTACGAAGGAGGCCGCCCGTCCTTCACCACTGACCGTCCGTCCGAAGAGATCATGGCGGAGCACATCGCCGCGTCCTGCGCGGAACGCGCCCAGCTCCGCAACCCGGATCTGAAGGTGTCGAGTGAGGTGCTGCCCGACGACGCGGTGTCCGTGTTGCTGAACGCGGGCCATGAGTCCTTTGCCCTGGTCACGGGCTCTCGCGGCCGCAGCGAACTCGCCGGGATGCTGCTGGGGTCGGTCAGCCTCGCCGTGGCCGCCCGTGCCGTGTGCCCGGTCATCGTGGTCCGCGGCGGGGAACGGAACCGGCAGGGCTCCTTCGGCCGGGTGGTGCTCGGAGTCGGCGATTCCACCGAGGGCTCGACCGCCGTACGGTTCGCCTTTCACGAGGCCGAGGTGCGCGGCGGCGCTCTGGATGCCGTACGGGTCTGGCGCTACCCCGCCCATGAGTACGTGGACCAACCGCTACTCGAGGTCGCCGCAAGTGTCCACGAGGAACGGGCCTCCACCCTCCTCACCGACCAACTGCGCGACGCCGCCCGGGATCACCCGCAGGTCGACGTACGCCGCCAATCGGTCGAGGGTCCCGCTCACAAGGTCCTCCTGCATGCGTCGGGCGACGCCGACCTGATCGTTGTGGGTGCACTGCGGCGGCACGGCCACTTCGGTCTGCAACTCGGCAGGGTCGCCCACGCGCTGCTGCATCACGCCGAGTGCCCGGTGGCCGTTGTCCCGCAGCGAGCCTGAACTCCCGCACGTGTGGTGATGGGAGAGGGGGAGGCCGACAGATGTCGGAGTGGACCTGGGAGTACGACGGGTACGACCCCGATGCCGAGCGGCTGCGCGAATCGTTGTGCACCCTCGGCAACGGCTACTTCGCCACGCGTGGCGCCGTGCCCGAATGCAGAGCGGGCCTGGTGCACTGTCCGGCCACCTACGCGGCCGGGGTGTACAATCGCCTGGAGTCGACCGTGGCAGGGCGCCAGGTGGTGAACGAGGACCTGGTGAACCTCCCGAACTGGCTGCTGCTGCGGTTCCGTATCCGCTCCGCCGACGGATCGGCCGGTCCGTGGTTCTCTCCCGACGTGCGGCAGCCGTTCGACTGCCGGCACACCTTGGACCTGCGCCGTGCCACGCTGACGCGCACGTTCTGGTTCCGGGACGGCGAGGCGGGCGTGGTGAAGGTGGAACAGGTCCGCCTGGTGCACATGGCGGATCCTCACCTGGCCGCGTTGCGGACCGTGTTCACCACCGAGGGTTGGTCGGGGGAGATCGAGGTCGAGTCCGTCCTGGACGGCGACGTGACCAACAGCAACGTGCACCGCTACCGGTCCCTCAGCCGCAACCACCTGGCCCATGTGCGCACCGGGACGGCGGGGGACGCCACTACGTGGCTGCAGTGCCGCACCAGCGCCTCCTACGTCGGTGTCGGTATGGCGGCCCGTACAGTCGCCATGGGGCAGTCGCCGACATCGTCGGACCTGCGTCCCTCTCGCCGCCGAGCCGCGCATCGGCTGGTGATACCGATCGCTCCGCGCCGGCCCGCCGTTGTCGAGAAAACCGTGGCCCTGCACACCTCACGTGATGTGGCGATCAGCGACCCGCTCGGGGCGGCGCTCGACCGGGTGACCGCGGCTCCCGGCTTCTCGGCGCTGCTGGACTCCCACGTGGCGGCGTGGGCGCGGTTGTGGCGGCGCGCGGACGTGCAGGTGCCCGGGGAGGCGGGCCGCGTTCTGCGCCTGCATCTGTTCCATGTGCTGCAGACGTTGTCGCCTCACACCACGGAGCTGGATGTTGGGGTGCCGGCCCGTGGGCTGCACGGCGAGGCGTACCGGGGCCATGTCTTCTGGGACGAGCTGTTCGTGCTGCCGTATCTCAACCTGCACTTCCCGGAGGTCTCGCGGGCGCTGCTGAACTACCGCCACCGGCGCCTGCCGCCGGCGTGCCGCGCGGCCCACGCGGCGGGCAGGGCAGGGGCCATGTACCCGTGGCAGTCCGGCAGTGACGGGCGCGAGGAGACCCAGCAGCTGCATCTCAATCCCCGCTCGGGCCGCTGGCTGCTGGACAACTCCCGGCTCCAGCACCACGTCGGCTCCGCCATCGCCTACAACGTGTGGCAGTACTGCGAAGCGACCGGCGACACCGAGTACCTGCACACCAAGGGCGCGGAGATGCTGCTGCAGATCGCCCGCTTCTGGGCGGACACCGCGGAGTTCGCTGCTGACCTCGGCCGCTACCGCATCCGCGGTGTGGTCGGCCCCGACGAATACCACGACAGCTATCCGGATGCCGTCGGCCCGGGCCTCGACGACAACGCGTACACCAACGTGACTGCCGCATGGGTGCTCACTCGCGCCCTGGACCTGGTGCGGCGCCTGCCCGTGTGGCGGCGGCAGGAGCTGTTCGAGCGTATTGAGCTGGACAGCGGCGAACTCCCGAAGTGGGAGGAGACCTCCCGGCGGTTGCGGGTGCCGTTCCATCAGGGCGTCATCAGCCAGTTCGACGGCTACGGTGACCTCGCCGAACTGGACTGGGACGCCTACCGCGCCCGCTACGACAGCATCCGGCGGCTGGACCGGATTCTCGAGGCGGAGGGCGACACGGTCAACCGCTACCAAGCCTCCAAGCAGGCCGACGTTCTGATGCTCGGCTACCTCTTCTCACCTGCCGAGCTGCGGGACCTCTTCCACCGCCTCGGCTATGACATGGACGACGAGCTCTGGCGCAGGACCGTCGACTACTACCTCAAGCGCACCAGCCACGGCTCCACCCTCAGCGGCCTCGTCCACGCCTGGGTCCTCGCGCGGGTCAGACAGACCGAGGCGTGGACGTACTGCCAGGAAGCCCTGAAAGCGGATGTCGCCGACCTCCAGGGCGGCACGACCGGTGAAGGCATCCACCTCGGTGCCATGGCCGGCACCCTGGACCTGGTGCAGCGTGGCCTGACCGGCCTGGAGACCCGCGAGGACGCCCTCCGGCTGGACCCGGTGCCGCTTCCGGCACTGTCGGAGTACGGGTTTTCACTGCGCTACCGCGGCCACTGGGGCGTCAGCGTACGGCTGCGGAGCGGACAGTTGGGGATCGGTGTGCCCGACTCGGAGGAGTCACCGATCCGTGTGGTCCTGCCCGACCGGGCCGTGACCGTCGCACCGGGGGAGACCTGCACGCTTGTGCTGCCGGCGAGCTGATCCGCGTGGCGGACCGGAAGAAACGTGACGGCTGGTCAGGAATTCCGGGAGCGCGGCGGTTCGGAGCCTCGCGGCGGCGCCGTCGGCCTAGGCTCCGGAAGCGGGGTTCCGCTACAGGCGCGCCGCAGGCGACAGGGTCGTGGGAGACGTGGATGAAGTGGGTGGTCTCGCTGGTCGGCGCCGGGCTGGTCATGGTCACCCTGCGGGACCTGTTCCACACGCTCTGGCACCCCACCCGCCACGGTGGTTTGAGTCGTCTCGTCATGACGGCGCTGTGGCGACTGGCCCGGCGCTTCCGTGGGCGCAGGCGTGTGGTCGGGCTCGTCGGGCCGCTCGCCATGGTGACGGTGGTGGGCATGTGGGCCGCCACCGTCATCCTCGGCTGGGCCATCGTCTACTGGCCCCACATGCCCGGGGCGTTCACCTTCTCGCCCGGTTCCAAGGCGGCGCAGGAGCCGGCGCTGCTCGACTCCGTGTACCTGTCGCTCGTCACGGTGGCCACCTTGGGGCTGGGGGACATCGCACCCGGCGAGGGCTGGCTCCGGCTGGTCTCACCGTTGGAGGCCCTCGTCGGCTTCGCCCTCCTCACGGCCACGGTCTCCTGGGTACTGGAGATCTACCCGGCGCTGACCCGCCGGAGGGTCCTGGCCATCCGGCTGGCGCTGCTGCGCGACGCGGACCCGTCGACCGAGCAGATCGACTGCACTGCGGGGGCGTTGCTGCTGGACAGCCTGGCCACCGAGGTCGTACGCGTTCGTATCGACTTCACCCAGTACGCCGAGGCGTACTACTTCCACGACGGGGAGGACCACTCGTCGCTGGCGGCCATGGTCGGCTACGCCGACGCCCTTGCCCAGCGCGGACAGGCAGGGCGGCGGCCGGAGGCGCGACTGGCCGGTGACCTGCTCGCCGGTGCGTTGAAAGACCTTGCCGCCATCCTCGACCAGCGTTTCCTCCATACGGGCGGAACACCGACGGAAGTGCTCGCCGCGTATGCCGCCGACCACGGCCGCAGCCGCGCGCAGCCCTGAGCAAGGGGGCACTCTGAGAGGGCAGAGCGCCGTCGCTCGGGGCGGTGGCCGGGTACACGACAGGAGCGGCTGATGCCACCCAACGCTCGGAGCTGTCCGGACGCGGCTCCGCCACGGGCGTGAACCCGCACGGAAGCAGCCGGAGGTCCGCTGGGGAGGCCAACCGGCTCCCGGGTACGACTCCTGCCACGGGGCTGTCGTCGTACGAGGCCGCGCGGCGGCTCGCGCTCCACGGGCCCAACGAAGTCCCCGCAGAGCCGCGGGCCCCGGTGTGGCGGCGGGTGCTGCAGCAGCTGCGCGACCCACTGATCCTCGTGCTGCTCGTGGCCGCCGCCCTGACGATCGCCACCGGCGATCTCTCCGACGCCGCAGTGATCCTGCTCGTGATCACCGTTAACACCGTGGTCGGCGTCGTACAGGAAGTACGCGCGGAACAGGCGGTCACGGCCCTGTCCGCCATGAGTGCCCCCGCCGCCAGGGTGGTGCGGGACGGTGAGGAACGTTCCGTCCCGGCAACCGAGGTGGTGCCGGGCGACCTGGTCCTGCTGGCCGAGGGGGAGATCGTCCCCGCGGATGCAGACGTGCAGGCCGCGGCGTTGCTCCTGGCGGACGAGTCCTCGCTGACGGGCGAGTCCGTCCCGGCGGAGAAGGCGCCCGACAGCGACCCGGCGCGCGGTGCGGTGTCGGCGGGCACGGTCATTGTCCGCGGCCGTGGCCGCGCCGTGGTCACCGCCACCGGGGCCGACAGCGCGCTCGGCCGGATCGCTTCCCTGATGGGCGCCGCGCCCGGCCTGACTCCGCTGCAACACCGCCTGGCGAGGTTCGGCCGGACGCTGGCGGCTGTCACCGTGGCGCTGTGCGCGGTGGTGCTCGCTCTCGGGCTGGTGCGCGGACAGCCCGTGGAGCTGATGATCGTGGCGGCGATCAGCCTCGCTGTCGCCGCCGTTCCGGAGTCCCTTCCCGCCGTGGTGACGCTCGCTCTCGCTCTGGGAGCACGGCGCATGGCGGACCGCCACGCCATCGTCCGCAGACTGCCCGCGGTGGAGACCCTGGGCTCGGTGACCGTGATCGCCACCGACAAGACCGGCACTCTGACCGAGGGCCGGATGGCCGCCGAGCAACTGTGGACGTCACTCGGCGAGGCAGCGGTCGTGGGGACCGGCTACGACCCCGAGGGCCGGATCGTCCGCGACGGCGAGACGGTGACCCCGGGCAACGCACCCGACCTGGCGGCGCTCCTGCGGGCCGCGATGCTGTGCAACGACGCGGCGCTGGAGCCCCCGTCGGACCACTCCCCGGACTGGAGCGCTCTCGGCGATCCCACCGAGGCCGCCCTGCTGGTGGCCGGAGCCCGCCTCGGGCTGGACCGGGCGGCGCTGGACCGCGAACTGCCGCGCCTGGAGGAGATCCCGTTCGACAGCGACCGCAAGCGCATGACCACCGTGCACCGCCGCCCGGAGGGCGGAGTGCGGGTCGCGTGCAAAGGAGCGCCGGAATCCATGCTCCGGCCGGAGACCCTGTCCGACGGTCCTGAGGTAGTCGCCCGAGCGGCCGCACAGGCGGAGGCGCTCGCACGCCGCGGGTACCGGGTGCTCGCCGTCGCCTCGGCCGACCACGAGGACACGGCGCAACGGCCCCCGACCTGGGAGTCGGGCCTGTCGCTCCTCGGCCTCGTCGGCATCCTGGACCCGCCCCGCAGCGCGTCCGAACCGACGATCACCGCCTGCAAACGGGCCGGCGTCGTCCCCGTACTCATCACTGGCGACCATCCGCTGACCGCACGGGCCGTGGCCGACCGCCTCGGCATCGCCTCCAGCGACGAGGAGGTCACCACCGGCGATCGGATCAGGGAAGGAACAGCGGGTGATCTGACGGGCGTACGGGTCTACGCCCGGACCACGCCCGAGCAGAAGCTGGACATCGTCCAGGCGTGGCGCGGGGCCAGGCACGTGGTGGCGATGACTGGAGACGGCGTCAACGACGGCCCGGCCCTGCGTCAGGCCGACATCGGCGTCGCCATGGGCCGGCGCGGCACCGAGGTAGCCCGCCAGGCGGCCGATCTGGTGCTCGCCGACGACAACCCGGCCACGATCGTGTCCGCCGTCGAGGAGGGACGCCGGGTCTACGCGAACGTACGCCGGTTCCTGCTCTACGCGCTCGCCGGGGGCACCGCGGAGATTCTGGTCATGCTCCTCGGCCCCTTCCTGGGGATGCCGCTGCCGCTGCTGCCCGCGCAGATCCTGTGGATCAACCTGCTCACGCACGGCGTGCCAGGCGTCGCTCTCGGCGCGGAACCCGTCGACCCGCACACGATGCGCCACCCGCCCCGGCCCCCGGAGGAGAGCGTGCTGGGCGCCGGCCTGTGGCCACGGATCCTGTTCATGGGGGCCTTCGTCGCCACCGTGACCCTCGTGGTCGGCGTCTGGGCCCGGGAGACCGGACGCCCCTGGCAGTCCATGATCTTCCTGGTGCTCGGGGCGACCCAGCTCGGCGTGGCCCTCGGCTCCCGGGCCCGCCCGGGCAGCCTGGCCAACCCATTCCTGCTGGTCGCCGTGGGCGCGGCACTGAGCCTCCAGGTCGCCGGCGTCTATCTGCCGCCCCTGCGGGACCTGTTGGGTACGGAGCCGGTTCGGCCCACCGATCTGGCGATCGCCGCAGTGCTGTCCGGCTTCGGGCATGTCGTGATGCGTCTCCAGGCGCGGCTGAGACCGGAACGCCCGCCGAAGTCGGTGCCTACCGGGGCAGCCCCAGGGACCTTGAGTGACGTGGGCGCCTGTTCCCGGCATGCGCACGGGAGGTGAGGAATCCACACTGGTCTGGAGGAGGAGTACCGGCCCGGGTGGGCCAGGCTCCGTGGCTCTTCCCGCGTGGACAGCGACGCTCGAAGGAGACGATCATGACCACTGCCCGGGAGATCATGCACGCCGGCGCCACCTGCATCCAGGAGGACGAGACGCTTCAGGACGCGGCGCGCAAGATGAAGGAACTGGACGTCGGAGCCCTCCCGATCTGCGGACCCGACGACCGGCTCCACGGGATCATCACCGACCGCGACATCGTGGTGAAGTGTCTCGCCAAGGGCAAGGACCCCAGGACCGTGACCGCGGGCCAGCTGGAGCAGGGCAAGCCGATCACGATCGACGCCCAAGCCGATGCCGCCCAGGTCCTTCAGACCATGGAGGAGCACAAGATCCGCCGGCTGCCGGTCATCGACAATCACCGCCTCGTCGGCCTGATCAGCGAGGCGGACCTCGCCCGTCACCTGCCCGAGGACCAGGTGGGCCATTTCGTCGAGGCCATCTCCGCGGCTCCCTGACCGACGACTCATCGGTCGTCGGCCTGCGGCCCTTGAGACCGGAGGTCTCATACCGTCATGGCGAGTCGGTCGCGGTCGATGCTGCTCTTGCGGATCTTCGTCGAGCCATGGGTTCAGGAGGTCATGATGGGACGTCTCGATGAGCGCGTGGCGATCGTCACCGGTGGAGCCAGAGGGATCGGCGCCGCTGTGGTACGTCTGCTCGCGGCCGAGGGCGCGGCCGTGGTGGTCGCCGACGTCCTCGATGCCGAGGGGGAGAAGCTGGCGGCGGAACTCGGTGGCCCGGCCCCCTACGCGCACCTGGACGTCAGCACCGAGGACGGCCGGCAGACGGTGGTGGCGGAGACGGAGCGGGAACTGGCCCGTCTCGGTGCTGGTCAACAACGCCGGCATCCTCGCGTGGGGAACCATCGAGGAACAGAGCCTCGAATCCTTCCGGCGGGTCATCGACGTCAACCTCCAGGGCACCTGGCTGGGCATGCGTATGACTGCACCCTCTCTTCGCCGGGTCGACGGAGGCGTGATCGTGAACATCTCCTCCATCGCCGGCATCACCGGCTACGCCGGCATCGGATCGTATGTGGCCAGCAATTGGGCGCTGCGCGGGCTGACCAAGGCCGCGGCACTGGAACTGGCGCCGGACGGGATCCGTGTCTGCTCGGTCCACCCCGGTGCGGTGCGCACCGCGATGACGGCCGACTTCGACGACTCGTTCACGGCCGGACAGCCCCTCCCACGGTTCGGGGAGCCCGAGGAGGTCGCCCGTATGGTGCTCTTCATCGTCACCGACGCCACCTTCTCGACCGGCGTGGAGTTCGTCCTGGACGGCGGGGTCACCGCCGGCCCACCGACCGTCCTGACTCCAGCCCGCTGACCGGACACCTGGCGAGGTGTGCCACCCCGTGACTCCCGTGTCCAAGGCCCGGGCCGCCGCTTCCGCAGCGGTCGCCTTGGCGCTGCACGGCTTGGTCCTGCGGCCGATGATGCTGACCTGGGGCGCGACTCGCGAAGAGGCTGCGCGTTCCTATCCCGGGGATGAGCTCATCCCCGGTGCCGACAGCAGCTCGACCATGGCCACGACCCTGCCCGCGCCGCCTTCGGAGGTCTGGCCGTGGCTGGCGCAGATGGGGTGTGACCGCGGCGGCTGGTACAGCTGGGACCGGCTGGACAACGGTGGACGACCGAGCGCTGATCGGATCGTCGGCGAGTGGCAGGGCCTGGAGCCGGGACAGCGGCTTGCGTCGGTGCCCAGCGGCCGCGCCTGGTTCACCGTCGCGGTACTCGTACCGGAACGGACCCTGGTGCTGCGGGCCGACACGCGACTGCCGTCCGGCAGCCCGATCGACGCGTTCCATGGCCCGCCGCCTGTCGCGTTCGTCAGTTCGGTGTGGGGCTTCCACCTCGAACCGGCCGGCGCGGACACCCGCCTTGTCGTCCGCACGCACGGTCGAAGCCGCCCGCGCGTGCTCACGAGGCCGATGGACGTGTTGTTCTGGGAACCCGCCCACTTCATCATGCAGACCCGCCAGTTCCACAACCTGCGCGCGCGGCTCGCCCGGGCCGCGTGACCACATGCTCCCGGGAGGCTGCGATGAGTGCCGACTCGACCGTCGATCCCGCCGGTGAACCGCTGCTGCTGGACGGTGCGCTGCCCGAGTTCGCGTTCTCCCGACTCGAATGCGTGGCACTCGCCGCGGCACCGCCCGTCGCCTACGAGGCCGCGCGCGGGCTGGACCTCCTCACCATCCACTCGCCGCTGCTCAACGCGGCCGTGTGGGCGCGCGGACTGCCTGAACGGTTCCGCGGCCGGTCCATGCCGACCCCGCCGTCGCTGCGGGTGGCCGACCTGTTCGACACCGCCGGTGAAGCCTGGGAAGGTCAGCCCTGGGTGGCGCTGGGCGAGGATCCGGGACGTGAGCTCGTCTTCGGGGCGGTCGGGAAGCCGTGGCGGGCCTCCATCGAGTGGCGGCGCGTCGAACCGGAGCACTTCACGTCGTTCGACGAGGCCGGCTGGGCGAAGATGGCGGCCGCCTTCGTGGTTCATCCGTACGGCACCCGGCGATCCCTGCTCACCTACGAGGCGCGTACCGCCTGCACGGACCCGGCATCCACCGCCCGCTTCGGCCGCTACTGGACGCTCGTCTCCCCCGGCATCGGCGTCGTTCTGCGCGGGACCCTCCGAGCGGTCAGGGCGGCGGCGGAGCAGGTGTCCAGACAGCCCAGCTAGTGCTGTGACCGCATAGGTACCGGCGGGCAATGATGCTGCTGGCCTCGGCCGGCGGGAACCGCGTGCCGGTGATCGCCCAGCTGGTTCAGGCCGACGAAGACACCGTCCGCGGCGTGATCCATCGCTTCAACGAGATCGGCCTGGCCTGTCTGGACCCTCGATGGGCGGGAGGCCGTCCCCGCCTGCTCAGCACTGACGACGAGGACTTCGTCGTGGCGACGGCCACCACCCGACCGGTCAAGCTCGGCCAGCCCTTCACCCACTGGTCACTGCGCAAGCTCGTCGCCTACCTGCGGAAGGTCCACGGCCGGGTCATACGCATCGGCCGCGAGGCATTACGCTGCGTGCTCGCCCGCCGCGCCATCACCTTCCAGCGCACCAAGACGTGGAAGGAATCACCCGACCCCGAGCGCGACGCCAAGCTCGACCGCATCGAACACGTCCTGGACCGCTTCCCGGACCGGGCCTTCGCCTTCGACGAGTTCGGCCCGCTGGGAATCCGGCCCACCGGCGGCAACTGCTGGGCCGAGCAGACCAAGCCCGACCGAGTACCGGCCATCTACCACCGCACCCACGGGGTGCGGTACCTGCACGGCTGCTACTCGATCGGCGACGACACCCTGTGAGGCGTCAACCGTCGCAAGAAAGGCGCCGGGAACACGCTGGCCGCGCTGAAGTCGATCCCGCCCGGCCCGACGACGCCCCGATCTACCTGATCCTGGACAACCTGTCCGCCCACAAGGGCGCCGACATCCGCCGCTGGGCGAAGAAGCACAAGGTCGAACTGTGCTTCACCCAGACCTACGCCTCGTGGGCCAACCCGATCGAGGCCCACTTCGGACCGCTGCGGCAGTTCACCATCGCCAACTCCCATCACCCCAACCACACCGTGCAGACCCGGGCTCTGCACGCCTACTTGCGGTGGCGCAACGCCAATGCCCGTCACCGCGACGTCTTGGCCGCCGAACGCAAGGAACGCGCCCGGATCCGCAGCGAGAGAGGCATCCGCTGGGGCGGACGTCCCGTCGCCGCCGCGGCCTGAAGAACTTGGCGAACCTGTGCAGCCAGCCCACGGCACCGGCGCTCCGAGCGCGATGAGCTGGGCTTCTGCATACTCGTGGCCCTGCTCCTGGAGGCTGACCTTCTTGCCGTCCGGTCGAAGACGGTTCCGTCGGGCATGAGTTTGATGGTCCGCTAGGTCTGACCCCGGGCCCAGACTGAGCGTCCAAGGTCGGCCATGCGAAACGCGGCCGCGCGGAGACCATTACGCGGAGGAGCGGGGGTGGTTCTGGTCGCGCCAGGTCCGAGGCGAGAGTCCGTATGCCTGTTTGAACACCTTGCTGAAGTGGGTCGCGTCCACGAAGCCCCAACTCCGTCCTACTGCTGCGATGGTCCGCAGTCGGCCGGTCGGGCCGGCCAGCTCTCGCCTGCATTCGGCCAGGCGGCGGTTACGGATCCAGTCTCCGAGAATGATGCCTGACCGGGACAGCACCGCGTAGAGGTGACGTACGGAGATGCTGTGTGCAGCGGCTATCCGTGCCGCCGACAGATCGGGATCAGCCAGGTGCGCCCGCATGTAATGAGTGATCCGCAGGCTGAGTGTCGCCTCCAACGGGCCCTTGGCCACGCTGGAGTTACCGTGCTGGGACGCCAACGCGGCACGGAGCAGTTCGATGCTGGGTTCCACCACGGCATCGGCGTACACGCCCTGGTGCAATTCGTCGCTGACGGCCAGTTGGGAGAAGTAGGTGAAGGCGAGGCGCGCAATGGGGTTGTCGGATCCCAGGGGGACCGCGGTGATGTCTCGTAGCAACCGGTCGGGGAGCGCGAGTGCCGCGCGGGGGAACCGGATGAAGCGGTGGTCGACTCCCTCGTCGAAGAGAAGTGTGTAGGGAGCGATCGATTCGTAGACGGCGCAGTCTCCCGGCCTCAGCAGGCACTCGCGGCCGTTCTGCACCACCAGGCTGCTGCCCGTCATCTGAACACCGAGAGTGACGGCCGGCTCCTCGTCCTCCCGGGCGAGCCGCGCCGTCCGACGGAGAGTGACTGCGGTCGCCCGCGCCGAACAGATCTTGATGGGCCCCACGGCGCCGAGCCCGATGCGAACGGAGATGTCCTCAGCCGGAGGACGGTGGTCGATATCGACCGCCACCATGGATTCCCACACCGCATTCCGGATCACTTCCTCCCGGTCCCGCGGCGGTATGAACGCGGTGTCCAGGACCGGGCTCATGAGGCAGACCTTCGTCTGCGTCGGTCATAGAGCCAGCCTGACAGTACCTCGGCCCGTTCCCCCACAAGTCCCCCTAGACACGGACGGTTCCCGCCCTCAGTTTGGCGGGATTCTCTCTTGCTGCGCAACGGCTTCGACGGGCACGCAGGGCCCTCGCCTGATGTGGCGTCAACTTGAGGCTGTGCACTGCTGACAAAGTTCCCTGCACGGATGACAAAGTCCGAAGGTCACGATGACCCTACGGTCCGTGGGCGAGGCCGTCCCTGAGACGACATCACCGACCGGAAGGATTGCATCGTGCAACGAGTATCAACGACGCTCCGCATGCGGATCGGAGTGTTGGGGGCTTTGGCTCTCCTCTTCGCCGCCGGCCTGACGGCCAGCCCGATGATGACTGCGCCCGCCCACGCCGCCTACGGTCCGTGCAACACGACGGTGAAGCGCGCCGATGGGTACTTGGCAAGCTACACAGTTCCCGCGCGCACCGATAATGGTACGAGCTGTTACATGCAATATCACACGGGCAGCTCAAACGCTGTGAAGACGCTGCAGACGGCTATCCTTCGCTGCTACAGCGGCACCTATGCCGCCGATCGGATCCGCGCCACCGGAGGGGCAGACGGGATCTACGGCACCGGCACGGTGGATGCCGTTCGGTGGCTCCAATCAATGCTCGGCCTGAGCGCCGACGGCGTCTACGGGCCGGCAACCCGTAATGCGATCAAGTGGCTGGGATATTGGCAGGACGCCGTCAACGGGGGCGTTTACCCGTACTGCGACACTCATTCGTTCTAGTCACCACAACGTCTGTCGACGCCGACCTCTGTGCCTGAGGTCGGCGTCGACGTCTGCCTTGCAGGCCAATACCGTAGGCCCTGGCACACGTAACGGACCTGCCAGTTGGTGTCGGACTGGAACTGGACGGTGAGCAACGCGGGGCCGCCGTTGTGGCGAAGCACCTCGTCACTGTGGCCGCAGTGTTCGGGGGCGAGCCTGGTCGTGGCCGACAACGGGGCGACGCGGGTCGACCAACTGCGGTCGTCCCTGCTGTTGGCAGTGGTAACGAGCAGGTGGGTGCCGTCCGCAGCCAGGTAGCGACGGCCGTGGTACTTCCCGATGATCACGACCAGATCCTGGTATGGGGCAATCCGCAGTGTGTGTCATGCCCCTCAGTGGAAGTTGCCCTCGCTGGTGGCATCGGCCTCCACCAGGGCAGGACGGCCGGGCTCGGGATCGTCGATGAGCACCTCGGTCTTGGCGTCGCCGTAACCGATGGACAGATGACGTTCGCCGGTGCCGGTGAGCGGTCGCGGGCGACCGGGGTCGGCGGCCGGCGGGAGGGCGTCGATCGGGACTGGTCGGCCATGGCGCCGGGCGTCGAGACGGATCATGGCGGCGCGGCCGTCGCGCAGGGCGGTCAGCGCGTCGGGTTTCGTACGCGCCCCACTGGCCCGGTCGTACGCCGCCAACGCCGCCCGGTACTCCTTCAGGGCAGCGAAGGTGGCGTCAGAGCCATTGGCATCGAACTCCAAAGCGGCCACCTCCTCCCCGAACACGGTCACCGACTCCTGTACCGCTGCAGGCAGTTCCACTGCGGCCGGTCGGCGTCCCATCGCTCCAATCGTCAACTCGGCGAACCTATGCGGTCACAGCACTAGGTGTGCTGTTCGGGGACGGTAGCGCGCGCCATCTCGGCCCTGGGCAGACTGTGTGAAGGACGAGACGGTGGGGCGTCTCGCTCCTTACCTCACGTCAGGACGGGCTTGAAAGGGCTCAGCGCCTGAAGAGAGTCCCGCATGCCCTGAGCGAGGATCTCGACGTCGGGACAGGCGTTCGCGTCGGCTACGACGGTGATGTTCAACTGCTCGGCGTAGGAGAGCGCAGCGACCGCAAGGGTGAAGTTCCCGATAAGCGGTACCACCGGGAAGATTTCGGTGATCCGCGCTCCGGCGAGGTAGAGGGGCATCGGAGGACCGAAGATGTTGGCGATGTACACGTTCGCCCAACGTTGACGGGCGAGGCCGCGTGTCATGGCCCGCTGGAGGACGCGGTTACCGCCGACGATTCCTTCGGGAGCGCCAATTACGTGCTTCTTCCGTCGGACGCTCGCCTCGGCGATCAGCCGCAACCTCCGGATCGGATAGGGCTCGCCGACCGGGAGCGGCACGAACATCATCCCGTCCTGATTGCCGCGTGCCCTGCCGGGTTCCTCCTGGTGGAGCGAGACGGGCACGAAGGCCCGCAGGACCAGATCCTCGACGTGTTCCCCACGGCTGCGCAGCAGCTCTCGAAGGCCGCCGGCGGTTGCCGACATCAGGACGTCGTTCAGTTTTACGCCGTGGCTGTGAGCGATCTGCTTGGCAGCGTCGAGGCTGCTGCGGATGACCGTCAGTCTGCGGTGCCGACCGATCGGGATGTTGAAGCTGGTCCGTGGCGCTCGCTCCTTGAGATAGTTCTCGCGTACCGCGGGCCACTTCTCCCGGGCCTGATGCAGCGTGGTGGCGGGCCGACGGAGCTTCGACAGCGTGCCTTCGGCCGCCTGGACGCGCCGACGAAGGTTGTCCTCGAACAGGTCGCGGCCCGACGGCATCGGCGCCGGGGTCCAAGGAAGGGCGGGCGTCGTGGGCGCATCGGCACTCGGATCGAGGAACGTACCGAGCAGGGCCACCCCCGCCGGGCCGTCGGCGATGGTGTGGTGCACCTTGATGAACATGGCCACCGCGTCGCTGGCCAGGCCGGGCAGGAACCACATCTCCCACAGCGGCCGTGACCGGCTCAGGGGGAGAGCGCGCACGTGCTCAGCAGCGCGAAGAAGGCCTGTCTCATCAGGGGGAGCAGCGAAGGGGAGGACGCGGACGTGCTCGGTGAGATCGAAGAATCGAGTATCGACCCACAGCGGCCGGCCGAGCCCCCGCCGAGGTGTATGGAGCAGCTGACGGAACCGAGGGACCTGAGGCAGACGGCTTCCGATCACCTCCCGCACCGCCCCGATCCGAAAGCGACCATCCGGATCGAACAGCCCGGTGCCATCGAGGATGGCGAGGGCGCCGATCACCTCGGGCCAGCCGAGATCATCCGGCCACAGCATCATGAGATCCGCCGGGCCCAACCGTTCCAAGACCGGGATCCGGGGGCCGGGCTGGGCAGATCTTGGCGCAACGCCTGACTTGTTCATGATCCCACCGCCGCCCACGACGAAGATCAGGAAGCTTGCACACTTCAATGGTCTCGCTCACCCAACTCGCGGTGAAAGACGCAGAGCTCTGCGGACATGGCGGGCGCTGATGTCCACCGCACCACGGCCTGCGACGAGCCGGCCTCTCAGTGGGGACGCCACCCGCGCCACCGTACGTGACGATCCGCTGCGCGACGCCCTGGACCGCGGTGCGCGCGTCCGGGCCGCCGCGGGGTGGAACGCGGAGGTGAGCCCGCGGAGTGGTCCGGGCTGATCGCCCCTGTGGGGTAGATGTCGCCGCCGCAGGCCACGCCGTCCGACCCGGCCAAGGGGGCGCGTGCTGAGGGGCCACGACTGTGTCGCTGCCTCTGCCAACCAGGGTGGGGGGCGAAGGTGCCCTGTACCTCAGAGCACATTCCCAGCACCGGCCGCAGGCGATGCACAGGTCCCGGTCGAGGTGACGTCCGGGTGGGAGTCGTCCCCGCCCCGGCCTCCGGCACCCTGCGCCGGAAGCGCAGCCCGATCGGCCTGCGGACCGCGGCGCGGCAGGCGTACACCGGCGGCAGGGCTGTGACGATGGCGCCGCCGACCACAAGGGCATGGCACGCCAGAGCGCGGCCTGCGTCACGCGTTATCACGAGTTTCCCCTGTAACGGTCAGCCGCAGGGCCGGCTTGGCGCCATGAGGGACGGCCGATATGCGCGCCTCAGCTGAAGAGCTGGAAGAATTCCGGGAAGGTGCCAAGTACCCCCAGGGCGATGAGCACCGAGCTGATGATGAGGGCACGCACGGTTTCGTACGGCTTGTTGCGCAGCGTCATGTGCAGTACCGCCCACGCCAGCAGCCAGACCACCACGGTCAGCGTGGTCTTGCCGGAGAGCGGACCGACCGAGGCGCTCCACTCCAGAGCGTCTTGCACACTCGTGTCGGCCTCGGCAAGGGTGGTCAACAGACCGAGCGCGGTGGCGCCGATGCCCGCGGCGATGATCGCCGCCGAGATCGGTCCCTCCACCTTTTCGCTGAGGGGGAATTCGTCCTGCCCTCTCCCTGCGGAGGGGGTCTCTCCGTTACTGGGTTCCATTCTTCGGCCTCCCTTCGTGCCTGTTGTTACTGGACCGGCGCGACCTTGGTGATGAACGCGCCGAGTGCCCCGGCGATCGCGGCAAAGACGAAGGCGAGGACGAACAGGGCGATGGTGGTGTGCCGGACCCGGTTGTGCCGGATCAGGCCCGGTCCGTAGTACCAGACGATGAAGACGACGGCGGTCGCCAGGATCGGGCTGAGCCAGGCGATGTGCTCCTTCCACTCCATGCCGAACTCGTGCCAGTCCGCTGTGCCGGGGTCGGCGAGCAACTCCGACCTGGGGCTGCTCGGGATCTTCTCCCGGTACCAGGGGTAGACGACCCAGGTCCCGGTGATCACCGTCGCCCACGCCGCCACCGCCATCGCGGTGACGCCGATCCTGACCCGCCGCATCCGCTTCACCACGCCTTCGCGTGTCATCAGCGCGGGTTTGAGGCTGTACAACTCGGCGAGCCCGCCTGCGAAGGCGAGGAGGAACGCGGCGCCGAGTCCCATGCCGTGGATGACGGTCCACCATTCGCGGTCGGTGAAGCTCAGGGCAAGCGTCTGTTCACTGCCCGGGATCAGTGCTGCCATGGGCCTGCCCTCCGAAGGCGACCGTGCTTCGACGAAGCGGTAATAAGGTGAAAAAGGTGCAAAATGACTCTATCGGCAACGGACCGCACACCCGTGCAGCTTCCGCTCTGCAGCGCGTCACTGCCGGAGCGGGGCACACCGCTGCCGACGGCCTGAGCGGCGGCAGCCGCGTGCTGGGGCTACCGTGAGAGGCAGACCGCCGACGCAGGCGGTGCAGGAGGTCGGTCGGGTCCACCGGGAGGGTGGCCGTGGCGGCAGAAGCGATCGACGCGAACACCGTGACGGGGCTCGTCCGAGACGCCACCGCCGCTCCGTCCATGCACAACGCGCAGCCGTGGACGTTCCGCTTCGTCCGCGACAGCAGCACCGTCCAAGTGCGCTCCGACCTCGAACGCGCCATGCCGCGTGCCGACCCCACCACCCGTGCCCTCCACCTGGGCTGTGCCGCCGCCCTGTTCAATCTGCGCGTCGCCGCGGCTCATGCGGGCTGGGAGCCGGCCACCGAACTGCTCCCCGACGCCGCGGACCCGCAGCTGCTCGCAACGGTGCGGCTGACCACCCCTGTATCTCCCGAGAGCGACCTCGTCCCGCTGTACCCGACGATCCACCGGCGCCGCACCAGTCGTCACCCGTTCACGGGCGACGAAATACCTCAAGCCATCAAGGACGCCCTGAGTGCTGCCGCCCTCCTGGAGGGGGCCCGGCTGATCTTCCCTGACGCATGGCATGTTCAGACGCTGCTGGACC
Source organism: Streptomyces montanus (assembly GCF_005786655.1). Lineage (NCBI taxonomy): Bacteria > Bacillati > Actinomycetota > Actinomycetes > Kitasatosporales > Streptomycetaceae > Streptomyces > Streptomyces montanus. The sequence goes on from NZ_VBZC01000060.1 coordinate 46,555, forward strand.
TGGTCTACGACGCGGAGGGGCGCGACGCCCTGGACCCCACCGCCTCCGAGGAGCTCAGGCGCTGGACCCGTGTCGGCGCCGATGTCGCGGAAACTGCGACCGAGGGGATCCCGGACTACGCCTTCGGCCCACGCAAGCGTGGCGGCAAGGCCCCGGTGCGCGACTTCGCCGGAAGGCGCCGCGTGCCCGGCCGTGACGCTGCCACGTTTGAGAACGCGCCCCAGCTGGCCCTCCTGGGCACCGCCGATGACCGGCCGAGGGACTGGCTGCAGGCGGGCCAGGCGCTGGAGCGCGTCCTGCTTCAGGCCACGCTGGACGGGCTGTCCACCTCACTCACCTCCCATGCCCTCGAGTGGCCAGAACTTCGCTGGGCCGTCCGCGACCCGCTCTCGGCGATGGGATTCGTGCAGATCGTGCTCAGGCTCGGTTACGGCCCCTCGGGCCCCGAGACGCCGCGCCGCCCCGTGCACGAGGTGCTCGACATCGAGTGAAGCGGAGGCAGGAGGTTGGGTCACACTTGCCGACTGCTTGGACAGTACGCCGACGCCTGACCTGTGGTTCTCCAAGGTCGTCGTTGTCCACGAGCCCGCGTGCGGTTCCGCGCCGTCACCGGCCGCGGCCAATGACCGGGACGCCAGGAGCGAGGTTGCGGCCCAGACCATGCCGCCGGAGCCTGGAGGTGTCCCGCAGACGAGGCATGGACTGGCTGATTCCTCACCGATCGAGAGGAGGCAGGCCGCTATGACCACCATCGCCCACCGCATAGCCACCCTGTTCCGGACCAAAGCGAACAAGGCCCTGGACCGGGCCGAAGACCCGCGCGAGGTACTGGACTACTCCTATACCCAGCAGCAGGAAATGCTGCAGAAGGTACGACGTGGTGTGGCGGACGTCGCCACCAGCCGCAAGCGCGTCGAGCTGCAGATCAACCAGTTGCGGCAGTCCAGCGGCAAGCTGGAGGGACAGGCCCAGCAGGCGCTCGCCGCCGGACGCGAGGACCTCGCCCGCGAAGCCCTGAGTCGGCGCACCGCCGTGGCCTCCCAGATCACCGACCTCCAGCCCCAGCAGGCGTCGCTGCAGGCCGAGGAGGAGAAACTTACCCTCGCCTCACAGCGCCTGCAGGCCAAGGTGGATACCTTCCGCACCAGCAAGGAGACCATCAAGGCCCGCTACACCGCGGCCGAGGCCCAGACCCGCATCACCGAGGCCGTCACCGGCATCGGCGAGGAGATGGGCGATGTCGGCATGGCCGTGCAGCGCGCCGAGGACAAGACCGAACAATTGCAGGCCCGCGCCGGAGCACTGGACGAACTGCTCGCCTCCGGCGCTCTGGAGGACGCCACCCTCCCGGCCGGCCGCGACGACATCCAGGCCGAACTCGAGCGCGTCACCGCGGGCCAGGACGTGGACAAGGAACTGGCCCGGATGAAAGCCCAGCTCCCCGCGGCCGCCACCCCGCCCGCCGTAGAAGGCAGGAGCGCCGAGCAGGGCCCGCCGGACCCGGAGGCGACCTCATGATCATGCGGATTCTCGGCGAGGGCCAGTACGAGATCACCGACCAACACCTCGACCGGCTCAACGAGTTGGACGCCGCCCTGCAGTCGGCAGCCGACGCCGGCGACGAGACGGCGTTCGCAACCGCCCTGTCGGCCCTGCTGGACGCGGTGCGTAGTCTCGGCACACCTCTGCCGGCCGAGGCGATCACGCCGTCCGACCTGGTCCTGCCCGACGAGGACACCACCCTCACGCAGGTGCGGGACCTGCTCTCCGACGAGGGCCTGATCCCGGGCTGATGGCGATGCGCAGCCGATTCGAGCCCGACCGGCAGCTCACTGCCCGGGTGCAACCGGGACAGGTGTTCGGTCTTGTGGTCGGCGTGGCCGCGAGGGGCGGCGTTCGCTACCGGATCCGCGGTGAGGGCGTGGTCGGGGATGGCGGTCATCGGTTCTGCCCTCCGTCGTTTGTCCCGTCTGCTGCCGATGCGGGGTAGCGGCCCGGGTCGGCGTCGAAGGCGGCCGCGCAGTGCGCGGAGCAGAAGAAGAAGCTGCCGGTTTCGGTGTCGCGTCGTTCGGCGGCTGTTGCCCGGTCCAGATGCATGCCGCACACCGGGTCCACAGCCATCGCTTCCGAGCCTGGCGGGTGCTCGTGACCGGTGCCGGACCCAGACGAGTGGCGCGGCAGTCGCCCGACGTCGGCCGCAGCGGGCTGGGCCGTTACCCGGTTGGCTGCGGACTCCACCCGGGGTGTGACGGATTCCGGAGTGGCGGGTGGCAGCGGGCTGGTGTGCCAGCGGCGCAGGCGGGAGGCGTTGGTCACGACGGACAGGGAGGACAGTGCCATCGCGGCGGCGGCGATGATCGGGCTGAGACGGATACCCCACAGCGGGTACAGGGCGCCCGCGGCGAGAGGGACGCCGACGGCGTTGTAGACCAGGGCGAAGAACAGGTTCTGACGGATGTTGCGCATCGTGGCCCGCGACAGCCGGATGGCGGTGACGACGCCGGTCAGGGAACCGGAGATGAGGGTGATGTCGGCGGCCTCGATGGCCACGTCGGTGCCGGTGCCGATCGCCAGGCCGACATCGGCGGCGGCCAGAGCCGGGGCGTCGTTGATGCCGTCGCCGACCATGCCCACGGTGCGGCCCTCGCCCTGCAGGCGGCGGATCTCGTCCGCCTTGTGTTCCGGGAGCACCTCGGCCAGCACCTGGGTGACGCCGACCTGGGCGGCGATCGCGGCGGCGGTACGGGCGTTGTCGCCGGTGATGATGACAACCTCGACGCCCAGGCGCTTGAGGGCGGTGATGGCTGCGGCGGAGTCGTCCTTGACGGTGTCGGCGACCGCGAGCACCCCGGCGGGCCGCCCGTCGATGGCGGCCAGGACAGGGGTCTTGCCCTGGGCCGACAGGTCGGAGGCGACGGACGCCAGCGTGGTGGTGTCGATGCCGACGTCACCCAGGAGCCGGGCGGTGCCGACCAGGACGGCGTGCCCGTCCACGGTGGCCTGGACGCCTTTGCCGGTGACCGAGTCGAAGCCTGTCGCGGCATGCCACGACAGGCCGCGGTCGCGGGTGCCGGTGACGATGGCCTGCGCCAAGGGGTGTTCACTGTCGGCCTCAGCCGCCGCCACCAGCCGCAGCAGCTGCGTTTCGTCGATGCCGCCGACCGGGTGCACGTCGGTCAGGACAGGTTTGCCTTCGGTGACAGTGCCGGTCTTGTCCAGCACCACGGTGTCCAGCTTGTGCGCGGTCTCCAGGGCCTCGGCGGAGCGGATCAGGATGCCGGCCTGGGCGCCCTTGCCGGTGCCGACCATCACCGACAGGGGGGTGGCCAGTCCGAGCGCGCACGGGCAGGCGATGATCAGGACCGCGACGGCGGAGACCAGGGCGAGGGTCAGTGCGGGGGAGGGGCCGAGGGTGAACCAGACGGCGAAGGTGCCGATGGCGATGGCGATCACCGCGGGCACGAAGTACGCGGAGACCGCGTCGGCGAGCCGCTGGATGGGGGCCTTGGACGCCTGGGCCTGCTGAACGAGGCGGATGATCTGGGCGAGCATGGTGTCGGCGCCGACCTTGGACGCCCGCACGCGCAGGGATCCGGTGCCGTTGACAGTGGCCCCGATGACCGTGTCCCCGGTGTGTTTGGTGACCTGCATGGGTTCGCCGGTGACCATCGACTCGTCCACCGCGGAGGAGCCGGAGAGTACCTCGGCGTCGACGGGGATCTTCTCACCGGGCCGGATGACTACCTCGTCGCCGACGGCCACGTCCTCGACGGGGATCTCGGTCTCGGTTCCGTCACGCACGACGCGGGCGGTGCGGGCCTGCAGGCCCAGCAGGGCGCGGATGGCCTCGCCGGTGCCGGCCTTCGCTCGGGCTTCCAGCAGCCGGCCGAGCAGGATCAGGGTGAGGATGACGCCGACGGCTTCGTAGTAGACCTCGCGTACGTCTTCCGGCAGTAGACCGGGGGCGAGGGTGACCAGGAGACTGTAGCCGTAGGCGGCAGAAGTGCCGAGGGTGATGAGGCTGTTCATGTCGGCGGCGCGGTGGCGCAGGGTCAGCCAGCCCGTCACGTGGATCGGCCGGCCGGTGTAAAGCATCACCGGGGTGATCAGCGCCAGCTGCAGCCAGTGGTTGAGCATCCAATCGGGCACCCAGTCGGCGCCGAAGAGTTCGTGCGCCATCACGGCGAACAGCACCGGGGCGGTGAGCATCGCGCCCACAGCCACCCGGAGGGTCAGGTCCTTGATCTCGGCCTGCCGCTCGGCGGCGTCCGCGGCCTCGGCCTCGGCGGACCCCGTTTCCCCGCTGCCCGCCGGAGTCGGGGGCGCGGCGGTGGTGTCATAGCCGTCGGGGGAGGTCGGAGGGGCTGCCGCGGGGCCGCCGGCGGGTTCGACGAGGAGCGTGCCGCGGATCATGTTCATGCCGCAGGCAAAGCCGAAGGCCCCCGGCCGGTCCGGGGCGAGTCGCACCGTGGTGCGCGTGTGGGCGGGCAGTCCCGCGCCGACCTTGAGTTCAGGGAAGACCACCCGGGAGGTGCACTCCCCGGACTCCTGACGGTCGAAGACCAGCTCCACGGGCGTGCCCTGGCGGACCTTGATGAGGCTGGGGTTGTAGCCGCCCCGCACTGTCACCTCCACCCGCTGCACTCCGCCTTCCAGCCGGGCGGCACCCGCCCGGCGAGGGCCGAAGAAGAACCAGCCCAGCGCGGCGATCAGTCCGGCGGCGGCCAGGACAACGACGACATCGGTGGCACCCATGGCACCCATGGCAGCGCGCCCCCTTCCAGCTCGCTCCCTCAAGCCTCCGTCCGTCTACCACTACGTGGTAGGGGCTGAACGTCCCACTCGGTCGGGACCAGCCGGCCCCAGCGCGTCGCTCCCCGGGAGAGGCACGATGCATATGAGGACACAGGCTCCTTCAGGGCGCCGGACCTCCGGGCCCGCACCCGATCGCCGAACGATCCGAAGCAGGTGAATGGCGATGTTCTGGTATGGCCACGACGTCAGCGGATGGGGCTGGTTTGCGATGTCCGCCAGCATGATCCTGTTCTGGGCGCTGATCATCACAGTGGGCGTGCTGCTCTTCCGCGCTGTGAACCGGCCTCACGAGCACACCCACACCCCCACCGCGCCGCAGACCCCGCAGACACCGCAGACACCCGAGCAGGTCCTCGGGGAGCGGTTCGCCCGCGGGGAGATCGACGAGGAGGAGTACCGGCGCCGCCTGAACGCCCTGCACGCCGGCCCTCTCACCAAACCCTGAAAGCCGGCCGCACTGGCTGCGGCCTCTGTCCTCCGCTGAAGGAGGCTCGTGATGAACCAGCGCAACTACGGCATGTACGCGCTCGCCGCCGCGATCGTCGTCGTCGGAGCCTTGGTCGTGGGCGCCTCGCTGGGGAGCCTCGTCTGGCTCGCCCTCGTGGCCGCCTGCCCGCTGATGATGTTCTTCATGATGAAGGGCATGCACGGTCAGGACATGCACGGCGGTCACAGCCGTGACGACCGGGACGACGACCCGCTGCACAAGCATGACCAGCACCAACACCCCGGATCCGGCCGGCGCTGACCGGCCGGATACCGGCGTCCACGGCACGGCCGCGCCCGCCAGGGAACGAAGATCACCGTCGTGAACCGCGACTCCGCCCCGCACACCGTGACCGCCACCGGGGACAAGATGTTCGACACCGGCAGCATCGCAGGCGACTCAACCGCCACCTTCACCGCACCGTCCGCATCCGGCAGCTACTCCTACATCTGCACCATCCACCCGAACATGGAGGGCACCCTCACCGTGGGCTGACACTCAAGCGGCGCGCCCGGCGCTGAGCCCGGGCCATGACCCACGACGCTGTGAGCCCGTAGAGAAAACAGCCGTACGTCAGTCGCGGTCGTGCCCCGGCAGGAACTCCTGGATCTTGGCCTTCAAGCCCTGCCGGACCATGGACGTGCGGTCGAAGTCGCCCTTCAGGACGGAGGCGGCGGTGGCCTCCAGCTGCTTCCAGGTGGCGTGCGGCGGAACGGGCGGGACGGCCGGGTCGGTCAGGAACTCGATCACCGCGGGGCGGTCGGCCTCCAGCCCCGCGCGCCAGCCCGCCTCGACGTCTCCCGGCTTCTCCACACGGATGCCGGTCAGCCCGAGCGAGCGGGCGAAGGCGGCGTACGGGACGTCCGGGATCTCCTGCGAGGGCAGGAAGGACGGGGCGCCCTCCATGGCGCGCATCTCCCAGGTCACCTGGTTGAGGTCATGGTTGTTCCAGACGCCCACGACGAGCCGCGGGTCCTCCCACCGGTGGTAGTACTTGGCCGCCGTGATCAGCTCCGTGAGCCCGTTCATCTGCATCGCCCCGTCACCGACGAGCGCGATCGCGGGCCGGTTCGGATGCGCGAACTTCGCGCCGATCGCGTACGGCACCCCGCACCCCATCGTGGCCAGGGTCCCCGACAGCGAGGAGCGCATACCGGCGCGGTGCGTGAGGTGGCGCGCGTACCAGTTCGCCGACGACCCCGAGTCGGACGTGATGATCGCGTTGCCGGGCAGCAGCGGGTCGAGGGTCCGCGCCACGTACTCGGGGTTGATCGGGTCGGCGGACAGCTCGGCCCGGCGCTCCATCACACCCCGCCAGCGCGCCACGTTCGCGCACACGGTGTCGTACCACTCGCGTCCGCGGTCCTTGTCCAGCAGCGGGATCAGCCGGTCCAGCGTCGCCTTCGCGTCCCCGACGAGATTCACCTCGTACGGATAGCGCATCCCGACCATATGCGGATCGATGTCGATCTGTACGCCGCGTGCCTTCCCGAACTCCGGCAGGAACTGTGTGTACGGGAAGGAGGAGCCGATGGTCAGCAGCGTGTCGCAATCGCGCATCAGCTCGTACGAGGGCCGGGTGCCGAGGAGGCCGATCGCTCCCGTGACGTAGGGGAGTTCGTCGCTCAGCGCGTCCTTGCCGAGCAGCGCCTTGGCGACGCCCGCGCCGAGCAGTTCGGCGATCTGCTCCACCTCGGGCTGTGCTCCGGCCGCGCCCTGGCCGATCAGAATCGCCGCCTTGTCACCGGAGTTGAGGACCTCGGCCGCCCGCTCCAGCGCCTCCTCCGACGGAAGGGAGGTCCAAGTGCTGCGGTCCAGACTGGAGGGGACCATCTTGAACTCGTGGGTGGGGGCGGAGTAGTCGAGGTCCTGTACGTCTCCGGGGATGATCACGGCGGTGGGGGCGCGGCGCGCGTACGCGGTGCGGATCGCCCGGTCCAGGACGTTCGGCAACTGCTCGGGAACGGTCACCGTCTCGACGAAGTCGGAGGCGACGTCCTTGAACAGCGTGTGCAGGTCGACCTCCTGCTGGTACGAGCCGCCCATCGCGCTGCGGTGCGTCTGGCCGACGATCGCCAGCACCGGCACATGGTCGAGCTTGGCGTCGTACAGGCCGTTGAGCAGGTGGATCGCGCCGGGCCCCGAGGTCGCGACGCACACCCCGATCCGGCCCGAGAACTTCGCGTAGCCGACCGCCTCGAACGCGGACATCTCCTCATGGCGTGACTGGACGAAGCGGGGACGGTCCTCGGCCCGGCCCCATGCGGCCAGGAGGCCGTTGATGCCATCCCCTGGATACCCGAACACCTGTTCTACGCCCCATTCGCGCAGGCGCTGCAGGACATGATCGGCGACTTTGGTGCTCATGCGGTTCCTCCCGGGGTGGGCTGTACCGGCCGAGTCACCCACGCCGGTCCTGGAAAACCTGCGGGGTGTTTGCCGCGCGAGTGGTCGGGCAAGCGAACCTCAGTGCTTCGGACAGGAGGCACGTCCGTGGGAGCGGTGAAAGCCCGCCACGGGTGTGCCCGTCCGGCTCTCGGCGCGCTCCCACGGTGACCGTCCAACCAAGGCACCACTCAAGGGAGTTGCGACGCACCATGCAGACTCACGCGAGCGCGAAGCACCACCCGCACGACGACGCCCCCGACACCGCAGAGGCCTTCCGTACCCTCGCCAAGCTCCCTCCCGGGCAGCAGCGCGACACCCTGCGGGCGGAGATCGTCGAGGCGTGGCTGCCCATGGCCGAACGGCTTGCGGGGCGGTTCCGCAGCCGCGGCGAGAGCTATGAGGACCTGCGCCAGGTCGCGGCACTCGGCCTGGTCAAGGCCGTCGACCGCTACGACCCGGAGCGCGGCAACGCGTTCGAGAGCTACGCCGTACCGACCGTCACCGGTGAGATCAAGCGGCACTTCCGTGACCACATGTGGACCCTGCATGTGCCCCGCCGCGTCCAGGACCTGCGCAACCGGGTCCGCTTCGCCCGCCAGGACCTGTCCCAGACGGTCTCGGGCCGGCAGCCCACCGTCACGGAGATCGCCGAACACGCGCGGATGAGCGAAGAGGACGTGCGCGTCGGGCTGGAGGCCCTGGAGAGCTTCACCGCCCTCTCGCTCGACGCCGAACTCCCCGGCAGCGAGGACGGCTACTCGCTGAGTGACGCGCTCGGCGCCCCCGACCCGTCGCTCGACGTCGTCATCGACCGTGAGGCGGTCAAACCACGCCTGCAGGCTCTGCCCGAGCGTGAACGGGCCATCCTCTACATGCGGTTCTTCGGCGACATGACCCAGAGCCGCATCGCCGAACAGCTCGGCATCTCTCAGATGCACGTCTCCCGACTGATCAGCCGCTGCTGCGGCCGACTGCGGGACCAGGTCATGCAGGACGCGGCCTAGGCCGGCCTACTCCCGGTCCAAGTTCCGTAGCAGCAGGGCTATGTGACGGGACATCATGTCCATCACCTGCGCCTCGGCCATCGAGAACGCGAGCCGGGCCCCGCTGCGGAACAGGGTGAGCACGCCCTGCACGGCGCCGTCGACGGTCAGTGGTACACACAGCAGGGACGTGACGTTCGCGCGGACCAGGACGGGGGCGCCCGAGGCGTCCCGGCCGAAGGCGTCCGGATCCTCCGGGCGCACCTGGAGTGCCGTGGACCCGCCGCGCGCCGCCTCGACGACGAGGGGGCACGCGGCGGGATCCTGCGCCTGAAGGTCCGTGACCTGCTCGCGCTGCCGTTCCGCGGGTCCGAGCACCCATGTACGGAGCGGCCGGGCGGGCCCGTCGTCGGCCACCACCCAGTCCGCGAACCGCCCGTGCAGCACCCGCGCCGCCCGCTCCAGAACGGCTGCCCGGGTCTTCGCGGGCTCGCTCAGCAACGCCGTGGTCATCGCGTCCACCAGGTCCATCTGCGCCGCGTGCCGTGTCGTCTCGGCGAGGTCGGGCAGTGGGCCGGACGCGCCCTCGGCCGAGGGAACTCGCGACCCCGCGGGCTGCAGTACCACGAGTATGGCGGTACGCGGCTCACCGTTCGGATGCAGCGCTGCGAGCGTCGCGTGCACGGGAGTTGAGGGGCGTTGCTGAAGATGGACGGTGAGACTGCGGTCGCCCTCGCCGCGCGCCACGGCCGCGGCCTGGGAACGGAACGCGGCCCGGTCGGAGTGCGCGAGGAAACCGGTCAGCGGCCGGCCCGTCGCGTAACCCGCCCTTACGCCGGTGAAGTTGGTGGCCGCGAAGTTCAGCCTGCGCACGGTCGTCTCCCGGTCGAGCAGCACGACGGGCAGTGGAAGGCGCTGGAAGATCGCCCGCAGCAGCTGCTGCTCCTGGCGGTCGGTGGAGGGCCCGCCGGGGTTGCCGTTCGAGGTCAGCCGCTCGTACCACGGCCACAACTGGTCGGCCACATGGTCGAGTTCGAAGAGCGCCGCGTCGAGTACCGTGGGGAGTTCGTCCCTGGGCACCGACCGGGCCGCCTTGAGTTCCGCGACGCGTCGCACAAAATCCGCAAGCTCCTCACCGAACTCTTCCGTCTGCACCATGAACGCAACGTATCCCGTTACAGGTCGCCGCGGACCAACTGGAGCGGAACCATTCGAACTCGTTTTTCCCGCAGGTGTTCGGGAAGGCGCTAGAGAGAGGAGGCGTGTGAATCCATGTCGGAGACCGAACAGCTAGGCACCCGGGGCACGGAGTCCCCGGAATCCGCACTCCCGGCTCGTCGTCTGTCGGAGCTGGCCGAGCAGGCGGTGCGGTGCACCACCGATTGCTGCGGCGCCGGTACCACCGTGAGCGACGGCAGCACGGAGCGGCCGGCCGCGGCGACCCATCCCGACCTCGCGGCGCTCGTCTCGGTCCAGCTCCGCTCCGGCGAGGGCCCGATCCCCGCCGCCGTGGAAGGCGGTGAGACCGTCAAGTCGGGTGACCTGCTGTCCGAGGAGCGCTGGCCGGAGTACCGGGCCATGGCGCTCGACGCGGGCGTGCGCTCCAGCGTCACGATTCCCTTCCGGCGAGCGGGCATGACCGTGACCCTCAGCCTGTACAGCTTCCGTCCGGGCACGCTGCAGGACGCCCCGCACGGCCCGGCCCGGGCCCTCGGCGACCTCGCCACGACCTGTCTCGTACGCGATCGCTCCTACCGCGCCGCGCTCACCGAACTCGACCAGCTGGGCGCCGCGATGCGCACCCGCCCCGTCGTCGACCAGGCGTGCGGCATCGCCATGCATGTGCTGGGCTGCGACGCGGACGCCGCCTTCACGGTCCTGCGCCGCATCTCCCAGGGCACCAATCGCAAACTGTCCGACGTCGCCTCGGCCATCGTCGACAAGCGAGGGCAGGGAGTGGAGCAGGAACTGATGTCCCTGGCCGACTGAAACCGGCGCGCCGCGAAGGCATGGTGCGACGGCGCGCC
>NZ_VBZC01000061.1:0-56870 GCF_005786655.1 Streptomyces montanus
GCCCGGGCGGCGGCCGCGCGGGCCACGAGGTCGGCGGCCTGCTCCTCGCGCAGCCGCTCGTTGACGGCGCGCGCGGCGGCCGTGGCGGCGGCCGGCCAGACGCGGTCGATGGCCGCGTTGACGGCCGCCCCGACGAGCACCGCGAAGGCCGAGACACCGATCCACAGGAGCACGGCGACGGGCGCGGCCAGGGAGCCGTAGATCGTCGGGCCCTCGATCGTGGTGGTCAGATAGATCCGCAGCAGGAAGCTGCCCAGCACCCACATCCCGAGCGCCACCAGGGCACCGGGCACGTCCTCGATCCACGGCGAACGCACCGGCACGGACACGTGGTAGAGCGTCGTCAGGAAGACGATGGACAGCAGGATGACGACAGGCCAGTACAGGACCTGCACGACGGTCGTCGACCACGACACGAGGCCCACCACCGCGTCCGGGCCCGCGACCATCAGCGGCAGCGCGATGGAGCCGATCAGCAGCGCCACCAGGAACAGCAGGAACGCCATCAGCCGGGTCCTGACGATGCCGCGGACGCCGTCGAGGCCGTACATGACGGTGATCGTGTCGATGAAGACGTTCACCGCGCGCGAGCCCGACCACAGCGCGAACAGGAAGCCGAGGGAGATGACGTCGGGCCGGCCGCCCTTCATCACGTCGTGGAGGATCGGCTGGGCGATCTCCGTGACGCCCTTGTCCGTGAGGATCGTGCGCGAGGCCTCCAGCAGGTTGGTCTCCACGCTGGCGATGGTGTCGGCGCCGGTCCAGTCGTCCACGTAGCCGAGCAGTCCGAGCATGCTCAGCAGCAGCGGCGGCACGGACAGCAGCGTGAAGAACGCGGCCTCCGCGGCGAGCCCCAGGATGCGGTACTCGATGCAGGAATTGACGGTGTCCTTCAGCAGCAGCCAGGCGGTCCTGCGTTTGGAGACATTCCGGTAGAGAGCGCGTGCCCGGTGAAGCCGACCGGACGGGCCCTCTGGAGTTTCGCTTGCTGGCTGCACTCCCTAACCGTATCTGCCGCGACGTGCGGTCTTCACCGACCGTCCGGGAGGTGACCGCCGCGGTACTCGGGGGTAGGTTGCCTGGTATGGCTACCGGGACCAATGAAGTGACCAACCAGGCTCCGCCGCTGGCCGGATATGACGTCTTCAGTGCAGACCGGGTGCTGGCGGAAGCGGTCGACCGGCATCTCGATCCCGAGCTGCTGGGCGAGGCGCGCGACGAGCTGGCGGGCCTGGGGCGCAGCGCCGGTTCCGCTCAGGTCCAGGACTGGGGGCGGCTGGCCAACGAGAATCCGCCCAAGTTGCGTACGCACGACCGTTACGGGAACCGCATCGACGAGGTCGAGTTCCATCCGTCCTGGCACCGCGTGCTGGGCAAGGGCGTCTCGGCGGGGCTGACCGCGGCCTGGGGGCGGCCCGGCGGGCATGTGCGGCGGGCGGCCGGGTTCGTGGTCTGGACGCAGGTCGAGGCGGGCAACGGCTGCCCGCTGTCGATGACGCACGCGGCGGTGCCCGCGCTGCGCACGGACCCGGCGCTCGCGGCCGAGTGGGAGCCGCGGCTCACGTCCACCGTCTACGACCAGGGTCTGCGGCCCGCCTCGCAGAAGGCGGGCGTGCTCTTCGGCATGGGCATGACAGAGAGGCAGGGCGGCAGCGACGTACGGACCAACACGACGTCGGCGCGGCCGCTCGCCGAGGACGGGACGTACGAGCTGACGGGCCACAAGTGGTTCTGCTCGGCGCCGATGTCGGACGGCTTCCTGGTGCTGGCGCAGACGTCCCCCGCCGAGGGAGTCGCGGGAGAGGACAGCCTGACGTGCTTCCTCGTCCCGCGTGTGCTGGAGGACGGCACGCGCAACGCGTTCGCGATCCAGCGGCTCAAGGACAAACTGGGCAACAGGTCGAACGCGTCGAGCGAGGTCGAGTTCGACGGGACCTGGGCGCGCCGGGTCGGGGACGAGGGGCGCGGGGTGCGCACCATCATCGAGATGGTCGCGATGACCCGGCTGGACTGCGCGCTCGGCGCCGCCTCCCTCATGCGGCAGGCGGTGGCGCAGGCCGTGCACCACTGCACGTACCGCGAGGCCTTCGGCGGCAAGCTGATCGACAAGCCGCTGATGCGCAACGTACTGGCCGATCTGGCGCTGGAGTCCGAGGCCGCGACGACGCTGTCCATGCGGCTGGCCGCCGCGTACGACGACGGGAGTGAGCGGGAGCGGGCGTTTCTGCGGCTCGCGCTGCCGGCCGCGAAGTACTGGGTGACCAAGCGCTGCACTCCGGTCGTGGTCGAGGCGTCCGAGTGCCTGGGCGGCAACGGATACGTGGAGGAGTCCGGCATGCCGCGGCTGCTGCGCGAGTCGCCGCTCAACTCCATCTGGGAGGGCGCGGGCAATGTCCAGGCGCTCGATGTGCTGCGGGCCCTCCAGCGCGAGCCGCAGGCCCTGAACGCGTATCTCGAGGAGGTCGGCCGGGCGCGCGGCGCCGACCACCGGCTGGACGGGGCGATCAAGAACCTGCTCACCGAACTCGCCGACCTGGAAGGCATCGAGGGTCGTGCCCGGCGCCTGGTCGAGCGGATCGCGCTGGTGCTGCAGGGCTCGCTGCTCGTGCGGTACGCGCCCGCGGAGGTCGCCGACGCGTTCTGCGCGTCACGCCTCGGCGGAGACTGGGGAACGGCGTTCGGGACGCTGCCGCACAGCCTGGACCTGGCAGCGGTGGTGGAACGGGCGCGGCCCGTTTCCTGAAGCGGCACCGCCGAACCCGGGTCGGCCTCCGGCACGGGGGTGGTGCTGCGCCGACACGGCACCACCCCCGTTCTCCGGCCCCGTCGTGCGGAGCACACACACCGCACGCGGCGGCGTTGGGACAATTTTCGGCCACCATGGAGGACTTGGCCAGGGTTGCAGGGGGTTGCAAGCCTGCTCCGGCCTTGGGACCCTTGGCCGGCGGAGGCTGGGAACCACGTCCGCTCAGCCCTTCCGGGAGGTCCCAGTGACGCACTCGCCGTTGGACGTGACGCGGTTGGCCGCCGTCGACGCGCCGCGGGCGGCACAGGTGCTCAACGAGGTACGGACGGCGACGCTCTCCGGGCAGCGAGCCCCGGTCGCACCGCGCCCGGTCATCGGGGAGTCCTGGAAGCGCGTGCTCCGCGGCGGCGTCGACCCCGACCAGGACGTCCACGCCGGACCGCTCAGCCGTGACGAGGTCGAGCGGCGACGGCGCGACTCCCCGCTGTGCCATGTGCTGCCGGTGTTGCGCGCGGGCCTGCTGTCGGTCGCGGACGCGGGGCAGATCATGATCGTCGCGGACGCGGAGGGCCGGGTGCTGTGGCGCGAGGGCAGCCGGCCCGTCATGCGCAAGGCCGACGGACACGGCTTCGGCATCGGCGGGGACCTGTGCGAGCAGGTCGTCGGCACGAACGGTGTCGGCACGTCGGCGGTCGCCCGCCGCCCCGTCCAGGTCTTCGCGTCCGAGCACTTCGTCCGCAGCTACGCCACCTGGACCTGCACGGGTGCTCCCGTCACCGATCCGCGCGACGGCCGGCTGATCGGTGTCGTGGACATCAGCGGGCCGCTGGAGACGACGCACCCGGCGACGCTCGCGTGGGTCGACTCGGTGGCCAAACTCGCCGAGGCGCGGCTGCGGGAGCGGCATCTGGTCGCGCTGGACCGGCTGCGTTCGGTGGCCGCGCCGATCCTCTCCCGGGTCGGCGGCCGCGCGCTGGCCGTGGACAAGGACGGCTGGACCGCCGCGGTCACCGGCACACCCCATGTGGACCGGCTCGCGCTGCCCAGGACGATCGCGGGTGAACAGGTGTGGCTGCCCGCGCTGGGGCTGTGCTCGGTCGAGCCGCTGCCCGGCGGATGGCTGGTGCGCGCCTCGGACGAGGAGGCCGCGAGGAACGCCACGCGGATCGTGCTGGACGTGGGACAGGCGCGCCGCTGGTCGGTGACCGTGTCGGGCGGCGCGGGAGACTGGACGCACGAACTGAGCCCGCGCCACGCCGAGTTGCTCTACCTCCTGGCCCTGCACCGCACCGGCCGCAGCGCCTCGGGCCTGGCCGAGGACCTCTTCGGCGATCCGGCCCGCACGGTGACCGTGCGCGCGGAGATGTCGCGTGTGCGCCGGTATCTGGGGGCTTTCCTGGAACACCGCCCGTACCGTTTCCGCGAGGACGCCGAGGTCCGGGTGAGCCTGCCGGAGGACCCGCTCGACCTCCTCCCCCACTCCACGGCACCGGCGGTGCTCAGGTCACGCGGCCCGGGCCCGAACTCGGGGCGGCTCGCGGCGGGTTGAGGGCGCGCTGCGTGAGTGAGCCCGTGGCCCACGCGGGGCGAGCGGTGCGCTCCGACGGCGGTACGGCCGAACTCGGTCCTCCCTCTCGTACCACGTATTCCGGGGTATTCGCCCAGGCCCGGCGACATCTGACGTACCATCCATCCCGTGGCCCCCCACACTGTTCCTCCGGATCAACGCACTGATCATGAGGGGCAGTTGGCCTACGAAGGGAGGACCTATGACGTACCGAGGCAGGCACCGCCGCCGCAAGAAGGGACGCGCGCTGCGGGCGACCCTGGCCGGCACCGCCCTCGGCCTCACCGTCGCCGCGGGCCTCATCACTACGTCGCAGGCGGCGAGCAGCGTCAATCCGGGCGCGCTCACCCCGATCACCGCCTCGTCCGAGAAGGACAAGCTCCAGCTGCGCGAGAACGTGGTCGACGAGGGCACCCTCGACACCTTGCAGAACGGGATGGGCGGGAGCGTCGGCGTGGACGGCGTCCTCGGTGACGCCAACCACTCGATGCGCGACAGGGCGGACTGCGACGCCACCGAGAAGGCCGCCCTGCCCGTCGAGCCGGCCGCCACGCGCGCCTACTGCTGGGAGGACGCGGACGCGAAGACCCGGAAGTGGCGGCCCCAGTCCGTCACCACCTCCGGGGACGCGGACCAGGACGGCAGGTGGGGCTCCCACCGCGTGATCCTGTCCGGCTGGACCCACAACGACAGCGCCGCGGACGCACGGGAGGAGGACAGGGGCCTCGCCCGGGTCGCCTTCATCGACGCGACCGATCCGAAGGACCTCAAGTACCGCTGGGTCCTGCTGGTCGCCCCGGTGGACGGCGGCAAGGACTTCGAGGCCGTCCGCTCCCGCGCCGGCGGCATGGTCTGGTACCAGGACAAGCTGATCGTCACGGCCGAGAACGGCGCCGCCGGCAACGAGGCCCTGTTCGTCTTCGACATGAACCGCATCCTGCGCGCCGACGTCATCAGCGACACGGTCGGCAAGGTGAAGGACGGCTGGTCGGCGCACCGCTACCGGTACGTGATGCCGGCGATGGGCTCGTACAGCCTCACCGGCGGCAGCTGCGACGCCACCACGAACGACCGCATACCGTGCCTCGCCTCCGTCTCCCTGGACCGCACGTCGACTCCGGACAGCCTGGTCGCGAACGAATGGTTCCGCTCGGACGGCGACGAACCGGCCCGCGTGTGGCGCTACGACTACAGCACCGGGAGCGACCGTACGGGCCTGCTGGCCGCCGACTCCGCCGGACGCGTCGACGCCGGCGAGGCGTACGAGACCGAGGCCGTCGGCCTGCAGGGCGTGCTCTCGCACCGGTCGAGCGGCGCGAGCGAGGCGGACTGGTACGTCGACCACGCGCCGGGCACCCGCGACCGGCACGGCACGCTCTGGCGGCAGAACGGGAGCGTCGCCAAGGCCGCGAAGTGCGGTTCGAACCAGTCGTACGCCTGCTGGGGGCAGCACACCCAGTCGATGTCGTACTGGCAGGAGACCGGCGAGCTGTGGACGCTGACGGAGCGGCAGTCCGCCACCCGCCCCGAACGGGTGCTGTACGCGGTCCCGCTGCCCTCGGTCGAAGACTCGCTGGAGTGAGCGGATCCCGGGCGCCATCGGCCCGGTCACGGCAAGTACCGCTCCGGACCGAGCCCGTTCCGGGGCGGGCTCGCTTTGGAGCGCGGCTCGCCTTCATGGTTCGCTGAGCCGCATGAGCATCGCTGTCACCACTTGGTCGCTGGAGCAGACCTCGCCGGCCGACCTGTTGCCCGCGGCCGCACCGTCCGGCGACATCCGGATCGTCCGCTCCGAGGTGCCCTCTCCCGAGTTCAGCCGCTTCCTGTACGCCGCCGTCGGCGGCGACATCCGCTGGACCGACCGGCTCGGCTGGACGTACGCGCAGTGGCAGGAAGACCTCGACAGGCCGGGAGTCGAGACCTGGGTCGCGTACGACCGCGGGACGCCCGCCGGATACGTACATCTGGACCCGCAGGACGACGGGGTCGTGGAGATCGTCTACTTCGGCCTGATTCCGGCCTTCCGGGGGCGGCGGATCGGCGGACACCTGCTCTCGTTCGGGGTCGCGCGCGCATGGGACCTGGCCGAGCGCTGGCCGCGGCGGACGCCGACGAAGCGCGTCTGGCTGCACACCTGCAGCAAGGACGGGGAGCACGCGATGGACAACTACCTGCGGCGCGGCTTCAAGGTCTTCGACACCAAGGTGGAGGAGGAGCCCGACGTGCCCGCCCCGGGCCCCTGGCCGGGGGCGGGGACGACCGTCTGACCTGGTGAGGCCCTGAAAAGACCAGCCGGTTTCCAGCCATGTGACCAAGGACACCCTTGTCTCGCATCTCGGGACAAGGATGTCCGCACTGTGGACAAAGCTGGACTGTGTCCAGATCGCCGTGCCAGGCTTCCGTCATGCCTGGAACTGGAATTGCCTTGGTGAGTCGGCGGCACGTCGACCTCGGCCGCATGTCCAGCGCCATCTGTCCGGCGAGCTGATCACCCCCAGCACCGCCGACCTCCCCCTCTTCGTCTCGCCCTGCGCAACGACGCGCACGTATGCCCGCATGCGCTCGCATGCGTCCGCACGCGCAGGTCCTGAGCCGCTCTCCCGCCTGTCCCGAAGGACGTAGAACCATGGCCGCCACCCCACAGAAGCCTGTCGCCGCGCCCCGCCGCAAGGTGAGCCGTCACCGTGGCGAGGGCCAGTGGGCCGTGGGTCACTTCACCCCGCTCAACGGCAACGAACAGTTCAAGAAGGACGACGACGGTCTCAACGTACGGACACGTATTGAGACGATCTACTCCAAGCGGGGCTTCGACTCGATCGACCCCAACGACCTGCGCGGCCGGATGCGCTGGTGGGGCCTCTACACCCAGCGCAAGCCCGGAATCGACGGCGGCAAGACCGCGATCCTGGAGCCGGAGGAGCTGGACGACGAGTACTTCATGCTCCGGGTCCGCATCGACGGCGGCCGGCTCACCACCGAGCAACTGCGGGTGATCGGTGAGATCTCGCAGGAGTTCGCGCGCGGCACCGCCGACATCACCGACCGGCAGAACGTCCAGTACCACTGGATCCGCATCGAGGACGTCCCGGAGATCTGGGAGCGGCTGGAGGCCGTCGGCCTCTCGACGACCGAGGCCTGCGGTGACACCCCGCGTGTGATCCTCGGTTCCCCCGTCGCCGGGATCGCCGAGGACGAGATCATCGACGGCACCCCGGCCATCGAGGAGATCAACCGCCGGATCATCGGCAACAAGGAGTTCTCCAACCTGCCGCGGAAGTTCAAGTCGGCGATCTCCGGCTCACCGCTGCTCGACGTCGCGCACGAGATCAACGACGTCTCCTTCGTCGGCGTGAACCACCCGGAGCACGGCCCCGGCTTCGACCTCTGGGTCGGCGGCGGCCTCTCCACCAACCCGAAGCTCGGGCAGCGCCTGGGCACCTGGGTGCCGCTGGACGAGGTGACGGACGTCTACGAGGGCGTCATCTCGATCTTCCGCGACTACGGCTACCGGCGCCTTCGTACGCGGGCCCGAATGAAGTTCCTGGTCGCCGACTGGGGCGTCGAGAAGTTCCGCCAGGTGCTGGAGGACGAGTACCTGAAGCGGAAGCTGATCGACGGCCCGGCGCCCGCCGAGCCGGTCGCCCGCTGGCGCGACCACGTCGGTGTGCACCGGCAGAAGGACGGCCGCTTTTACGTCGGTTTCGCGCCCCGCGTGGGCCGGGTGGACGGCACCACGCTGACGAAGATCGCCGAGCTGGCCGAAGCACACGGCTCGGGCCGGCTGCGCACCACCGTCGAGCAGAAGATGATCGTGCTCGATGTGGAGGAGTCCAAGGTTGCCTCGCTCGTCGAGGGTCTTGAGGCGCTCGACCTCACCACCAAGCCCTCCCCGTTCCGGCGCGGCACGATGGCCTGCACCGGCATCGAGTTCTGCAAGCTCGCGATCGTCGAGACCAAGGTGCGCGGTGCCTCGCTGATCGACGAACTCGAGCGCCGCATCCCGGACTTCGACGAGCCGATCACCATCAACATCAACGGCTGCCCGAACGCCTGCGCCCGTATCCAGGTCGCGGACATCGGTCTCAAGGGCCAGCTGGTCCTGGACGACCAGGGCAACCAGGTCGAGGGCTACCAGGTGCACCTCGGCGGCGCGCTCGGCCTCGACGCCGGTTTCGGCCGCAAGGTCCGTGGCCTGAAGGTCACCGCGGAGGAGCTGCCGGACTACGTCGAGCGGGTCCTCAAGCGGTTCCAGGAGGAGCGCGAGGAGGGCGAGCGTTTCGCCACCTGGGCGTCCCGCGCCAGCGAGGAAGCCCTCTCATGAGTGAGCGCGCGGCGCCCTTCTACTGCCCGTACTGCGGCGACGAGGACCTGCGTCCCAGCGAGCAGGGTCACGGCGCGTGGGAATGCGGAGCGTGCAATCGAGCCTTCCAGTTGAAGTTCCTCGGGCTGCTCGCCCGGGGGCTTCAGCACACAGAGGGTGGAGGGGACGAGATATGAACACGGTTCAGGCCGACCAGGCCGAATCAGGGACTGAGAACGATCAGGACGCGGCACTGAAGGCGCTCGCCGAGCAGGCGGGGCGCGATCTTGAGGACGCGTCCGCCCTGGAGATCCTCCAGTGGGCCGCCGACACGTTCGGCAAGAAGTTCTGCGTGACCTCCTCGATGGAGGACGCGGTGGTCGCCCACCTCGCCTCCCGCGCCATGCCCGGCGTGGACGTCGTGTTCCTCGACACCGGCTACCACTTCCCCGAGACCATCGGCACCCGGGACGCGGTCGAGGCCGTGATGGACGTCAACGTCATCACGCTGACCCCGCGCCAGACCGTGGCCGAGCAGGACGCCGAGTACGGGCCGAAGCTGCACGACCGCAACCCCGACCTGTGCTGCGCGCTGCGGAAGGTCAAGCCCCTCGAGGAGGGGCTCACGCAGTACACCGCCTGGGCCACGGGCCTGCGCCGCGACGAGTCCCCGACCCGGGCGAACACCCCGGTCGTCGGCTGGGACGAGAAGCGCCGCAAGGTCAAGATCTCCCCGATCGCCCGCTGGACGCAGGACGACGTCGACGCGTACGTCGCCGAGCACGGTGTGCTCACCAACCCGCTGCTCATGGACGGTTACCCCTCCGTGGGCTGCGCCCCCTGCACCCGCCGGGTGCTGGAGGGCGAGGACGCGCGCGCCGGTCGCTGGGCGGGCCGCTCCAAGACCGAGTGCGGGCTGCACGGCTGATCATGACTGCGCTTTCGACGAACCAGGAGAACCAAGTGACCGGAGCCACCATCTGGCTCACGGGTCTGCCGAGCGCCGGCAAGACCACCATCGCGAACGAACTGGCCGGCCGGCTTCGCGAGGAGGGCCACCGTGTCGAGGTGCTCGACGGCGACGAGATCCGTACGTTCCTGACGGCGGACCTCGGTTTCAGCCGCGAGGACCGGCACACGAACGTGCAGCGCATCGGCTTCCTCGCCGACATCCTGGCCCGCAACGGTGTCAAGGCGCTGGTGCCGGTGATCGCGCCGTACACGGACAGCCGTGAGGCGGTGCGCAAGCGCCACCAGGCCAGCGGGGCGCCGTACATCGAGGTGCATGTCGCGACGCCGGTCGAGGTGTGCTCCGAGCGTGATGTGAAGGGGCTGTACGCCAAGCAGGCGGCGGGCGAGATCTCCGGGCTCACCGGGGTCGACGACCCGTACGAGGAGCCCGAGTCGCCCGATCTGCGCATCGAGTCGCACACCCAGACCGTGCAGCAGTCCGCGGCCGCGCTGCACGCGCTGCTGACCGAGAGGGGTCTCGCATGACGACCGTCGCCACTGTCTCCGAGGGGACCGACAGCCCGTACGCGCTGAGCCACCTGGATGCTCTGGAGTCCGAGGGCGTGCACATCTTCCGCGAGGTGGCGGGTGAGTTCGAGCGGCCGGTGATCCTCTTCTCCGGCGGCAAGGACTCCATCGTCATGCTGCACCTCGCGCTGAAGGCCTTCGCCCCCGCCGCGATCCCCTTCTCCCTGCTGCACGTCGACACCGGGCACAACTTCCCCGAGGTCATCGAGTACCGCGACCGCACCGTTGCCCGGCACCAACTGCGCCTGCACGTCGCCTCCGTCCAGGACTTCATCGACCGCGGCCTGCTCAAGGAACGCCCCGACGGCACCCGCAACCCGCTGCAGACCGTGCCGCTCACCGAGAAGATCCGGACCGAGCGGTTCGACGCCGTCTTCGGCGGCGGGCGGCGCGACGAGGAGAAGGCGCGGGCCAAGGAGCGCGTGTTCTCCCTGCGCGACGAGTTCTCCCAGTGGGACCCGCGCCGTCAGCGGCCCGAGCTGTGGAACCTCTACAACGGCCGCCACGCACCCGGCGAACACGTCCGCGTCTTCCCGCTGTCCAACTGGACCGAGCTGGACGTGTGGCAGTACATCGCCCGCGAGAACATCGAACTGCCGCAGATCTACTTCGCCCACCAGCGCGAGGTCTTCCAGCGGGCCGGCATGTGGCTGACCGCCGGCGACTGGGGCGGGCCCAAGGACGACGAGACCGTCGAGAAGCGCCTCGTCCGCTACCGGACCGTCGGCGACATGTCCTGCACGGGCGCCGTGGACTCCGACGCCACGACGCTGGACGCGGTGATCGCCGAGATCGCCGCATCCCGGCTCACCGAGCGGGGCGCCACGCGCGCCGACGACAAGCTCTCCGAGGCCGCGATGGAAGACCGCAAGCGCGAGGGGTACTTCTAGCCATGACCAGCACCACAGAAACCACCGAGCCGCTGTCGGTCGAGCAGCTGTCCGCGACGACTCTGTTGCGCTTCGCGACCGCGGGATCCGTCGACGACGGCAAGTCCACGCTCGTCGGCCGTCTGCTGCACGACTCCAAGTCGGTCCTCGCCGACCAGCTGGAGGCCGTGGAGCACGCCTCGCGCAGCCGTGGCCAGGAGGCGCCCGACCTGGCGCTGCTCACCGACGGTCTGCGCGCCGAGCGTGAGCAGGGCATCACGATCGACGTGGCGTACCGCTACTTCGCCACGGCCCGGCGCCGGTTCATCCTCGCCGACACACCCGGCCACGTGCAGTACACCCGCAACATGGTGACGGGTGCCTCCACGGCCGAGCTGACGGTGATCCTCGTGGACGCCCGCAACGGCGTCGTCGAGCAGACCCGCCGGCACGCCGCGATCGCCGCGCTGCTGCGGGTTCCGCACGTGGTCCTTGCGGTCAACAAGATGGACCTCGTCGACTACCAGGAGTCCGTGTTCGCCGCGATCGCCGAGGAGTTCACGGCGTACGCGTCCGAGCTGGGCGTTCCCGAGATCACCGCGATCCCGATCTCGGCGCTCGCCGGTGACAACGTGGTGGAGCCTTCCGCGAACATGAACTGGTACGGCGGCCCGACGTTCCTGGAGCACCTGGAGACGGTCCCGGTCAGCCACGACCTCACGACCTGCCACGCGCGCCTGCCCGTGCAGTACGTGATCCGTCCGCAGACCGCCGAGCACCCCGACTACCGGGGGTACGCGGGTCAGATCGCGGCCGGTGCGTTCCGTGTCGGCGAAGAGATCTCCGTGCTGCCCTCCGGCCGTACGTCGAAGATCTCCGGGATCGATCTGCTGGGCGAGCCGGTCGACGTGGCCTGGACGACGCAGTCGGTGACCATCCTGCTGGAGGACGACATCGACATCTCGCGCGGCGATCTGATCGTGCCGCGCAAGGACGCGCCCGCGACCACGCAGGACATCGAGGCGACCGTCTGCCACGTCGCCGACGCGGCGCTGACCATCGGTCACCGCGTGCTGCTCAAGCACGGCACCCGCACGGTCAAGGCGATCGTCAAGGACATCCCGTCCCGGCTGACCCTCGACGACCTGTCCCTGCACCCGCACCCGGGCCACCTGGACGCCAACGACATCGGCCGCGTCAAGATCCGCACCGCCGAGCCGCTGCCGGTCGACTCGTACGCCGACTCCCGGCGCACCGGCTCGTTCATCCTGATCGACCCCTCCGACGGCACCACGCTCACCGCGGGCATGGTCGGCGAGTCCTTCGCCTCGCCGGAGCCGGTCAAGGCCGAGGCGGACGACGACGGGTGGGACTTCTGATCATGAACTCCTCCGACTTCTACTCCACGTTCGCGAAGGAGGGCGGCCGCGTCGGCAGCGGCGCCCTCGGCAGCGGGCAGGGCGGAGTGGCGCGATGTGCGTGATGACGTACGCGCACCGCCTGCGCGCCCTCACCCCCCACCGCCTGCGAAAACGAAGACCTGCCGACCTCCCGGCCACGACCTGAGAGCCGTGACCGCCGGGCCGACGAGAGGAACTCCTCCCGTGTCTGCCACCCGAAGTACGCTGCGCCGCGGCCTCGCCGCCATGGCCGCGCTGCCCCTTCTCGCGCTCGCCGCCACCGCCTGCGGCTACGGCTCCCAGTCCAAGGACGACGACACGTCGAAGGTCGCCGCCGTGGGCAAGAAGATCGACGGTCTCGCCTCCGTCCGCATCGGTTACTTCCCGAACCTGACGCACGCCACCGCACTCGTGGGCGACCAGGAGGGGCTGTTCCAGAAGGAGCTCGGAGGCACGAAGGCCTCGTACTCCCAGTTCAACGCGGGTCCCGCGGAGATCGAGGCGCTCAACTCGGGTTCGATCGACATCGGGTGGATAGGTCCCTCGCCCGCCATCAACGGCTACAGCACGACCAATGGCAAGGGCCTGAGGATCATCGGTGGCTCCGCGTCCGGCGGTGTGAAGCTCGTGGTCAACCCGAAGAAGATCACGTCCCTGAAGGACGTCAAGGGCAAGAAGATCGCGACCCCTCAGCTGGGCAACACGCAGGACGTGGCGTTCCTCAACTGGATCGCGGAGCAGGGCTGGAAGGTCGATCCGCAGAGCGGCAAGGGCGATGTGTCCGTGGTCCGCACCGACAACAAGATCACTCCGGACGCCTACAAGTCGGGCTCCGTCGACGGTGCCTGGGTGCCGGAGCCGACCGCGTCCAAGCTGGTCGCCGAGGGCGGCAAGGTCCTCCTCGACGAGGCCGACCTGTGGCCCGACAAGAAGTTCGTGATCACGAACATCATCGTGTCGCAGAAGTTCCTCAAGGAGCACCCGGACGTCGTCGAGGCCGTGCTGCGCGGCTCGGTGAAGACCAACGCGTGGATCAGCGCCCACCCGGACGAGGCAAAGGCCGCCGCCAACACCAAGCTCAAGGCGCTGTCCGGCAAGGCCCTGCCGGCCGACGTCCTCGACCCGGCGTGGAAGTCGATCCAGTTCACCAACGACCCACTGGCCGCCACCCTCAACACCGAGGCGGAGCACGCGGTGAAGGCAGGTCTGCTGGAGAAGCCGAAGCTTGACGGCATCTACGACCTCGCGCCGCTCAACAAGGTCCTCAAGGCCGAGGGCGAGAGCCCGGTCGACGACGCCGGTCTCGGCGTCAAGTAAGCCCGGACATCAATGAGTTCCCAGGAGGTGACGACCATGGCAACAGCCCTCGCCAAGGCCGCCGACACCAGTACGTCGGTGGAGTACGCCGCGCGGATCGAGCACGTCTCGAAGTCCTTCCCCGGACCCGCCGGGCAGCAGCTCGTCCTCGACGACATCACCCTCGATGTCGCGCCGGGCGAGTTCGTCACCCTCCTGGGGGCCTCGGGCTGTGGTAAGTCGACGCTGCTGAATCTGGTCGCCGGGCTGGACAAGCCGTCCGCGGGCGGCATCAGCACCGACGGCCGCCCGGCCCTGATGTTCCAGGAGCATGCCCTTTTCCCGTGGCTGACCGCGGGCAAGAACGTCGAACTCGCCCTGAAACTGCGGGGCGTGCCGAAGTCGGAGCGCCGGGACAAGGCCGAGGAGCTCCTGGAGCTCGTACGGCTGAAGGGCGCGTACGGGAAGCGCGTGCACGAGCTGTCCGGCGGTATGCGGCAGCGGGTCGCGCTGGCCCGCGCGCTCGCGCAGGACAGCAAGCTGCTGCTGATGGACGAGCCGTTCGCGGCGCTCGACGCCATCACGCGGGATGTGCTGCACGACGAGCTGACCCGCATCTGGCGCGAGACGAACCTGTCGGTGTTGTTCGTGACGCACAACGTGCGCGAGGCGGTGCGGCTCGCCGAGCGCGTGGTGCTGCTGTCCTCGCGCCCGGGGCGTATCGCGCGGGAGTGGACGGTGGACATCCCGCAGCCTCGCCGTATCGAGGACGCCGCCGTGGCGGAGCTGTCCGTCGAGATCACCGAACAACTGCGTGGGGAGATCCGCCGTCATGGCCAGCACTGAGACCACGGTCGACGGGAACGTCAAGGACGGGAACGTCAAGGACGGCAATGATCTCGCCGGACTCGAAGCGGGCCTCGACGCACTGGAGACCGTCCAGACCGCGCGTACGCCGCTGCGGAAGACCCTCGTCGAGAAGATCCTGCCGCCGGCCGTCGCCGTCCTGCTGGTGCTGGTGGTCTGGCAGGTCCTGGTGTGGGCGAAGGTCACCGACAGCTACAAGCTGCCCGCGCCGTCAGCGGTCTGGGACGAGGTCCAGGAGGCCTGGCTCCAGGGCACGCTCCTCGAATACATCTGGACCAGCGTCTCCCGCGGCCTGCTGGGCTTCCTCATGGCCCTGGCGATCGGTACGCCCCTGGGTCTGCTGGTCGCGCGGGTGAAGTTCGTGCGTGCGGCGATCGGACCGATCCTGTCCGGGCTGCAGTCGCTGCCGTCGGTGGCGTGGGTGCCGCCGGCGGTCCTCTGGCTCGGGCTGAACGACTCGATGATGTACGCGGTGATCCTGCTCGGCGCGGTCCCGTCGATCGCCAACGGGCTCGTCTCCGGTGTCGACCAGGTGCCGCCGCTCTTCCTGCGGGCGGGCCGCACTCTGGGCGCGACGGGGATGCGCGGCACCTGGCACATCGTGGTGCCCGCCGCTCTCCCCGGCTACCTCGCGGGCCTGAAGCAGGGATGGGCGTTCTCGTGGCGTTCGCTGATGGCCGCGGAGATCATCGCGTCCTCGCCGGACCTGGGCGTCGGGCTCGGCCAGCTGCTGGAGAACGGCCGTACGGCGAACAGCATGCCCATGGTGTTCCTCGCCATCCTCCTCATCCTGATCGTCGGCATCGCCATCGACCTGCTGATCTTCAGCCCGCTGGAGCGGTGGGTCCTGCGCAACCGCGGTCTCCTCGTGAAGAGCTGAACTCCCATGCACAGTCCGGTACTTCTCGTCATCGCCCACGGCAGCCGCGACCCGCGTCATGCCGCGACGGTGCACGCCCTGGTGCGCCGCGTACGGGCCCTGCGACCGGGCGTACGCGTGGAGACCGGCTTCCTGGACTTCAACGTCCCTTCCGTCTCAGGGGTGTTGAATTCCCTGGCGGCGGAGGGCGTACGGGATGTCGTGGCGCTTCCTTTGCTGATGACGCGGGCCTTCCATGCGAAGGCTGACATCCCGGCGGTGCTGCGCGAGGCGCCGCCCCGGCTGCGGATCCGGCAGGCCGAGGTGCTCGGCCCGTCGCCGCTGCTGACCGCCGCGCTGGAACGGCGGTTGTACGAGGCCGGGCTGAGCCCGGCCGACAAGTCCTCGACCGGGGTCGTGCTGGCCTCGGCGGGGTCCACGGACCCGGAGGCGATCGCAGTGATCGCAGAAATCGCGCGGGAGTGGCGGCACACCGGTTGGTGCGCCGTGCGGCCTGCGTTCGCCTCCGCATCACTCCCCCGCACGGAGGACGCGGTACGGGAGCTGCGCGCCCTCGGCTGCGAGCGGGTGGCCGTCGCTCCGTACGTGCTCGCGCCCGGCTTCCTGCCGGACCGGATCGCCCACGGGGCCGCCGAAGCGGACGTCCTGGCGGACGTCCTGGGACCGGCGCCCGAGGTGGCGCGGGTGCTGCTGAACCGCTACGACACGGCCCGCGCCGGCCGGCTGCCCGCGCTGACGTCTGTGGGCGCCTGACCCGCACCGACGCCAACTGCTCAGCGTTCAGTGCCCCGCTGCGCTCGCTTCGGCCCGGCGCGGGTCACGCCCGCTCAACGCCAGGGCTCGCTCGAAGGCGGGGGCGTCGTCGGGCAGCGTGACGGGGGCGACGAAGCCGTCGTACTGGCGGTAGACCTCTGCGTGGGCTTCGACCACGTCGAGGACCAGCCGGGCGGTGGCGTCGGAGACACGTAGTTCCTGGCCGGTGGCCGTCGCCATGTCCCAGCCGTGGACGGCGAGTTCCTTGACGATCAGGGAGGCGATCTCCACGGCGGGCATCGTCATGAAGCCCAGGTCGATGTCGCCCTCCCAGACCTGCGGGTCCGCCCAGGCGGCCACGGCCCGGTCGAGTTGGCCGGCATAGGCGTCGGCCCAGGCGGGGTCGGCGGTGAAGTCCTGGCGGGTCAGCTCCTCGGGGAGTGGAATGCGCCGGGCGCGGTGCTCCAGGCCGTGGGAGGTGTAGAGGATCCAGTGGTTGGCGAGGGCGCGGACGTCCCACTCCCCGCAGGAGGTGGGAGCGTCCAGCTGTCGGGGCGCGACACCGCGCGCGATGCGGGCGGCCTCGGCCGCGCACTCGGTCATGCAGGGATACACGTCGTCGCGATTCATGGACACCACGCTAGAAAGAGCCCGCTCAGACCTCTTGAACAAACGCGACAGCCTCGTCGACCAGCCGCGTCAGTTCGGACACCGGCATCGAGCCGACGGCCCTCCGTTCGCGCGCGAAGGTGTTGGCGAGTCGCTGGAGGGTGTCATTCACCGGGGTCGGTACACCGTGCAGCCGGCCGAGCAACGCGATCTCGCCGTTGAGGTAGTCGGCCTCGATGGTGCCTGTGCCACGGGCAAGGGACTGCCAGGAGGAGCCGCCGCCGCGTGCGGAGCCGGCCAAGGGCTCCAACCGGATCTTGTCGCCGCGTGCTTCCTTCTGCTCGTCCTCCCCCACGTAGGGGATCTGGGCGGCCGCCAGCACCGCCTCGCCCTCGGCGCGGGCGCGCCGGAAGAGGGCCAGGCCTTCCTCGTCGGCCCGGCCGTCCTCGCCGGCCAGCGGGCCGGTGACGGCCTCGATCGCATTGGCCACGTTGGCCAGCAGTTTGGCGTACTTCCAGCGCATCACGTCGGGCACGACCGGTGCCTCGAAGCGGTCCGTCTTCTCCAGACCGGCCCCGATGCGGGCGGCCGTCTCGTCCGTGCCGGAGGGATAGCGGCCCAGGTGGAGGATGCCGCTGAGCGGGGTGCCACCGGCCGACACCGAACCGGGCTCGACGAACGTGGCGGGCAGCCATACGCACATGCCGTACACGTTCCGGAAGCGGCGCAGCGCGAGACGTTCGCCGTCCACGCCATTCTGGGCGCAGACCAGCGGCAGCCGCTCCGCGGCGGTGCCCCCGCCCACCACGGGGCGCGGGCCCCAGGCGTCCAGGGCCGCCTCACTGTCCTGTGTCTTGACCGCGAGCAACAGCACGTCGTCCGCCCGCAGTTCACCCAGCGGCTCGGGCCCGCGGACCGTGGGCAGCCGGTGGGTGCGCGTCCCGTCCGGGGTCGCCACCCTCAGCCCGCCGTCACGCAGCGCCTCGTAGTGCGCGCCGCGCGCCACGAGCACCACCTCGTGCCCCGCCTCCGCGAGCCGGCCGCCGATGACACCGCCGACCGCTCCTGCTCCGATGATGATGTAGCGCATGCCCTGAGCCTCGCACAGATATGTGTAGCCTCCAGGGATGATTCCGGAAAGTCTCACGCTCGGCTCCGATCTCTCCGTACGCCGCCTGGGATATGGCACCGCGCAGCTCACAGGCCCCGGTTACTGGGGGCCGCGCGGCGACGCGCGGGACGCGGTGGCCGTGCTGCGCAGGGCGGTGGAGCGCGGGGTCACACTGATCGACACCGCCGACAACTACGGCCCGTCGATCGCCGAGGAGCTGGTCGCCGAGGCCCTGCACCCGTATCCGGCGGACCTGGTGATCGCCACCAAAGGCGGGGTCGTACGCACCAGTGACAGCGCCTGGCACATCGCCGGGCGGCCCGAGCAGCTGCGGGCGATGTGCGAGGCGAGCCTGCGGCGGTTGCGGGTGGAGCGGATCGATGTGTACCAACTGCACCGGCTGGACCCCGAGGTGCCCCTGGCCGAACAGCTGGGAGCGCTCGACGAGTTGCGCCGTGAGGGCAAGATCCGGCACATCGGGCTCGACACCGTGACGGCAGAACAGCTCGAAGCGGCCCTGGAGTTGACGGAGATCGCCTCGGTGCAGAACCGCTACAACCTCCTCGACCGAGCCTCCGAGCCACTGCTGAAGCTGTGCGAGGCGCGGGGGATCGCCTTCCTGCCGTGGTTCCCCCTGGGCAACGGCTCGTTGACGGCCGACCCGGTGTGCTCGGACATCGCCGCCGCGCAGGGAGCGACGCCGGGGCAGATCGCCCTGTCCTGGCTGCTGCACCGCTCCCCCGTCCTCTGCCCGACCCCGGGCACGGGCTCGCTCGCGCACCTGGAGGAGAACCTGGACGCGGGCGCGATCCGCCTCACGGCGGCGGACCTGGCTCGCCTGGGCTGACGGTCCCGGGCGGCTCGCCGCTCCGGCCGCGGTCGGCGCTGGACGTGGTCAGCCGGCGGTCATCTCGGTGAGCTTGACGACGGTGTTCCAGTTGCGGCTGGTGGCGATGATGTCCTTCACCAGCCTGGGCCTCGACAGGATCTCGGCCAGCTTGGAGCGGCCGAGGCCTTCGGGGGCGTAGAGGTAGAGGCAGCGGTCGCCGAGGCGGAACTCCTCCGGGAGGAAGGCGGCTTGGTCGACGGACGCGAAGCGTTCGGGGCCGACCGGGGCCGAGAAATAGGTGACGTGCAGCTGCTTGGCCTCCAGCTCGGCGGCCGGGAAGGGACAGGCGTCGAGCACGGCCTGGAGGTACGCGTGGTCCCGCACCAGAACGTCGACCCGGAAGCCGAAGCGCTTCTCGAGGGCCCCCGACAGCTCCGCCGCGAGTGACTCCTCGTCACCGTGGTCGCTGGTGAAGGTGGCGTTGCCGCTCTGCAGATAGGTGCGTACGCCGGTGTGGCCGAGGCCTTCCAGAAGCGTGCGCAGTTCGGCCATCGGCACCTTCTTGCTGCCGCCCACATTGATCCCGCGCAGAAGCGCCGCGTACGTCGTCACCCGCACACCATAAGGCGGCCGTCGTACCCCGTGGGGGTGGGCACGACGGCCGCGGCTCGTAGAGATTACTCGACGATCTTCAGGAGCTTGTTCGGGGTACCCGGGGACGCGTTGGAGATCTTGTCCGCGGTCGCGCCGTCGGTGAGCGCCTGGGCGACCTGCGCCGGGGTGGAGTTGGGGTGGCCGGCGAGGTAGACGGCGGCGGCACCCACGACGTGCGGCGTCGCCATCGACGTACCGGAGATCGTGTTGGTGGCGTCGTCGCCGGTGTTCCAGTCGGAGGTGATGTCCGAGCCGGGGGCGTAGATGTCCACCACGGAACCGAAGTTGGAGAAGTCCGACTGCTTGTCGTCCTTGGTGGAGGAGGCGACCGTGATGGCCTCGGGGACCCGGGCCGGGGAGCCCTGCCCCGCGTCGGCGGACTCGTTGCCGGCCGCGACGGCGAAGGTGACACCGGAGGCGATGGCCTTCTGCACGGCCGCGTCGAGGGCTTCGTCCGCACCGCCGCCTAGGCTCATGTTGGCGACGGACGGGCCGGAGTGGTTCTTGGTGACCCAGTCGATGCCCGCGACGACCTGCTCGGTGGTGCCGGAGCCGGAGTCGTCGAGGACGCGGACGCCGACGACCTTCGCCTTCTTCGCGACGCCGTGCGCCTCGCCCGCGATGGTGCCCGCGACGTGCGTGCCGTGGCCGTTGCCGTCCTGCGCGGTGTCGTCGTTGTCGACGGCGTCGAAGCCGTCCGAGGCGCGACCGCCGAAGTCGCTGTGACTGACGCGCACTCCGGTGTCGATGACGTACGCGGTGACGCCCTCGCCGGCGCCGTCGGGGTAGGTGTACTTCCCGTCGCCCTTGGTGTCGGTCTGGTCGATGCGGTCCAGGCCCCACGACGGCGGGTTGGACTGGGTGGCGTCGATGTGGAACTTCTTGTTCTGGACCACCTTGTCGACGGCCGGGTCGGCGGCCAGCCGCTTGGCCTCGGTCTCGGAGAGCCCGGAGGCGGAGAAGCCGTTCACGGCCGAGGAATAGGTGCGCTTCAGCGAACCGCCGTACTCCTGGGCGAGATCCTTCTTGCCGACCTTGGTGCTCTTCTGGTCGAGCAGCACGATGTAGCTGCCGGAGACGGCGCCCTTGGCGTCGAGGCCGTAGACCTTGCCCTCGGCGGGGGCTGCCGCCCCGGCGGTGGTGCCGGCGATGACGGTCACGCCCACCGCGGTGGCGGTGGTGGCGATGGCCGCGGTCAGCCTCATCCTGCGGGTACGCATGCGAATTGCCATGAAGAGGGGTCTCCTCGTGGTGTATGTGGGGGGTTTGTGGGGGGTCTGACCGCCGAGCGAAGAAGTTACCCGGCGGTTGGCAAGAAACCCTGACGGATTGACGCGCGCAGATCAACACCTACGTACACCTGTGACTCAATCGACAAGCGTTCGCAATAACAAAGGGGTTCAGGGGCGACACATCGGACGCGCGTCACCGTGACCTGCATGACCCCGAGAAGTCCCTTTACGTGTAAGGGGCCCACATCCTCCCTAGTGCTGATGTCGTGAGCACCGAGGGGAGGACTGAGCGGTCCGTCAGTTCACCGGGCAGCACGAGGAGATGGCTTTATCCGGCCCATACCTTCGAAGCCATGAGGGACGGCAGGGGGCCGTCACCGAAATCAAGGGGGCAAGCCCGTCATGGGGAACGGAGATACGCGGGTACGGGGCATAGCTGCCCGGGCCGGCGGCTGGAGCGTCCGGCATCGCTGGGCGGCCGTCGGCATCTGGGTGCTGTTCGTCGTCCTGGCGATGGGGCTCGGCTCGGCGGCGGGCACGGCCGAGCTCAAGGACAGCGATCAGCTCAGCGGCGAGACGAGCCAGGCCGCGCGCATCATCGAGGACGCCGGGATCGACGAGCCGGCCGGGGAGACCGTGCTCGTCCAGGCCAAGGGCGCGGGGGTCAAGGCGACGGACTCCGAGTTCCGTGCCGCCGTCGACGCCGTGATGAAGGCGGTCGAGGGCACCGGCAAGGTGACCGACGTGACCTCGCCGTACGACACGGACACGATCTCGAAGGACGGCCGCAGCGCGCTCGTGCAGTTCGACATGCGCGGCGAGGCGGAGACGGCGGGCGAGCGGGTCGAGCCCGTCCTGAAGGCCGTCGACGGCGTGCAGAAGGATCACGACTCGGTGCGGATCGAGGAGATCGGCAGCGCCAGCATGCTGAAGACGTTCGACGACGCCTTCGGTGACGACTTCCAGCAGGCGGAGTACTCCGCCGTGCCCGTGGCGCTCGGCATTCTGCTGGTGGCTTTCGGCGCGTTGGTGGCGGCACTGGTGCCGGTGGCGCTCGCGATCACCGCGATCGTGGCGACGATGGGTCTGATGGGGCTCGTCAGCCATCTGCAGCCGATGGACGACGCATCGAGCTCCGTGATGCTGCTGGTCGGTCTTGCGGTCGGCGTCGACTACTGCCTGTTCTATCTGCGGCGTGAGCGCGAGGAGCGCATGGCGGGCAGGGACGGCGAGACCGCACTGCGGATCGCCGCGGCGACCAGCGGCCGCGCCATCATCGTCTCCGGTGTCACGGTGTGCGTGGCGATGGCGGGCATGCTGTTCACCGGTCTCGCCACGTTCAAGGCGATGGGTCTGGCCTCACTGATGGTCGTGGCGGTCGCCATGGTCGGCTCGGTGACGGTGCTGCCCGCGCTGCTCTCGCTGCTCGGTGAGCGGGTCGAGAAGGGCCGGATTCCGTTCCTGCACCCGGACAAGCGGCGCAAGGGCAACGGCCGTACGGGCAACGGTCATTCGGGGACCGGTCATTCGGTGACCAATGAGAGCCGGTTCTGGACGAGCGTGCTGCGGGTGGTCCTGGCCAAGCCGGCGATCTCGCTGGTGGTCGCGGCGGGCGCGCTGCTGGCGATCGCGGCCCCCGCGCTCGGTATGAAGACCCAGAACCTCACGCTGGACCAGGAGTTCGGCGACTCGCTGCCGATCGTGGCGACGTACGAGCGGGTCAACGAGGCCTTCCCCGGCGGTTCCGAGCCGGCCGAGGTGGTCGTCAAGGCCGACGACATCAATTCCGCCGAGGTGAAGTCCGCGCTCGCCGACTTCCGTGAGCGGGCGGTCAGTTCGGGTGCCTCGCGCGGTCCGGTCGAGATCAAGGTGCACGACTCGCGCAACCTCGCCTTCGTGTACGTACCACTGGTGGGCGGCTCGGACCTGGACAAGGCCGAGAAGAGCCTGGAGACCATCCGCGACGAGGTCCGTCCGGCGACGCTCGGCAAGGTCGACGGGGTCGAGGCGCCGGTGACCGGACAGGTCGCGGGCTCGAAGGACTTCAACGACCAGCTCGTCAGCGCGGTGGCCCCGGTCTTCGCATTCGTCGTGGTCTTCGCCTTCCTGCTCATGCTGCTGTCGTTCCGCTCGCTGACGATCGCGATCACCTCGATCGTGCTCAACCTCCTCTCGGTGGGGGCGGCTTACGGCATCCTGGTCGGCGTCTTCCAGCACGGCTGGGGCGCGTCGCTGGTGGGCGCGGAGGGCGTGGGCGCCATCATCACCTGGCTGCCGCTGTTCCTCTTCGTGATCCTCTTCGGCCTCTCGATGGACTACCACGTGTTCGTGGTCTCGCGGATCCGTGAGGCGCGGCAGCGGGGGCTGACGACGCGGGACGCCATCCAGCACGGTGTGGTCACGACGGCCGGTGTCATCACCAGCGCCGCCGTCATCATGGTCGCCGTCTTCGCGATCTTCGGAACACTGTCCATGCAGTCCATGAAGCAGATGGGCGTGGGCCTCGCGGCCGCGGTCCTCATCGACGCGACGATCATCCGGGGCGTGCTGCTCCCGGCGGTCATGGCCCTCCTCGGCGAGCGCAACTGGTACTTCCCGAAGTGGCTGCACCGCCTGCCGGACCTCACCCACGACGAGTCGCCCGGGGGCGCGGGCGCGGTGTCCTCCCCGCCTCAGCCACCGGCGGTCGAGGGCGAGAAGGTCGGGGTCTGACCTCTCCGCTTTGATCTGGTGGAACCTGGTTGACGATGTGGCCGGGGCGCATGCCGCCCCGGCCACATCGCGTACGTGGGTGCTCAGGCCGCCTCGGTCACCGCTTCACGCTCGAAGGAGTCGATCGTGCGGGTGAAGTCGCGGGTGGAGAGCAACAGCTTGTAGATGATGGCGAGTTCGAAGACCAGGAGAAGGCCGCCGGAGACGATGGTCGCCTCGATCACCGCGTCGAGAAGCGGGCCGACGATGAACACACCCATCTGGAATTCGATGCCGCTCACCAGGTGGGTACGAATACGGTGGCGGAGCAGGAAGGAACGTGCGCGCAGATAGACCGGGAAGCGGTGCCGGAACTCCTGGTGAAGGTCGATGACTCGGGGCTGTTTCCGCGAGTCCTCCGTCTCCTGTGGTGAAGTCTCCGTCGCGCCTTCGGAACTCACGCTCGCCGCCTTGCGGAGATCCTGTTCGACATCGGCCTCGGGGTTGTTGCGCAGCAGGTCTTCCATGAAGGCGAGTTCGCTGGAATTCTGCGCGCGCCGCGCCTCCCGCACACGCGCCTTGATCTGCTTGCGCATGGAGTAGCGGATCTTGAAGATCTCCAGGGAGTTGATGTAGCGCAGCGTGTCGAGGCCGACGACTGCCAGGGCAAGCCATATGTAGACCGTGTCGTCGGTGCGCTGGTACTGCCCGGCCATGAGCGCGATTCCGCACACCATCACGCGGACGCGGTCGAAGACGAAGTCCAGCCAGGCCCCGAACACGGACCCCTGTCCGGTGAGTCTGGCCACCTTCCCGTCCATGCAGTCGAGGATGAAGCTCAGGTGGTAGACGATCGCGCCGGCGATCAGCCAGCGCCAGTCGCCGAGCGCGAAGAACGCCGCCGAGGCCAGCCCCAGCAGGAACGCTCCCCAGGTGATCTGGTTCGGCGTGATCTTCGTCCGCATCGCGGTGATGCGCACCAGCGGTGTGGCGACCGGGTCGACGAGCAGTACGGTCCACCACGCGTCGCGCTTCTTCTCGGTGATGCGGCGCACTTCGGCGAGGGGCGGTATGTCTCGGCGCATAGCTCAACTTCCCAGAGTTCGACTTGAGTTCACCTCACGCTAGGAAGCCGTTCGCACAAGGAACAAGAAGTGACCGGTACAACCTTCTCAGGGGGGTAACCGTCCCACTCGGTAACCCGGTCCATGGCTCGGCCGGGCACCCGCCGCGTTATCCGAGCGTTACCGAATGACCTTTCCGTTATCCAACGTGCGCCATGGCTTCACCGTTGGCGTGCAACCGTGACGGGCGGGAATTCCGAGCATCGCTCTTCGCACCGCGCTTCACCGCCTGAGCCGGTCAGTCCAGCAGGGCGGCCGTGAACATCTCTCGGTGGGCGATCAGCCAGCTGTGCATGCGATCCCAGCGTTGCCACCCACCGCGCTCGGCCAGGGCCTGAATGTAGACGGGGTCGCCGTCGGCCACACGGTCGGCGACGAAGGCGCGGCAGGTGTCGGTGGCCTGTTCGATGACGCCGGGCAGTTCGGCGCGTTCCCGCGGGGAGAGACCGTAGCTGTCGGCGAGGATCCGCAGCCGTGCGGGGGCGGCCTGCCCGGCCGGGTAGAGAGCGGCCGCGGATACGGGATCGAGCATGGGTACCCAGTAGCGGGCGGTCATGGCGACATCCCACAGGGGGCGGCCCGGGGCCGCCAGGTCGAAATCGATCAGGGCAGCGGCACGGCCGTCACGGAAGACGACGTTGTCCGGGCACACGTCGTTGTGGCACAGCATCGTTCCTCCCTCCGGGTCGGCCAGGTCCCGGGGCCACTCGACGCCGGTGTCGACCTCGATGGCCTCGCCGGCCCTGTGCAGGCGCCGCAGCAGGACTCCCACCGACCGCAGTGCGCCCTGAGTCATCGCCCAGCGCGGAAACGGCGGGAGGGCGACGTCGCCGGGGATGAAGGTCAGCTGCTCGCGGCCGTCCGCGGTGAGGCGGACCGGTGTGGGGGCCGCGTCGAAGCCGTGCTCCTTCAGCGCGAGGAGATGGGCATGGAGGGCGCGCGCGGTGCGGGGCGCCGGGCGGTCCACCAGCGCACCCCTGCGGAAGACCGCGCCCGCGTTCACCATGCCGCCGGCCAGCGCCCGGCCCTCCTCCGCCGCACCGTCGGCCCGCATGTCCTCCGCCGCACCGTCAGCCGTCATGTCGTCAGGCGCACTCGCTGTTCGAGTTCCGCCTCGATCAGGTCCGCCGCGCGCCGCGTGCCGCCCTCGGTCGCCATCTGTTCCTGGATCTCCTTCAGCCGCCGTGCCACCTCCGGGTCGTCGGTCAGCGCGAGGACGGCCTCGCGCAGGGTCTCCGCGGTCGCCTCCTCCGTCGGTACGTGGCGGGCGACGCCGAGCGCCTGGAGCATGTCGGCGTTTCCGAACTGGTCGACGGCCTGGGGCACGCAGACCATCGGCGTAGCGGTCGCCAGCCCCTCCTGGCTGCCGCCCGCGCCCGCGTGCGTGATGAAGGCGTCGGCCTGCTTCAGGATCGCCAACTGCGGTACCCAGTCCCGCACTTCCACGTTCCCGGGGATCGCGCCGAGCTCGGCCGGGTCCACGTGTTTGCCGATCTGGAGCACCATGTGCCAGCCCGGCAGATCACCGAAGGCCTTGACGCACTCGCGGTAGAAGGCCGGCAGCTTGGTGAAGGCCGAGCCGAGCGAGACGAGGAGGACCTTCTCGGCCCCGGCGGGCCGCGTCCAGTCGCCCTGTGCCGCACGGTCGCCCTGACAGGCGCCGACGAAGGTGTGCACGGTCTCGTCGACCCGGTCGGCGTTCGGCTGCAGGACCTTCGGGATCAGAGCGAGGGACCGCGAGGGGCGGCCGGCGAACACGTCGGGGTGCTGCGTGATCCCGTTCTCCTCCAGCCAGGCCTGGAAGCGGGCGTAGTACGCCCTGCCGCGCTCGGTCTTCTTCGGCTCCTCCCACATCGGATCGAGGACCTCCTCGATGTAGCCCTCCCAGGCGACGAGGTTCGGCGAGAGGGAGATCGCCTTGACGCCCCAGCGGTGGGCGAGGACGCGGGCCGGATAGGAGGAGATGTCGTGCAGGACGAGGTCCGGCTCGTCGCCCTCGTACGCCTCGATGAGCTGTGGGAGCGCCTGGATCGCGTCGTCGAGGAAGGGCTCCACGTTGTCCAGGAGAGTGCTTCCCCATGCCTCGGGGTCGTCGTCCGGGGACGGCAGTGTCGAGTTCCAGAGCTTGAGCTCGGCGCCCGTCTCGGCGACCTTCTCGGCCAAGGCGGGCGGGATCGCATAGGTCACGCGGTGTCCGCGGGCGACGAGTTCCCGGATCACTTCCAGGTTCGGGTTC
Organism: Streptomyces montanus; assembly: GCF_005786655.1. NCBI lineage: Bacteria > Bacillati > Actinomycetota > Actinomycetes > Kitasatosporales > Streptomycetaceae > Streptomyces > Streptomyces montanus. Next base: position 26,704 of record NZ_VBZC01000061.1, read on the forward strand.
ACGTGCCCGTGGGCGGCGATGGAGAACATGGCGATGTGGGCGGGGGGTGGGGTGATCATGCCCCGACCATAGGCAAGACGATACGTCTCGTGCAATCCATTTTTGGCCTCATCTCTGATAGCGCGCGAGCACCAAGTTCCCGTCCTCCACCAGGCGTTGGCGCAGCTCATCCAGGTCGATCGCCCCGCTGTAGTACTCCTGGAAGGCGGGCGTGGCGATCTTGTCCTTCCACTCCGGGTAGCCCCGTACGGACTGGGCGGGGGCCGAGCGCAGATCGCGGGCGAGTGCGGTGCCTGTCGCCCAGTCGTACTCGTCCGTGTGCAGGGCGGGGTCCTTGAGGGCCTCGGTGCCGGTGGGCAGCATCCAGTCGCCGAGGGCGAGCCGGACCATGTTCTCCGGCCGGAGCAGGAAGTCGATGAACTCGGCGGCCTCCTCCTTGTGGGGGCTGTCCTGTGCGAGGGACAGCGTCTGCGGACTCACGCCCTGAGCGAGTCCGTCGGCGCCCGCCGGCGCGGGCAGCACCTGCCAGTCGAATCCCTTGGGCGCCTGCTGCACGATCTGCTGCCGGTACGAGAACCCGAGGGGGACCATCGCGTACCTGCCGCCGAAGAAGCCGGGCAGCGTGTCGGAGCCACCGCTGCCGAGCGTCGAACCCGGCGCGCTGCCATCGGTGTTCACCTGATCGTGGATGGTCTTCGGCACCACCTCGTCGTCCGTGCCGAAGCCGATCCTCACCTTGCCGTCGGCGTCCCGGTGGAACATCTGCCCGCCGGCCGACAGCGACAGATTGAGCGTGGCCGAGACGGGTTCCTTGAGCGGCCAGGCCACGCCGTACTTGCCGTCCCCGCTCAGCTCTTCGGTGATGCGCCGGAACTCGCCCCAGCTCCATGGCTTCTCGGGCGTAGGGACGCGTACGCCGGACTCCCTGAGCCACTCGGCGTTGGCGATCAGGACGCGCGGCTCCTGCAGGAAGGGCACCCCGTAGATCCCGTCCCCGAAGGTCGCCGTCTCCCAACTGCGCCGCGGGATGTCGGACTTGAGCCGCTCGGGCAGCAGATCGGTCAGATCGGCGAGATACCCGCCGTACGCGAAGTCCGCGAGGTCGTCCGCGGCGTCATGGATGATGTCCGGCGCCTCACCGCCCTCGAAGGAGGTGAGCAGCTGGTCGTGCACACTGTCCCAACTCCCCTGTACATACTCGACCTTGACGCCGGGGTGGGTGGCGTTCCACTCCTTCACGAGCTCCTTGTTGGCGTCGACGGACTCCTTCTGCCAGGCGAGAGACTGGAAGCGGAGGGTGATACGGCCGCCTTCCGACTCGCTGTCGCCGCCCGAGCAGCCACTGATCACCAGGCCCAGCACCGCCGTCAGGACCACCAGCAGTCTCGTCCGCATCAGCTCTTCACCGCCCCGGCGAGCATGCCGCCCGTGATCCGCTTCTGGATGATCGCGAAGATGACCAGCGACGGCAGTGTCGCGAGGAACGCGGCTGCCGCCAGCGGGCCCAGCTCCACGGCGCCCTCCGCGCCGAGGAAGTGTGTGAGGACGACCGGCAGGGTCTGTTTCTCCGGGGTCTTGAGCAGCACCAGCGCGAAGAAGAACTCGTTCCACGCGCTGATGAACGCGAACAGCCCCGTGGCCACGATGCCCGGCGCGAGCAGCGGAGCGATGATCGACACCAGGGTGCGCGCCTTCCCCGCGCCGTCCACCGCCGCCGCCTCCTCCAGCTCGGCCGGCACGGCCCGTACGTATCCGACGAGCATCCACAGCGCGAACGGCAGCGCCCACACCACATACACCATGATCAGACCCGGTACGGAGTTGATCAGCCGCAGGTTCTTCAGGACCAGGAACAACGGGATGATCAGCAGCACGAACGGGAACGCCTGACTGACCACCACCCAGCCGGTCGCGGCCTTCGCGAGCCGCGTGCGATGCCGGGCCATGACGTACGCCATCGGGGTCGCGATCAGTACGGCGATCACGGCCGCTCCGACCGCCGCGACCAGGGAGTTGAGCGCGGCGTCCAGCAGCGGCTGCTCGTCGAAGGCCTGCCGGAAGTTGGCGAACGTCGGGTCCTTGGGGATCCAGGTGGGGTGCAGGCTCGACAGCTCGCGCGGCGGTTTGAAGGCGGTGGACAGCAGCCAGAGGAAGGGGAAGGCGAGGAAGACGAGATACGCGAGGAGGGCGAGGTACTGGCCCGCGCGGGCGCCTTTGCCGGTCTTCACGCGTCCTCACCTCCCCTCAGGCGGCCCACGAGGAAGACGGCGAGCACCACCGAGATCACCGCGACCATCACGCATCCCATCGCCGCCGCGTACCCGAACTGCCCGTAGCGGAAGGCCTCTTCGTAGGCGAACAGCATCGGCAGCCGGGTGCGGCCGCCCGGCCCGCCGTTGGTCAGCACGTACACCAGGGCGAAGGAATTGAAGTTCCAGATGAAATTGAGCGCGGTGATGGCGAGCGCGACCGGTTTGAGGGCGGGCCAGGTGACCGTGCGGAAGCGCCGCCAGGCCCCCGCGCCGTCCATCGCGGCCGCCTCATGGAGTTCGCGGGGCGTGTTCTGCAGCCCGGCGAGCAGGGCGACCGTCGTCTGGGGCATACCCGCCCAGACACCGACCACGATCACCGCGGGCAGGGCGGTGGCCAGGCCACTCAGCCAGTCGCGGCCGTCGCCGAGGCCCAGGTCGCGGATCGTCTCGTTGAGGATGCCGGCGTCCGCGTTGTAGACGAGCCGCCACATGATGCCGACGACGACCTCGGGCATGGCCCACGGAATGATCGCGAGGGCTCGCGCCAGCCAGCGGAAGCGGAGGTTCTGGTTCAGCAGCAGGGACAGGCCGAGCGCGAGCAGGAACTGCGGCACGGTGACCCCGACCGCCCACAGCAGTCCGATCCGGAACGAGTCCCAGAACAGCGTGTCGTGCAGCAGATCCTGGAAGTTGAGGGTCCCGATCCACTGGGTGGGTTCGGTCCGGCCCGACTGGGAGTCGGTGAACGCCAGCGCGATCCCGTACAGGAGCGGTCCGACACTCAGGATCAGGATCGGTATCAGTGCGGGCAGCACCAGGAACCAGGCGCCGTGGTCCACGGCACGTCCCGTCCCACCGCTGTGTGGCGCGCGCTTCGTTGACCGCTTCGTCGCGGTCGCCAAGGTCACGTCGATCGGCTCCTTCGGGCGGCTCTGCGGTAGGAGGCAGCAGCCCCCTGGGCCGCCCTGGCGGCCCCGGTCATCGTGCTGATGGACTGACGGCGCGTCAAGGCCGCGCGCACGCCCCGGCGAGGCCCCTCACCAGTGCGAATGCGACACTGGGCGGTGTGGTGTGGCGCGATCTCGACGCCGTACGGGGACAACTCGGGGGCGTGAAGGTGGCGCGATCGTGGCGTGATCGTGGCGTGATCACGCGGGGCGACGTGCGTCGGCGGACATGAGAGGCACAGGAGGCGACTGATGGACGAGGCACGGGCACGGGACGTACTCGCCGAGGCAGGTCTCGGCCGGTCCGGCGCTCAGTTGCTCGCGCTGGGCGAGAACGCCGTGTTCGCCGCCGGTGACCTGGTCGTCAAGGTGGGGCGCGACGCCGAACTCCTCGACCGGGCGCGGCGGGAGCTGGCCATCGCCGTCTGGCTCGCCGAGGCGGGCGTCCGCGCGGTGCGGGCCGCCGAGCCCGGCCCACGGCTCGTGGCCGGCCACCCGGTGACCCTGTGGCACCGGCTGCCCGAACCCGTGCGGCCCGCCGAGCCGCGCGATCTGGCCGAATTGCTGCGGGTCGTACATGCCCTGCCCTCCCCCGCCTTCGACCTGCCGCGCCGCGAGCTGCTGGGCGGCGTCGAGCGCTGGCTGCGTCTCGCGGGCGACGCCATCGACCCGGCGGACGCCGCGTATCTGCGGGAGCGCCGCGACGGCTTCGCCACGGCGGCCGCCGCGCTCACGCCGCGGCTGCCGCCGGGCCCGATCCACGGCGACGCGCTGCCCCGCAATGTCCATGTCGGCCCGGACGGTCCCGTGCTGGTCGACCTGGAGACCTTCTCCGCCGATCTGCGCGAGCACGACCTGGTGGTCATGGCCCTGTCCCGGGACCGTTACGGGCTGCCGGCCGAGGCGTACGACTCCTTCACGGACACCTACGGCTGGGACGTGCGCGAGTGGGACGGCTGCGGCGTACTGCGCGGGGCGCGCGAGACGGCCAGCTGCGCCTGGGTCGCCCAGCACGCGCCGAGCAACCCGAAGGCGCTGGCGGAGTTCGAGCGGCGGGTGGCGTCACTGCGGGACGGGGACGAGACGGTTCGCTGGTATCCGTTCTGAGACCGCTCGGCCGGTCAGTCCTGGCCGCGGATCGTCCCGGCCGCACGACGCAGCTCGGCGAGCACCGTGCGTACGGCCTTCCGCGCGATGCGCTCGGGACGGTGGAGCGCGTCGATGTGCCGCCGGGCCTGTACGCCGCTGAGCGGCTTGAGGACCAGCGCGGGATGCGGACGCATGGTCCAGCGGGGTATCAGGGCGAGGCCTCCGCCGGCGGCGACGGCCTCGGCCACCACCGCGAACTCGTTGATGCGGTGGGCGAGATGGAGCCGACGGCCCGCGGCCGTGGCGATGGCGTCGATGGTGGCCAGGACCGGGAAGCCGTCGTGCACCGTGATCCAGGGCTGGTCGGCCACGTCACGCGGGGTGAGCCGCTGCTTGACGGCCAGCGGGTGGTCGGTGGGCATGGCCACGTCGAGCGGCTCCCGCAGCAGCGTCGTGGCCGTCACGGTGCGCGGCCATCCCGGGGTGTGATCGAGGCGGTGGGCGAGCACAAGGTCGTACTCCCGGGTCAGCGGCGGGAATTCGTCCTGTGTCACGTCCTCGTCGGCGAGGGTGAGCTTCGGCCCGCCCGGTGCGGCGAGCCCGCGTAGCAGCAGGGGGAAGAACGCCGAACCCGCGCTGTGGAAGGCCGCCACCGACACCTCGCCGTCCGGCCGGTCGACGAACTCCGCGACGGTGTGCCGCGCACGCTCCAGCGCGGTCTCCACCTCGATCGCCGCGCCGGCCAGAGCCTGCCCGGCATCGGTGAGCACCAGCCGTCGCCCCTGACGCTCGGTCAGCGGCACGGGCATCGCGCGTTGCAGCAGGCGCAGCTGCTGGGAGATCGCCGAGGGCGTCACCAGCAGCGCCTCGGCGACCGCCGTGACGCTGCCCAGTTCGCCCAGCTCACGCAGGATCCTCAGCTGCCGTTCGTCCATGAACCCAGCCTAGAGATCACTGTAGGGAAACTGAAGGATCAGTTAAGAAGTTGGCTCTGGGCTTCAGGGACGCCGGGAGTGCAGGGTGGGCGCGTGCCTGACGCCCGCCGTACCGATGCGGTACTTCTCCTCGTGGCCCTCGTCTGGGGTTCCAGCTACCTCGCCGCCCAGACGGCGACCGCGGTGCTGCCCGTCCTGGTGGTGCTGTTCGCCCGGTACGCGCTGTCCGGGCTCGCCTGTCTCGGTCTGGTCGCCGCCGACCGGACGTCCGGCGGATGGACTCGAGAGGAGATCCGGGCCGGCCTGCCCCTGGGAGTCACACAGGCGGCCGTGCTGGTCGTGGAGACGTACGGCGTCGCCCACACGAGCGCCGCGAACGCCGGACTGATCATCAGCCTCACCATCGTGATCACTCCGCTCCTCGACCGCACGGGTCACCGCGGCGGCGGCCTTCCGCCGTCCTTCTATGCGGCGGCCGGTGTGTGTCTGCTGGCCGTCGGCCTCCTCATGTCGGGCAACGGCTTCCACGCGCCCCGCCTCGGCGACCTGCTGATGCTCGCCGCCGCGCTGATCCGGGCGGCTCATGTCGCGCTCGTCGGCCGGCTCACCGCGCACCGCGCGATACGCCCGCTGCGACTGACCACCCTGCAGACCCTCGTCGGCACCGTCCTGTTCCTCGTACCGGCGTCCGGCGATCTTCCCGCCCTCGCCCACATCGGCGCGGCGGGCTGGGCCCAGCTGCTCCATCTCGCCCTGTTCTGCAGCGTGTTCGCCTTCCTCGCCCAGACCTGGGCCGTCCAGCGCACCTCGGCGAGCCGGGCGAGCCTCCTGCTGGGCACGGAGCCGATCTGGGCCGCGGCGGCGGGCATCGGCCTCGCCGGCGAACACTTCACCCCGCTCACCGGTCTCGGCGCGGCCCTGATGGTCGCGGGAACGTACTGGGGCCAGGCCGTCGAACGCGCTCACCGCACCACGGACTTCACGAACACCGAGCTCCCGGACACCGAGCTTCCGGACACCACGCATCCGCACGACACCGAAGAGGACACCGCATGCCCGACCACGGCACCACCACCCACGACTACGACACCTACGACCGTCTGATCACCCTGCTCGACACCTCCTCCATCGCCTACGAACTCATCGACCACGAACCCGAAGGCAGCACCGGGGCCGTCAGCGCGCTGCGCGGTCACCCGGAGTCCGAGGCCGCGAAGTGCCTCGTCCTGAGGGTGAAGGTGGACCGGAAGACCACGCGCCACGTCCTCGCGGTTGTGCCCGGAGACCGCCGCGTGGATCTCGACGCCATCCGCGCGCTCTACACCGCCCGGTACGCCGGATTCAGCGACTCGGCCACCGCCGAACGAATGGCCCGTGCCGTCCCCGGCACCGTCCTCCCGTTCAGCTTCGATCCCGAGCTCGAACTCGTAGCCGACCCGGACGTGGTCACCCGGCCGCGCCTGTACTTCAACGCCGCCCGCCTGGACCGCTCCCTGGTCATCTCCGGCCAGGACTACGCCCGGCTCGCCGAGCCACGGGTTGCACGGATCGCGAGTCCGGCCGCGGCGGCGTGACGGACCGGCCTTCGCGGCCGCGCCCTCAGACCCGCTCGCCCGCCAGGTCCCGCAGCGGCCATGTCCCGTCCACGACCGCGGTTTCGTCCCCCTTGCGGCGCAGGAAGCTCTGGAAGTCGGCCGCCCACTGCGCGTACCACTCGATCTGGCGGCGGTGCAGCTCGGCCGGGCCGAGGGCCGCGACCTTGGGGTGGCGGCCGGCTATCGCGCGGGCGAGCCGGGCCGCGGCCAGGGCGTCCGCGGCGGCGTCGTGGGCGGCGTCGAGCGCGACCCCGTACTCCCCGCAGACCGCTTCGAGGTTGCGCTTGCCGCGACGGTAGCGGTCCACCGAGCGGTCGATCGTGTACGGGTCGATGACCGGCGCCGGTTCCATGCCGCCGAGGCGGTCGCGCAGCGACGGCAGACCGTACCGCCGCAGCTCCGCGGAGAGCAGGGTCAGGTCGAAGGCCGCGTTGTACGCGACGACCGGCACTCCCGTCTGCCAGTACGAGACGAGCACCGAGGCGATCGCTTCAGCCACCTGGTCGGCCGGCCGGCCCTCGGCGGCGGCCCGTTCGTTGGTGATCCCGTGCACCGCCACCGCGTCGGCCGGGATCTCGACTCCCGGATCGGCAAGCCACTCGCGGCGCCCGACCGGCTCCCCGTCCCTGACCTCGATCACCGCGCCCGTCACGATGCGCGCCTCACGCGGATCGGTCCCGGTCGTCTCCAGGTCGAAGCCGATCATCAGCTCCCCGTGCCAGCCCATGCCGGTCCCCTTCTTCGTGGTGCGTTCCCCCAGTGATCTCCACGATCCCATGCACCACTGACAAACAGAGGACCGCATTCCGCTTTCCCGCCCGGAGCGCCGACGCCAGGAACCGTCAGGAACCCTCAGGACACCGGCCGCGAGTCCGCCCAGGCCAGCTCGAACTCCTCGCGGTACGTCCCGAATAGACCCTCTTCGCCGCTGTCGTCCGCCTTGACCACGCGTCCGCCCCCGCGCAGCACCAGCACGGGTGCCTCCATCCCGCGCGTCCGGCGCAGATACGACTGCACGACCGCTATGCCGTCCGAGCCGTCCCCGTCGACGAGGTACGCGGTGAAGCGGGGCGTTTCGTCGTAGACCTGGATCTCGAAGGCTCCGGGATCCCGCAGCCGGGACCTCACCCGCCGCATGTGCAGGATGTTCATCTCGACGGAGCGGCTCAACTCGCCCCGTTTGATGCCGAGTTCGCGCTCACGTCGCTTCACCGCGCTGGAGGCCGGATTCAGGAACAGCAGCCGCACGCGGCAGCCGGACTCGGCCAGCCGCACCAGTCGCCGCCCGGAGAAGTTCTGCACCAGCAGGTTCAGGCCTATCCCGATGGCGTCGAGGCGGCGGGCGCCGCCGAAGAGGTCCTCGGCGGGGAACTGCCGCAGCAGCCGCACCCGGTCGGAGTGCACGCCCACCACGTCCGCGTACCGGTCGCCGACCAGGCTCTCGACGGCGTCGACGGGCAGCCGCCGCGCGGATGGCACATCGCTGCCCGCGCCGAGTATCGCCAGGAGCTTTTCGGAGGCACGCTCGGCCTGGGACAGGACCGCTTCGGACAGGGCACGGTTGCGGGAGACGACGTTCCGGGTGACTTCCAGCTCGTCGAGGGCGAGCTCGACGTCCCGGCGCTCGTCGAAGTAGGGCTCGAAACACGGCCAGTGCTGCACCATCAGCTCGCGCAGCTGCGGCAGCGTGAGGAAGCTGAGGACGTTGTCGTCGGCGGGGTCGAGCAGATAGCCCTTGCGGCGGCTGACCTCGCGCACCGCGACGGCGCGCTGCACCCACTCCTGGCCGGCCGGTCCGGCGGCGGCGACCACCCAGTCGTCCTCGCCGTGCATCGGTTCGTAGATGGGGCGCAGAACAGCGGCCACGACCGCGCGCAGCCGCTGCTCGACCAGGTTCAGCCAGATGTAGGCCCGCCCCGCGCGCTGAGCACGCGTGCGGACCTCGCGCCAGGCCTCGGCGCCCCAGTCCAGTTCCGCTCCGATTTCCATCGGCCGCGCCAGAGACACCGCGCCGGGCGGGACATCCGTGGAGCTCCCCTCGTGACCGCTGTCACCAGGGGGCAGCTCCCGCCCTCCCGAGCCCACCCGCGCACCGCCTTCCGCTCCCCCGAGCACTCCCCCAGCCAACGATCAAGGAAGGGTACTCCGGGAGCGGCGGGCGGTGCAGCCGGATGGACAGGTCGTTTCTCAACTACCGCCTTGGGCTTGCCCGTTCTGATCGGCGAGTGCCGGCGGAGTGAGCGGATTCATAGCGGTGACGTCACGCGGGGCGATGGAGAAGCCCTGCCAGTGGACCGGCATGGGCTGCTGGTCCTCGTCCCGGGCGATGTGGTGGAAGCCGACGTTCACCCAGGCCACGGGGTGGGTGAGGGCCTGCCCGTTGACCCACTTGTCGACGGACTTGCCGACTCCGGTACCGCAGTTGCGCAGGTTGTTGCTGGCGAACTGTTCGCACTTCTTGTACTGGGTGAAGTAGATGTCGTGCTTGGTGTAGCTGCGGCCCGGGTACTTGGACGAGGCGCCCGGGACGATCTCGTACGAACGGGCGTGCTCGTCCTTGTTCTTGCCCACCGTGCTGACGACCCGCCACCAGCGCATGTTCTTGGCGTTGCCGGCGAGCTCCTTGGTGATCGACTTGCGCGTGGTCTTGTTGCGCGGGGCCTCGCCGCCCGCGGCGGGCGGGCTGACCACGGAGTCGTACTGCTCGACCTTGTTCTTGGAGCTGCCGTCGAGGCCGAAGTTGAGCCGCCAGAAGACGTTGTGGCTGTGGCTGGTGGCGTACGACCTCGCGCCCTTGCCGATCGGCCAGCCGTGGCCGTCACCCGCGTCGTAGTCCCCGGGTGAGAGGCTGCCGGTGGCGCCGACGTTCATGTTGACGGTGCCGTCGTCCTGGAAGCGCCACTCGGTGATGTACTCGTACCAGCCGACCTGGTTGACGGTGTAGACGAGCAGATCCTTGCCCTGCTGCTGCCAGACCTTGCTCGGGCTGTCGCCCTGCATGCGGTAGGCGTGGCCGCGGGAGCGGGTCGTGGTGCACAGGCCCTTGACGTTCGGGTGCTCCGGGTCCCAGGAGTCGGGGACCTTGACGGTCTTGATGGTGCCGCCGGGGCACTCACCGGGGGCCATGTTCATCAGGCCCTGCCCGAAGCCGGCGCCGGTGAGGTCGTCGTACTCGACCGAGCCGTCGTCGTAGGGGACATGGATCTGGGCGAGCTTCGCACTGGTCAGGACACGTATCGGGCGGTCTTCGCCCTTGGGCTGGTACGAGACGTTCTCCAGGACGAGCCCGGCCTCGCTCTCGTAGTGCCAGCACATCGTCCATGTGGTGCCGGTGTCGAGTTTCTGCTCGATCTTGTACGCCGCGCTGCAGTCGGCGGCCGCCGCGGGGGCGGCCTTGGGAGCCGCTGTGGGCTGGGCGACGGCGGGTCCCGCGGTCATGGTCGCGCCGACGGCCAGCGCCGCCACCGAGAGGCCTACCGCCGTCCGGCCGTGGGCACGGCTGATTCTGTTCACGCGCATGAAGAAATGACTTCCTTACCGAGGAGCGTCAGATGAAAAGTTCAGGGATGCCGCTCACGCGGCTCAGGCGGCCTTGACGACCTTGCGGGCGCTGAGGTCGATCACCAGGTCACGGCTGTCGATCCAGGGCCCGTTCTTGACCTTCACGAACAGGCGGAGGCACCGGTGCTCTCCGCAGTCGGCGAGCGCGGCCGGTGTGCCCGGACTCGACCGGAAGACCATGCTGTTGAGCATCAGCTGATCGGGAGTGGTCAGTTCCTTGCCGGTGGCGTCCTTGTAGTCCGCCTTCAGGCCGGCGCCGAGCCGGTCGGCGATCAGGAGCCGCGCGGCCTCGACGGTCTCGTCGCGGCTGAGCGGTGGCTGTACTCCGTGCTGGGTGTCCGTCTGCTCGACCTTGCCGGTGTCGAGGTTGACGGTCTTGGTGACGAGCGCGTCGTCCTTGTAGTCGTAGAACGACACCTCGGCGCGGCGCGGCGCGTTCGGGTCGTCCAGTTCGCCCGTCTCGGGATCGGCGAGGTCGACGGTGATCCGCTGCGGACCCTTGTCCCCCTCGACGTCCTCGCCGCTCCGCAGCAGCCGCCGGTCCAGCGCGAGCTTCTCGACACGCTCCGTCTCGTCGTCGGTCAGCGGGTCGCGCCCCTTGCCCGTGTCGCCCGCCGCCGGGGCCTGCTCGACGACGCCCGGCTGCGCGGCGGCTCCTCCCTGCCCCTGGTCCTGCCCCTGTCCCTGCTCCTGCCTCTGGCCCGCTTGGGCGCTCTGGCCGGCCCCCGTGCCGCCCGAGTCGTCCGCGCCCGCCGAGCCCGGCAGGGTGATACCGACCATCACGGCGGTTCCGGCGACCGCGATGGCGGCACCCGCCACCACCTTGCCCAGATGGCGGTGCACTGTCTTCAACACTTTCCCCCCACTCCCCCCGTATCTCTTGGAGTGCTTTGAGTCGCGATGCTTTGGCATATCGCGTATGCACTGGTCGTTCGGTAAGAGGGGCGTAAGTCATAGGTGGTTCCATCACTTTCGGGGAGACTCGGGCCGGAGTCGCCCCAAGCGGCGTCGCACAACTGGAAGAGTCATATCCATGCAGGTCTGGCCTGGACAGGCGTACCCACTCGGTGCCACGTACGACGGCGCCGGCACCAACTTCGCGGTCTTCTCGGAGGCCGCCGACCGAATCGAGCTGTGTCTGCTCCATGACGACGGTTCGGAGACGGCGATAGAGCTACGGGAGACGGACGCGTTCGTGCGGCACGCGTACCTGCCCGGCATCATGCCGGGCCAGCGGTACGGCTTCCGTGTGCACGGCCCGTACGCACCCGAGCGCGGGCAGCGCTGCAACTCCGCGAAGCTGCTGCTCGATCCGTACGCGCGCGCCATCAGCGGCGCCATCGACTGGGGGGAGGAGGTGTACGGCTATCACTTCGGTTCGCCGAACAGGCGCAACGACCTGGACTCGGCGCCCCGCACGATGACCTCGGTGGTGGTCAATCCGTACTTCGACTGGGGCGACGACCGGCCCCCGCGCACCGAGTACCACCACACGGTGCTCTACGAGGCCCATGTGAAGGGCCTGACGATGCGCCACCCGGCGCTGCCGGACGAGCTGCGCGGCACCTACGCGGCGCTGGCCCATCCGGCGATCATCGAACACCTGACCGAGTTGGGTGTCACGGCTCTGGAACTGATGCCGGTGCACCAGTTCGTCAACGACCACCGTCTGGTGGACATGGGCCTGAACAACTACTGGGGCTACAACACGATCGGTTTCTTCGCCCCGCACAACGCGTACGCCTCCTGGGGCGACCGCGGGCAGCAGGTCCTGGAGTTCAAGTCGGCCGTGCGGGCACTGCACGAGGCCGGCATCGAGGTCATCCTGGACGTGGTCTACAACCACACCGCGGAGGGCAACCACCTCGGGCCGACGCTGTCGTTCAGGGGCCTCGACAACGCCTCGTACTACCGGCTGACGGACGATCCCCGCTACTACATGGACACCACGGGGACAGGCAACTCACTCCTGATGCGCTCCCCGCACGTGCTCCAGCTGATCATGGACTCGCTGCGCTACTGGGTCACCGAAATGCACGTCGACGGGTTCCGCTTCGACCTCGCGGCCACGCTGGCCCGGCAGTTCCACGAGGTGGACCGGCTGTCGTCGTTCTTCGACCTGGTGCAGCAGGACCCGGTGGTCTCCCAGGTGAAGCTGATCGCCGAGCCGTGGGACGTCGGCGAGGGCGGCTACCAGGTGGGCAACTTCCCGCCGCTGTGGACCGAGTGGAACGGCAAGTACCGCGACACCGTGCGGGACATGTGGCGGGGCGAGCCGCAGACACTGGCCGAGTTCGCGTCCCGGCTCACCGGCTCGTCCGACCTCTACCAGGACGACGGCCGGCGGCCGCTCGCCTCGATCAACTTCGTGACCTGCCACGACGGGTTCACCATGCACGACCTCGTGTCGTACAACGACAAGCACAACGAGGCGAACGGCGAGGACAACCGCGACGGCGAGAGCCACAACCGGTCGTGGAACTGCGGGGCCGAGGGCGAGACCGACGATCCCGAGATCCTCGAGCTGCGGGCGCGCCAGATGCGCAACTTCATCGCCACGCTGATGCTCTCCCAGGGCGTGCCGATGCTCAGCCACGGCGACGAGTTCGCGCGCACGCAGGGCGGCAACAACAACGCGTACTGCCAGGACGGGGAGCTGGCCTGGGTGCCATGGCCCGAGAACCCCGAGGGCGGCGGCGAACTGCTCGAGTTCACGCGCGCGATGGTGTGGCTGCGCCGTGACCACCCGGTGTTCCGCAGGCGCCGGTTCTTCCACGGGCGGCCCGTGCAGGGGACTCACGACGAGCTCTCCGACATCGCCTGGTTCACCCCGGCGGGCGAGGAGATGACCCAGCACGACTGGAACTCCACGCAGGCGCGGGCGCTGTCCGTCTTCCTCAACGGCAACGCGATCTCCGAGCCGGGTCCGCGCGGCGAGCGCATCAGCGACGACTCGTTCCTGCTGATGTTCAACGCCTCTGCGAAGACCACGGAGTTCGTGGTGCCGGTCAACCACGGCCGGCAGTGGCAGGTGGTCGTCGACACGTCCCGGCCGGAGGGAGTGCCCTCCGGGACGGGCGCGAAGGTCCCGGCGGGCGACCGGCTGACGCTGGTGGACCGGAGCATGGTGGTGTTGCAGCGGCCGGCCTGACGGCTCTGCTGTGTGGCCCACGCGCGCGTGGGGCTCGTTTTCGAGCGCCACGCGCGCGTGCGGCTCGTCGTGGCTCGTTCTCGAGTGCCACGCGCGCGTGCGGCGCGTTTTCCCGCGGTACGCGGCGGCCGCTCGCGTGTCGATGACACGAAACGCGGCGGGGCGGGTACGTAGGTTCCCATGACACCTGAGCGTCCCGACCCGGTGCTGCCCGCCGCTCCGACCGCCACGTACCGGCTCCAGTTGCAGCCGGAGTTCCCGTTCGCGGCCGCCGCGGCGGCCGTGCCGTATCTGGCCTCGCTCGGCGTCTCCCACCTGCATCTGTCGCCGGTGCTGGAGGCCGTGCCGGGGTCGGCGCACGGGTACGACGTGGTGGACCACGCGCGCGTGCGGGACGAACTCGGCGGCGAGGAGGGCCTGCGCTCCCTCGCGCGCACCGCGCGGGAGCACGGCCTCGGGCTCGTGGTGGACATCGTGCCGAACCACATGGCGATGGCCCCGCGTCACAATCGCCCGTTGTGGGACGTGCTGTGCGAGGGGCCCGGCTCGGCGTACGCGCACTGGTTCGACATCGACTGGCAGGCCCAGGACGGCCAGGTGCTGCTGCCGGTGCTCGGGGGGCGGCTCGGCACGGAGCTCCACCACCTGGAGGTCGACGGCGACGTGCTGCGTTATTACGATCACGTGTTCCCGTTGCGCGACGGCACGGAGAAACTGCCGCTGCCCCAGCTCCTGGACGCGCAGTGGTACCGCCTGGGCTGGTGGCGCCTGGCCCGTACCGAGCTCAACTACCGCCGTTTCTTCAGCATTTCGGAGCTGATCGGGGTTCGGGTCGAGGACCCGGAGGTGTTCGAGGCCACCCACGCGAAGATCCTCCAGCTGCTGCACGACGGGGTGGTCGACGGTCTGCGGATCGACCACCCCGACGGCCTCGCGGACCCCGACACCTACCTGCGGCGTCTCCACGAGGCGACGGGCGGACGCTGGACCGTGGTCGAGAAGATCCTCGCGGAGGGCGAACCGCTGCCCGCCGCGTGGCCGGTCGCGGGCACCACCGGCTATGACGCGCTGCGGCACATCGACGGCCTCTTCACGGACCCCGCGGGCGCGGGGGAGCTCCTCGGCCAGTACCGGCGGTTCGCGGCGCCCCAGGCCGACCGTGGCGGCGTCTGGGAGGCGACGGTGCGGCGGGCCGCGTACAAGGTGGTCCATCACGAGCTGGCCACCGAGGTCGACCGTCTCACCCGCGAGGCCGACCGGCTGTGCCGCACCGCCCCGGGCCCGGAGCTGCGTGACCACGCCCCCTGGGCGCTGCGCACCGCGTTGCGGGAACTGCTCGTGCGCCTGGAGGTCTACCGGCCGTACGCCTCCTCGGACGCCGCGTCGGTCGTCACCGAGGCGGCCGCGGACGAGGCCCGGCAGGCCTTCACGGTGCCCGAGGAGTCCCATGCGGTGGACGTCGTACGGGACTTGGTGCTCGGCCTGCTCGGTGACGGGCCCGCTCAGGAGGGGTTCCGGGCCCGGTTCGCACAGACCGCGTCGGCACTGCGGGCCAAGTCCGTGGAGGACACGGCGTTCTACCGGTACGCACCGCTCCTGTCGGCGACGGAGGTGGGCGGCGAGCCGGGTGCGCCGGCCGTGTCCACAGAGGTGTTCCACGCGTACTGCGCGCGCGTGCAGCGCGACTGGCCCGGCACCGGCACGGTGCTGTCCACGCACGACACGAAGCGCAGCTCCGATGTACGGGCGGCGATCTCCGTGCTCACCCAGTGCCCCCCGCGCTGGGCCGACCTGCTGACCGAGGTGACCGGGCTGACGGCGGCCGCCGGGGAGGCAGCGCCGGATCCGCAGGTGGCGTGGGCCGCTTGGCAGACGGCGGTCGGCCTCGGGCCCGCGGCCGAAGAGCGGCTCCAGGGTGCCTTGTTGAAGCATGTCCGGGAGGCCGGTCTGGTCACGGCGTGGACCGAACAGGACCCCGCCTACGAGGCCGCTGTGGCCGCGTTCCTGACGGCGGGGCCGTGCGGGGCTCCCGGACGGCGCGCGGCCGAGTTCAGGCGCTCCCTGGAGCCGTACGTGCGGGCGAACGTCCTCGGGGCGGCCCTCGTCCATCTGACGATGCCGGGTGTGCCGGACGTCTACCAGGGCACGGAGGCCGAGTACCGGGCCCTCGTGGACCCGGACAACCGGCGCCCGGCCCACTTCCCGCCCCAGGACCAGGACGGCCTGTCCGCCGAGAAGGCCACGCTCACCTCGACCGCGCTGCGACTGCGCCGGGAGCGCCCTGCCGTCTTCGGCGAATCGGCGACGTACGCACCACTCAACGCGGAGGGCCCGGCTGCCGCGCACTGCGTGGCGTTCGTACGCTCCGGAGAGGTGATCACGGCCGTCACGCGGCTGTCGCTGCGTCTTCGGGACGCGGGCGGCTGGCGCGACACCCTGCTGCCGTTGCCGGCCGGGCGGTGGGCCGACCTGCTGTCTCCGGGGCGGGAATTCACGGGGCACACGCGCGTGGAGGAGCTTTTCGAGCGGTTGCCGGTGGTGCTCCTGGAGCGGGTGGGCGACGGCCACGGAGCCGGCTTGCGGGCGTGAACGCGCACTGCGCCACCATGAACGCGCCTTCACGCCGGCGGACACCTTCTTGACACTTCATCCGGTCCGTGGACTACTGCGCAGTGCGACGCCAGGCTGACCAATACGGGGGTGAGTCTCCTGCCGGAGCTGCGCTACCCCACTGTGACCGAACTCGTCTCGTCCGCCAGGGCTCTGGCCGCTCACCGGCCCGGCCTGTGCTCCCTCAGACAGGTCGGCGTCTCTCGCGCGGGGCGGCCCCTGCACCTGCTGTCCATGGGCCACGCCGAGCGCTCCGTACTGATCGTCGCGGGCGCCCACGCCAATGAACCCACCGGCGGTTCCACCCTGCTGTCGCTGGCCGAGCGGGCCCTGCGCGACCGCCGGTTGCGGGCCGGCACGTCCTGGCACTTCCTGCTCTGCGCGGACCCGGACGGGGCCAGCCTCCATGAAACGCCGGCGCCGCGCACCCTGCTCGACTACCACCTCGGTTTCTTCCGCCCGGCGGGCCCGGAGCAGCCGGAGTGGTCGCCCTCCGTGCTGCCGCCCGACCGCCTGCCGCCCGAGACGCGTGCCCTCACCCGGGTCATCGACGAGCTCCGCCCCTATCTCCAGGTGACTCTCCACGGCACCGATCTGGGCGGCAGCTGGGTGCAGTTGACGAAGGACATCCCGGGGCTGGCGGAACCCTTCGCCAAATCCGCGGCCGAGCTGCACATCCCGGTCGAGACGGGTGCCACCGACGCGGCGGGCTGGCCGGCCTCGGGCCCCGGGGTGCACGTGATGCCCGCGTCCGGCTCGGACGTGGCGTACCCGAGCATGCCGGACGACGCCCGGCACAGCACCTGGTACCACGCCCACCGGTACGGCGGTCTGACGGCGGTCGTCGAGGTGCCGATGTGGGCCAGTGACCTGGTGGACGACCCTGCGCCGCATCCCGCGCCGGCCGCGGCGATGCGGCGCCTGTCGCGACGGCTCCTGCGGGACGCGCAGCAGGTGGAGGGGGTTCTCACCGAGGCACTGCCCCGCCTCCCCGGGCCCGACGGGCCGCTGCTGCGTGCCGCGAAGTGGGCCCTGGAGCTGGTGCCGGGGCTGGCCGGCGACTGGGCCCGGACGCCGCCCGCGGACACGACGATGGCGTACGTCGGCAGTGTGGACGCGTTCGGCCGCCGGTTACCCCTTCGGGCCGCCGCGATGCTTCTGCGGGTCCTCCATGAGGCCGACGACCGGGCGGCACCGCACCTGGAACACCTTGTCGCGTCCTGGAGCGAGGCCTTCGCCGAACGCTTCCGCGCCCGCTGGGTGCCACTGGAGCACCAGGTGGAGCACCAGAGCCGCACGGTGGTGGCGGCGGCACGACACGCGCGCGAGCGCTGAGGCGTGAGGCACACGCGTGTGCCTCACGCCTCAGCGACGGCTCAGTCCGCCAGCGCGAACACCGAGCCCGTCTCCGCCTTCATCGCACAGGCGTTGGAGAAGGTCTTCGTGTATCCGATCCGGCGGCCGTGCCACGTACCGCGCGCGGACGCGGTCACCGGCGCGTAGACCATCGGGCAGTGGCCGCTCCTGGGCTGGATCCGGGAGATGTCACCGTCCACGGCCCGGAGTTCCTGACAGGCCCGTACCGTGTAGGCCCGTGCCGTCTGGGTGCGTCCCTTGGGCGGATCGCAGAGCAGCAGCGTGCCGCGCGTTTCGCCGGCGCGGGTTTCGCCCTGGGTGACCGTGACATAGAGCCAGCCGTCCCGGACCGGCTTCTGGGGTGCCGCCGCCTGGGCGGCCGGGACCGGCCCCACGGCGAGGAGAGCGCAGGCGGTCAGCAGGCAGGCCCGTACCGCCGTCATCGTTTTCGTCATGGCTCATGCATCGGCACCTGGGGTCCCGGGGCGCAGTCCGACTCACTCGAACGGCGCTTCGGCTCGCGCCGTTGGCGTACCGACGCGGCGCGCGCCGGAGCGTTCCACGGGTGCGCGCCTGCCTGCCAGTTCGAACGCGTGGAGCACCACCCGCGCCTGGTACTCGACCTGCCGCGCAACCGGGATCCAGCGCGCCTGGTGCCCGTCGTGGTAGTCCGCGCACCACGCGTCGATGAGCCGGTCGAGGTCCGGCAGGGCGCCGGAAGGGTCGCGCCCGGCGGCCGTCACCAGCCGGTGCAGCAGGCCGGCGGTGCGCAGCGCTATCCGCCGGGCGGAGATGCGCAGTGCCGTCAGACGGGCCGTGTCGAGCGGCGGCAGCGGATGTGCGCCGTCGTCGGTGTCCGTGTCGGGGTCCCAGGAGTCGGCGAGGCCGGGGCAGACCAGTAAATAGTCGTCGACCGGCGCGAGGAGACGTGCCGTGTCCCCAGTCGTGCCGAGCCCCGGGCGGATCCGGAGCAGCAGCCCCTCCAGAAGCCGTGTGTCGCGGCGCAGCGTGCGGCTCACGGCCCGGAGCACCCCGTCGGCGTCCGCGGGCGGTGACGCGTCTCCCACGGCCTGTACGCCCCACATGGGGGCCTCGACGATCGCGGTCACCGTGCCGTACCGGTGCGGGTGGAACCAGGTGGACTCGACCGCCGCCTCCGTTATGGCGGCGGCCAGGTCCGCGTGCCGCGGGGGCGGGATCCGGTAGACGGCGGGGCCTAGGGTGGGCCAGTACAGCGTGTCGTACGGACCGAGTTCGAGCGGGATGCCCAGGCGGGCCGCGGTGTGGGCGAGGCGCGGCGCGAGGCCGGGCAGTTCGCGGGTGAGCTCGACGAACCCGCCGCCCACGTCGACGCCGTGCAGGGAGCACTGGAAGAAGGGCCGCAGTTCGTCCTGGAGGTCGAGCAGGGCGCGGGTCTCCGGCAGGGTGGCCCCGGCCGCGCCGTCGGGCAGCCATTCGGGTTGCTCCAGGAAGCCGGGTCTGAAGAAGTTCCGGAAGTAGTGCCCGAGGGTGTACGGGCCCGACAGCCAGCCCTCGTTGCGGCGCGCGCCGTCCGGGTCGAGGCACAGGAGCAGGTTCCAGGTCGCGTCGGCGCCGTCGCACAGCCGGGGGTCGGCGAGCGCCCGTTCGGCGAGGCGGAGGGCGGTGGCGCCGCCCACGGGCTCGTTGGCGTGCGGGCCGGCCACGACGAGGACCTGACGGCTGCCGTGTCCGACGGACAGCAGCCACAGGGGAAGCCCGGCTCGTGACGTGCCCACCCGGCGCAGCCGGGTGTCCCGTGGGCGGCGCTCGACGAGCGCGGCCGCCCGGATGCCCAGTTCGTCCACGGACGGGTAGCGGAGGAGTGGCGGCAGGGTCTTACCTCCGCTGAGTGTGGCGTCTGAGTGTGGCGTCGGTTCACTTGGTGTGCATGATGTAAGCACAGTGAGTCACGGCTTGGGGGGTACGTCAACACCCTTGCGGGATTGCGAAGCCCCCGTTCGCGGGGGTCGCCCGCCGGAGGCGGTGGTTCCGGGGCCCGTCAGTCCACGGCGAGCCGGAAGGCCATCCGCCCGAAGCTGACCTGATCGCCGTCCTGGACGACGGCGGCGCCGATCACGCGCCGGCCGTTCACGGATGTGCCGTTGGTCGAGCCGAGGTCGCGCAGCACCCACAGGCCGCCCTGGCGGGTGAGTTCGGCGTGCACGCGGGACACCGTCTCGTGGCTGAGCCTCAGTCCGCTGGCCGGGTCGCGGCCGATCCGCAGCGGGTACGGGCTGTCGGGGCGCGGCAGCAGCAGCTTGGGAAGCCGCTCGGCCTGCCAGGCCCTGCGCAGCCGTACGGTGAAGCCGGAGGCCGCCTCCACGGCGCCGAACAACAGCCGCGACCAGCGGCTCTCGGTGCGCAGGTCGGCGGTGAGCGCGGCGAGTTCGTCGGGCGTGCGGGCGGCGAGCGCGAGCTCCATCCGCAGGACGAACGTGTCGTGCGAGAGCCTGCCCAGAGCGACGCCCTCTCGGAGCACCCGCAACGCCCGGTCACGCTCGGCGTCCGACAGCCGCGCCGGGTAGGTCTGGAACTCGAAGGACGACGTCACGCTGGAAATTGTCGGGCAGCGGGGCGGAAGTGTCCAGAAAACAAGGAACTTGTGACACCTCTGGGGCGGTCGGTCGAACAGGACCCGGGTTCAGTCCTTCGATCGGGGGGATTCAAGGGCCAATTGATCGTGTTTGACGCACCATGGGACCGGCGAGACCACCGTGAGCAGACGAGGGAGAACCGTTCGTGCAGTTCGAGGTGTGGGCACCACAGGCCGACCGCATGACGCTTCACTGCGCGGGCACCACGCGTGCGCTGGAGCGCGATCCGGACCGCGCCGGGTGGTGGACGGGTGAGGCAGAGGCCGGGGACGGGACGCGCTACGGATTCGCGGTGGACGACGGCCCGGTGCTGCCCGACCCGCGCTCGCGACGGCAGCCCGACGGTCCCGACGGGCTGAGCGCGGTGGTCGACCAGGACCGCTACGCGTGGCGCGCCGAGTGGGCCGGCCGCGGACTGCCGGGCGCGGTCCTGTACGAGCTGCACGTGGGGACGTACACGCGCGAGGGCACCCTGGACGCGGCCGCCGAGCGGCTCGGACATCTCGCGGAACTGGGCGTCACGCACGTCGAGTTGATGCCGCTGTGCCCGTTCCCCGGGCGGCACGGCTGGGGGTACGAGGGGGTCTCGCTGTGGGCGGTGCACGAGCCGTACGGCGGTCCCGAGGCCCTGAAGCGCTTCGTCGACCGGGCGCATGAGCTGGGGCTCGGTGTCGTCCTGGATGTCGTGCACAACCATTTCGGCCCGTCCGGCAACCATCTGCCCGCGTTCGGGCCCTACTTGACGGACGCGCACCACACGCCCTGGGGCTCGGCCGTCAACCTGGACGCGCCCGGCTCGGACGAGGTGCGCGCGTACCTCCGGGGCAGTGCGCTGGCGTGGCTGCGCGACTACCACCTCGACGGGCTGCGCCTGGACGCGGTGCACGCGCTGCGCGACACGCGCGCGTGCCACTTCCTGGAGGAGCTGTCGGCCTCCGTGGACGCGCTCTCCGAGGATCTGGGCCGGCCGCTCTTCCTCGTCGCCGAGTCGGACCTGTGCGACCCACGGCTGATCACGTCCCGCAAGGAGAACGGGCTCGGGCTGCACGCGCAGTGGAACGACGACTTCCACCACGCGCTGCACACCGCCCTGACCGGTGAGGCGCAGGGCTACTACGAGGACTTCGCCCGGGCCCCGCTCGCGGCCCTGGCGAAAACGCTGACGGGCGGTTTCTTCCACGACGGCACGTACTCCAGCTTCCGGGGCCGCCGCCATGGCCGCCCCCTGGACCGTACGCGGGTGTCCGCGCACCGCCTCCTCGGCTACGGGCAGACCCACGACCAGGTCGGCAACCGCGCCCAGGGCGACCGGCTCTCGGCCGCCCTCTCCCCCGGTCTGCTGGCCTGCGCGGCCGCGCTGACGCTCACCGGTCCGTTCACGCCGATGCTGTTCATGGGCGAGGAGTGGGCGGCGGGCACGCCCTGGCAGTTCTTCACCGACCACACGGATCCCGAGCTGGCCGAGGCCGTACGCCGGGGCAGGCGGCGGGAGTTCGCGGCGCACGGGTGGGCCGAGGAGGACGTCCCGGATCCGCAGGACCCGGCGACCCGCGACCGCTCCTGCCTCGACTGGTCCGAGCCGGAGAGCGGGCCGCACGCGCGCGTGCTCGCCTGGTACCGCGAGCTCATCGCCCTCCGGCACACCCAGGCCGACCTCTCCGACCCCGATCTCGCGGACGTCAAGGTCGCCTACGACGAGGAGGCCCGCTGGCTCGCGTTCCGGCGGGGCGACGTCAAGGTCGCCGTGAACCTCGGCAAGGCGCCCGCGTCGATCCCTCTCGGCACCGGCCGCGCACGCGTGCTGGCCGCGTGGGAGCCCGTCGACGTGCCGGGGACGGACGGTCTGCTGAGCCTGCCGGGCGAGTCGTGTGTGGTGCTGACGCAGCCGTGATCACGTGATCAGTGGTCTTCCCGCAGCTCCGTGACCCGTTCCAGCAGGATCGGCTCCCAGGAGCGGTCCAGCTGGGCGTGCAACAGCGGCAGGGGGCCTGTGTCGCGGCCCTCAAGGCGGTCGGCGAGTCGGATCAGGGCGTCGCAGCGGGCCAGCCACAGGCCGCGCAGGCAGGGGCGGGCCCCGTACCCGGCGAGGGTCGCCGCGCGGACGGCCGCGGGGGCGCCGACGGCGAGGGCGAGGCCGGCGATGTCCTCGGCGGGGTCGCCGACCACCGCGTCGGTCCAGTCGAGGACTCCGCGTACCCTGCCGTCGGCGCTCACCACGAGGTGCTCGCCCTTGAGGTCGTGGTGGACGAGAACGGCGCCCTGGGGCTGCGCGGCCAGTTGGACGGCGGCGGGTGCGGTGAGCTGGTGGAGCCGGTCGGGGTCGAACTCGTCGGCCGCTTCGAGCTGTTCGGCAGCGCGCGCGGCGGTGGTCCGCAGCGCCTCCAGGGACCGGGGCGCGGCGCGGGGCACACCGAGCGCCTCGGCCTGGCGTACGGGCACCTCGCGCAGTCCGGTGAGCAGCCCGGCCAGGTCGGCCTCGCCCACGGCGGAGACGTCGTGCCGCTCGCCGGATTCGCCGGGGATCAGGGTGTCGAGCGTGTAGGTCCGGCCGCTCGCCCACTCGCCGTGCGCGATGCTCACCGGGACGGCGACCCCGAGGTGGGGGCGCACCACGTCCCGCAGGCGCAGCTCGCGCCGCCGGCGTACGGACGCGTCGCGGTCCCGGGCGAGCCGCAGCACATGGCGTGTGCCGACGAACCAGGTGAAGTGCTCACCGCCCTCACCGGCGGGCCGGATGTCGGATCTTCCGCCGTCCGGGAGGAGGGAGCGGACGAGGTGTCGCACGGTGTCCGCGGTGGGTGTCGCTGCCTGGGTCATGTCGCGCCGTTGCCGTTCGGGGTTCTCGGTCTCGTGGAAGGGCGGTCAGTGGACGACGGCCATCTCTCGGGAGGTGTTGTTGAGGCGGCGTCCGCCGTCCTCCGTGACCGTCACGATGTCCTCGATGCGTACTCCGAAGCGGCCCCGCAGATAGATGCCGGGCTCTATGGAGAAACACATCCCGGGCACGAGGGGCTGTTTCTCGCCCTCGACCATGTAGGGCGGTTCGTGGGTGGTGACACCGATGCCGTGTCCCGTGCGGTGGATGAACTCGTCGCCGTACCCGGCCTCGGTGATGTATGCCCGGGCCACCCGGTCGATGTCCTGGCAGGCGATGCCGGGCCGCACCGCGCGGAACGCCGCGTCCTGGGCCTCGCGGACGATGTCGTGCACGCGCTGCGCGGTGACGCTCGGCTCGCCGACGTGCACGGTGCGGGAGGTGTCGGAGCCGTAGCCGTGCTTCAGGCCGCCGAAGTCGAGGACGACCATGTCGCCGTGCTCGATGACGCGCTCGCCCGCCTCGTGGTGCGGATTGGCGCCGTTGGGGCCCGAGCCGACGACCGTGAAGTCCACCTGGGAGTGGTCGAACCGCCGTAGCAGTCCGGCGAGATCGCGGGCGACGTCCGTCTCGCGACGGCCCGCGAAGGGAACGTTCAGGATCTCCTCGTACGCCGCGTCCGCGGCCGCGCCGGCAGCCGCCAGTCGCTCCAGTTCGGCGGCGTCCTTGACGGCACGCAGCATCGGCAGACCCTCGGTGAGCGACACGTACGAGGTGCCGGGCAGTTCCCTCTGCAGGCCCAGCAGGTGCAGGGCCCAGGTGTTGTCGCTCACCGCGAAGCGGCCCGAGGCGTCGAGGAGCGGGCCCGTCGTCGCGTACGGGTCCGTGCCGTCGGTCCATTCGCGCAGCGTCAGCGCGGGCGCGCCCGTGGCCTTCGCGGCGTCCGGGGCCTCCAGGGCGGGCACGACGAGCACGGGGTCCGGGTCCTGTCCGGCGGCGAGCACCAGCAGCGTGAGCCGCTCGGTGTCCGCGGGCGGCGCGTAGCCGGTGAGCCATATCAGGTCCGGCCCCGGCGCGACCAGTACCCCGGCGAGCCCCGCGTCGGCGGCCGCCCGCGCGGCGCGCCGCATCCGGGCCCTGTAGTCGCCGGCGGTGAAGGGCACGGGCGTGGCGGTCATCCGGGCCTCCGTAGGTCAGAAAGGGCTACGGTCAGCATCCTGCCCGGACAGCGGGGGCGGCGCGAGCCGGTCAACGCTACTTTCCGGAAGGCGCCGGGTGCTCGCGGGGACGCGCCCGGGGCGGGCATCAGCTCTCCATCGCGAGGCGTGCGCCCAGGAGCAGCAGCACGCCTCCGGAGACCTGTTCCAGCCTGCGCCGCAGCCCGGCCCGGGACAATACCGACTTCATGCGGCCGACGAACCAGACGTACATGCCGTAGTAGCCGACTTCGTGGACCGCCCAGAGCGCGGCGAGCCCCACCATGGTGGGCAGATGCGGCGCCCCCTCGGGCACGAACTGCGGGAGGAAGGACATCGCGAAGATCGCCGCCTTGGGATTGGCGAGATTCAGCAGCAGCCCGCCCCGGTAGGAGGCCCAGCCGCTCTTCTCGTCGGCTTCCCGTCCGGTGCCGTCCGCCGCGTCCTTGGCGTGCCGGGCCCGCCACAGCGTCTGCACACCGAAGACGACGAGCACGACGGCGCCGGCGATGCGCATCACGTCGTACGCGATCTCCGAAGCGGCCAGCAGCGCGCTCAGGCCGAAGGCCGCGACGACTCCCCAGACGAAGACACCGGTCTCGTTGCCCAGCACCGTCAGGAACCCGGAGCGTTTGCTGCGCAGCGACTCCTTGATGATCAGGACCGTGCTCGGTCCCGGAGAGGCCGCGATCAGCGTGCAGGCGCCGAGGAAGGCGAGAAGGGTGCTCAGCATGGGCCCATCGTGCCCCGGCGGAGGGAGCACGGCCATTCCTTTTCCCGATGCGGACGGTCGTCATGTGATGACGCCGGGTGTCGCCGACAGTCGCTGGTGGCTGCCGCTCATGTGTCGCACCGTGAGGGTGACCGCCACGCCGGGGCGTGCGGCGGCTACCACTTTCGCCAGGTCGGCGGCCGAGTCGATGCGGGTCCCGGCCCAGGTGAGCAGAACGTCGCCGCGGACCAGGCCCGCGGAGTGCCCCGGCCCGGGGACATGGACGCCCACCAGGAGTGCGCCCGGGCCGGTGGCGTCGACGGCCTCCACGCCCAGGGTCGGCCGGCGCTGGGCCGGAGCGGAGATTCCGGCGCCGGTGGCCGGCTTGGAGCGGCTGGGCTCCGGTGACACCGCGGTATGCCGGGGTACGCCGCCGGGAACCCCCGCCCGCTGCTGGAGATCGGCCAGTTTGCCCGTTCCGACCACCGTGGCACCCACGGCGCCGAGACCGACTCCCGAGAGCACGAGAACCGTCCCGGCGAACAGGCCGAAGAGCAGGGTCATCAGTCGTCTCCCGCGCCGCCGGGCGGCGTGCGGGCGACGGCCCGCAGCGGGCTTGCGGTCGCCACCGCCGGGTTCCTGCCCCGGCATCGGCTTGGGACGCAACGCAGTCTGTTCCATGGATCGCCTCCGGCCAGAGCCCTACCCTGCGCACCGGCGGACGACGATTCACGGAAGAGTGATGCGGTTCATACCTGTTCGAGCGGTATGCCCACCGCTTTCCCGCTCGAATGGAACGCGGCTCGCTCCCGCACCCCCTCGTGCGGGTGCGGGAGCGAGCCGCGGTGGACCGCGGTGGAGGCGCGGCGGCCGGAAGCCGGGACTCAGCCGGTTTGGCCGCCGTGGCCACCGTGGCCGCCGTGGCCGCCGTGCGACCCCCCGTGGTCGAATTTCAGGGCTTCCTCCGGCATGACGACGAAGGGCCGCATCATGCCCATGTCCTCGTGCTCCAGCAGATGGCAGTGGTACATGAACCGCCCGTACGCCCCGTCGAACCTGCCCATGACGCGCAGTATCTCGCCGCCGGGCACCCGGAACACGTCCTTGTGGCCACGCTCGTTGGGCGCGAGCGGCAGCTCGGTGTCGGGGTCGAACGCGATCGGCGCGCGCGTGCCGCCGATCGCGGGGTCGAAGCCCGACACGTCGTACGCGTCGCGGCCCAGCAGTTGGAAGTCGGCGAGGTGGATGTGCATCGGGTGGACGATCG
This sequence comes from Streptomyces montanus, assembly GCF_005786655.1. Lineage (NCBI taxonomy): Bacteria > Bacillati > Actinomycetota > Actinomycetes > Kitasatosporales > Streptomycetaceae > Streptomyces > Streptomyces montanus. Next base: position 52,805 of record NZ_VBZC01000061.1, read on the forward strand.
GGGACAGGTTGAGGAAGCTCCACTGCTCGTGGCTGCCCTCGGCGATGGTGAAGCCGAGCCCGTCGTTGAACGTCCTGGCCGTACGCCGGTACGTCTTGGTCTTACCGTCCTCTCCGGTCAGCTGGATGACGCCCTCCGTGGGGACCTGGATGTCGCCCGGGTCCTCTGCCTCGGCCATCTCCCAGATCTCCGGATGCCCGCCGCCGCCCTTGGTGGACGGCGGGGTGAGCACGATCAGCCGGTGGCCGTGCTCCATGTCGTGCGTCAGCCTGCGGAAGGATCCGGAGAGCACCTCGGGCAGCTCGAAGCCGTCGTTGGCACCGCACTGGCGCACCCGGAACTCCATGACGGCCGGATACCGCACGTCGTTCACCGGGTCGGGCACGCCGGGCGCCTGACCACGCCCCTTGTTGACGAGGCGCAGCTTCTTCCCGGCCAGCCCCCGGAAGTCGACGAGCAGATCGAACCGCTCGGCCGGGGCCGCGGTCAGCGTGGGCATCGACTCGTCGAAGTCGATCGGCACGGGGCGTGGCAGCAGCCCGCCGTCACTGCCGATCTGGTGCAACACACCCGGCACCGGGTTGTTGTCCTCGTCGACCAGGACGAGGTCGAAGATGCGCGCGTTCGACGCGTTGACCAGGCGGAAGCGGTACCAGGCGTCGTCCACGTCCGCGTAGGGCCAGATACGGCCGTTGACCGTGGTGTACGGGCCCTGGAACGGGATCGAGACCGGCTTGCCGGTCTCCGGGTTCTTGTCCTGGACGATCACGGTCTTGTGCAGCAGGCGTCCGTTGAGCCGGCCGTCCTCGTCCGTGTCCAGGTTCCGGTCGGCGAGCAGCAGCGGGATCTCCCGCTCCCCGGAAGGGAGATGAAGCGCGTCCTCCTCGTCGTCACGGACGAGGTACGTGCCGTACAGCCCCGCGTACACGTTCCAGCGGGTGATGTTCATGGCGTGGTCGTGGTACCACCACTGCACCGCCTGGTGGTCGTTCGGGTACTCGGAGAGCTGGGCGTCGCCGAACCCCACGGCGTTGTCCGCCCAGCCGTCGTTGCCGCCGCCCGTCTGCGCGCCGTGCAGATGGGTCACCGACCAGGCGGGCAGCGCGGCGACGTCCTTGTTGGGCTCCACGCCCTCGCGGCCCGGGTCGGTGGTGGCGGGCGGCGTGCCCTGCGGCCGCCTCGGCACCTCGACGGCCGTGACCGGGTACTCGCTCTCCTTGGGAATGCGGTTCGTCCACGCGATCCGGACCCGCTGCCCCCGGCGGACCTCGATGGTCGGGCCCGGCACTGATCCGCCGTAACCCCACATCAGGGTCGGCGGCAGCTGCGGGTGCAGCCGCACCCAGGTCGGCCGCAGCGCGATCTCGGTCTCCTGGAGTACGTCACCGGAGTCGGGCCGCAGCACCGGCGGCACCGTCAACGGGCTGACGTACAGCTCCAGTTCGCCCGGCGCCTTGGGCTCGGCCCCCTCGGTCGTGAACTCCTCCGCGATCCTCTCAATGATGTCGGTCAAGGTTCGAACACCCCCGTGTTCCGTGATCTGTTCCCTTACATCAGAGGACTCCCGGCACCTCACCGAAGTTCCCTGAATATCCCGTTCCGGACGAGAAGTTTTGGAAACCGGATATGGAACGTGAAGGTCCTTTTGAACCGTGAATCAGCAACTCGCCCAACTCCTGGCGACGGAGAGCCCGGGAAGCTGTCCCGGTACGAAGCCGTGGGTGCGTCGGGCCAGGTCGGCGGCTCCGTAGCGACGGCATTCACGGTGCCAGTGCAGGATTCCGGCCATCCAGTTCTGCAATTCGGCCACATAGCCGCGCATGATTTCGCGGGCGTCGTCCGAGAGTTTGAAATCCTCGTACAGGACAGGGAATTCATGGGCGGCGACATGCTCGAACTGCCGCATGCGCTGGGTCATCAGGTCGTGGATGACGCCGAGCCCGGTCGGATAGTCGCAGCCGAAGAAGTTCTGCACGACGAGGATGGCGTTGTGGATCTCGCCCTCGTACTCGATCTCCTTCTGGTACGAGAAGACGTCGTTGACGAGCACCGCGAAGTCGGCCGCGGCGTTCTCCAAGGACCGGACGGGGCCGCTGCGGTAGACCTCGGGCGGCACGTTCGGGCCGTGACCCAGGCGGCACAGGCTCATGGTGAGGTCGGAGCCGAAAGTGGCACGGCGCATCTCCAGGTAGTCGACCGGGTCGGGGATGCGGTGCTGCGCCTGGTTGGACAGCTCCCACAGCCAGCTCTCGGTCATCACCTCCACCGCGGCCCGCAGGGTGCGGCGCGCGTCCGGCGTCATCGCCGCCGTCGTGCGCTCCCACAGGTCGGCAAGGGCACGCTCCATGGCGTTGGCCGGGAGCGGGATCTCCTCGCCGTCGACGGGCATGCAGGCGGAGAGCCGCTCGGTGCACAGCTTCGCCGCGGCCAGATCACGGCGATGCCCGAAGACCAAGGGGTAGTAGTCGTCGCCGTACGTCCCCCAGGCGAGCCACTGGGCGCTGAGGTCCAGGGCCTGTGGGGTGCCGTCCGGATCGAGGCCCGCCGAACACAACGGGAGGTCGTAGGCGGCGAGCTTGTCCTCGTCCCAGACGCCCTCCGCCAGGATGCCCATGCGGTGGGCCCACGGGGTGATGCGCTGACGGGCCCCGTCCAGCCCTGCGTTCAGCCGGACCTGGAACGGCATGCGGATGTCGGGGATCCGGGAGGGCCCCACCTTCTGGAAGGGCACGTGGGTGTACGCGCGCAGGCGCTCCGCGCCGGCGGCGGCGAGGAGCGCACCGACGTCGGCGGCGGAGGAGCCGGGCCGGTTGAGCCCGGTGAGCCCGGTGAGCCCGCTGAGTCCACTGAGTCCGCTGAGCCCGCTCGACGGCGATGACGCGCGGGCGTTTCTGTTCATGTAGCGACTCGACCTCATGTGCCACTCGTGGCCGCCCGACTGCCAGTCCTGCAAACCCCGGGCGTACGCGGCGATCGACGCGACCTCGTCCGGTGTGAGGCCCTTCGCCGGCGCCAGCGCGGGCACTTCGGTGAGCGCCGTGTGCTCGAACTGGTGCAGCCGCGAGGTGAGGACGTCGTTGACGGTGTCCGCGGCCTGCTGTGTCGTACAGCCGAAGAAGGTCTCCAGAACGAGCACTCCGTTGCTGAGCTCACCCTCGTCCTCGACCTCCCTCTGGTACGAGAAGAGGTCGTTGCGCAGGTGCACGGCGTCGGAGAAGGTCTCCATCAGCACGCGCAGCGGCCGGGAGTGCGCCACGGACTCGGGGACCTCGGCGGTGGCGTACTCGATGAGTCCCGCGGACCAGGGGGCGCCGCCCACCTTGCGGCGCATCTCGATGTACTCGACGGGGTTCGCGATCCGCCCCTCGTTGATGTTGGACAGCTCCCACATCGACTCGTTGAGCAGATGCTCGGTGGATTCGGCGAACCGCTTGCGCCACGTCTGGGACATCGAGGGAACCGTGCGCGCCCACAGATCGGCGAGCCCCGCCTCGACGGGGTTCTCCGGCTTCGGGACGGGAGCGGAGAGGTCGAGCGGCATGAAGAGCGGCAGGCGGTCCAGGTGGGCCTTGCCGCCCTCACGGTCCTGGCTGCGCTTGAAGGTCTCCAGGAAGTGGTCGTCGAAGAAGAACACCCACACATACCAGTCGGTGATGAGCGAGAGGGTGGGACCGTCGCACTCGGGGTGCGTGTACGCGCACAACAGCCCGTAGTCGTGCGCGTCGAGGTCGGCCCGCTCCCAGATGCCGGAGCCCTCCAGCATCCCCATCCCCCGCGCCCACTCGACGGAGTGGGCGCGTGCCTCGTCGAGATGCGGGTTCAGCCGCGCGGGGTACGGCATGTAGAAGTGCGGCAGTTCGAACGGCTGCGTCATGGCCATGGCCGGGCCCTACCCGTGGCCTCCGGCCGACACCCATTCGGCGGCCCATGATCGCTCCATCGCGTGAACCTGGGGTTGTTTCGCCCCCGCCGCCCCTACCCGTCCCATCCCTGGGGCTCCGCCCCAGACCCCGCTCCTCAAACGCCGGAGGGGCTGATTTTCCCGGGGGTCTGGGGGCGCAGCCCC
>NZ_VBZC01000062.1:0-54678 GCF_005786655.1 Streptomyces montanus
CTCCTCAAACGCCGGAGGGGCTGACTTTCACGGGGGTCTGGGGGCGGAGCCCCCAGGTACGGGATGGGACGGGTAGGGGCGGCGGGGGCGAGGAAACCCTGCGGCGCCCGCCGGCAGCGAAGCCGCTACGCCCCCTGGCGTGCGTGGTACGTCTTGCGCGTGTGCTCCGTGTGGGCGCGCATGACCTCCGTCGCGCGCTGCTCGTCACGCGCCGCGATCGCGGCGATGAGGTCGCGGTGCTCGATCCAGGACTGGTGGCCGCGCTGCCGGGCGACCGGTGTGTAGTACCAGCGGACGCGACGGTCGACCTGACCGGCGAGTTCGGCGAGGACCGCGTTGCCCGCCAGCTCCATGACCTTCGCGTGGAAGCGGGCGTTCATCGCGACCGCGCCGTCCACGTCGTCGGCGGCGACCGCCCGGTCACCCTCGGCGCACAGCTCCTCCAGCGCGCTGATGCCGGCGCTGCCCGCGTTGGCCGCGGCGAGCCGGGCCGCCTCGGCTTCCAGCAGCGTGCGGACCGTGAGGAGCTGGTCGGCCTCCTCCTCCGTCGGCTCGTGCACGAACGCGCCCTGTGCGGGCCGCAGATCGACCCAGCCCTCCGTGTTCAACCGCTGCAACGCCTCGCGCACCGGCTGCCGGGAGACCCCCAGATGTCCGGCGAGTTCGCTCTCGACCAGGTGCTGGCCGGGCTGGAGGGCGCGCGTCGTGATGAGTTCCAGCAGCGCTTCGTAGACGCGGTCCCGCAACGGCCCCGGTCGTTCGAGCTTGGGCACAGCCCCCTGCGGCAGTCCGGACGACAACATCGCGGTCCCCCTCTTGGGCATGTCCCCTCCCGGGGCTGCTCAGAAGCCGGAATGGATCGGCTTTGAAGCCGGAATGGATTGGCTTTCGTCTACAGTCTACCGAGCACAATGGCCAGGACCAGGGGGAGTTGGCCTCGTCACACCGCGGGGTCGGCGCACGTCAGGGACAGTGGACCACCTGTCCCGCGTACGAGAGGTTCCCGCCGAACCCGAAGAGCAGCACCGGGTCGCCCGTGGAGATCTCGCCGCGCTCGACGAGCTTGGACAGCGCGAGGGGGATGCTCGCGGCCGAGGTGTTGCCGGACTCCGTGACATCGCGCGCGACCACGGCGTTCACGGCGCCGATCTTCTCGGCGAGCGGCTCGATGATGCGCAGGTTCGCCTGGTGCAGCACGACCGCGGCGAGGTCCTCGGGGGCGAGGCCCGCGCGCTCGCACGCCTGGCGCGCGATGCGCGGGAGCCGGGTGGTCGCCCACCGGTAGACGCTCTGGCCCTCCTGCGCGAACCGCGACGGGGTGCCCTCGATGCGTACGGCATGCCCCATCTCGGGCACGGAACCCCACAGGACGGGCCCGATGCCGGTCTCGTCGGCGGCCTCGACCACCGCGGCCCCCGCCCCGTCCCCGACAAGTACGCAGGTCGTGCGGTCCGTCCAGTCGGTGACGTCGGACATCTTGTCCGCGCCGATCACGAGCACCCGGGTCGCACCGCCGGCGCGTACGGCGTGGTCGGCGGTGGCCAGCGCGTGCGTGAAGCCCGCGCAGACGACGTTGATGTCCATCACCGCCGCGGACGGGATACCGAGGCGGGCGGCGACCCGTGCGGCCATGTTCGGCGAACGGTCGACCGCGGTGGACGTGGCCACCAGGACCAGGTCGATGTCGCCGGGAGCGAGCCCCGCCGCCGCGAGGGCCTTGGCCGCGGCGTGCGCCGCCAGCTCGTCGACCGGTTCGTCGGGCCCGGCGACATGCCGTGTGCGGATGCCCACCCGGCTCCTGATCCACTCGTCGCTGGTGTCGACCAGGCCCGCCAGGTCCTCGTTGGTGAGTACCTTGGCGGGCTGATAGTGACCGACAGCGGCGATGCGTGAGCCCTTCATGGGCGGGTCCCCCTTGTTGCCTGGGTAGCGGGACCCACCAGTCTGATCAAGTACTCACGGGTACGAGGACAGGTGAAGCCACAGGAAAGGCGCGTCAGGCTTGTCGGCTTCCGTCACACCATCCGGACGCCCGAGTACGTACGCGGACGCGCCGGTACGCCCTCGGACCTCCGTGCGGTCACCCCGTGAACAGCTGGGTCGCCTTCCGCACCAGTTCGTACAGACCGTAGGCGAGCGGTACCAGCACCCAGAGCCAGGCGAGGGCGATCAGCCCTCGGCGGCTAGGCGGACTGCTGTCGCTGCTGGACATCGGCGGCCTCCCTCGGGGCGGGGATGTGGTGGCGGGCATCGACGGGACGGACGAGTTCGTTGGCGACGAAGCCGACGACGAGCAGCCCGATCATGATCATCAGGGACAGGCCGTAGAGGGACGCGCCGGATTTGCCCGCCTCCTCCTGCCGGTCCGCGATCCAGTTGACGATCAGTGGGCCGAGGACGCCGGCGGTCGACCAGGCCGTGAGCAGCCGGCCGTGGATCGCGCCGACCTGGTAGGTGCCGAAGAGGTCCTTCAGATAGGCGGGGATGGTCGCGAAGCCGCCCCCGTAGAAGGAGAGGATCACCAGCGCGCAGACGATGAACAGCGGCTTCGAGGAGTCCCCCAGCCATGCGATGAGGGCGTACATCAGCGCACCCGCGCCCAGATAGACGCGATAGATGTTCTTGCGCCCGATCAGGTCGGACGTCGACGACCAGCCGATACGGCCCGCCATGTTGGCCGCCGACAGCAGCGCGACGAATCCGGCCGCCGCGGACACCGAGACCGGCGTCGAGGTGTCCGCGAAGAAGTCCGTGATCATCGGGGCGGCCTTCTCCAGGATGCCGATCCCGGCGGTCACGTTCATGCAGAGCACGATCCACAGGCACCAGAACTGCGGGGTGCGTACGGCATTGCGGGCCGAGACCTGCACCCCGTCGAGCGGCCCGGGACCGCCGCTCACCGCGGGCTTGTCCGAGCGCGGCACGCGCACGAGCAGCACGCCGAGCGACATGAACACGGCGTACGTCAGTCCGTGCACGAGGAACGCCGCCGCGATGCCGGAGTTGTCGGAACCGAACGACTCCAGCATCTGCGCGGACCAGGGCGAGGCGATCAGCGCGCCGCCGCCGAAGCCCATGATGGCGATGCCGGTGGCCATGCCCGGCCTGTCCGGGAACCACTTGATGAGGGTCGAGACGGGCGAGATGTAGCCGATGCCGAGGCCGATTCCGCCGACGAAGCCGTAGCCGAGGACGATCAGCCAGTACTGGCTGATGGCGGCGCCGAGGGCGGAGATCAGGAAGCCGGACGAGAAACAGCACAGGGCGACGGTCATCGCCCAGCGCGGCCCGTTGCGCTCGACGAGCGTGCCGCCGAACGCGGCGGACAGCCCGAGCATCACGATGCCGAGCTGGAAGGGCAGCGCGCTCTGCGTACCGCTGAGGTCGAGCGCGGACTCCAGGGACGGCTTGAACACGGACCAGGCGTAGGCCTGGCCGATGGAGAGGTGGACCGACAAGGCTGCGGGCGGGACCAGCCAGCGACTCCAGCCGGGCGGCGCTATGGGGGGACTCATGATCCCGAACGATAGGAACCGGGCGGCCAGTTGGGAAGGCGGCAGGCCCGAACTCGTCGACGGTATGCGATGAACGGTATCCCGCGTCCGACGAACGGTCGTTGAGGGCCGACAAACGGCATCCCGTGGCGCGTTTTCCACCTTTCCGCGGATGGAACAGAAGGAGCCGGGCCGGAACACAACCATCAGTTGTCCTGTCAGGCTCACGAGTTGTTTGATCCAATATGTCAGCCAGGACTGTGATGGCGCTCCCGACAACTCACCGTTGTACTCCAGGAGTCGTCGCGTCCCGGTCCTTCACGCACTTGCACGTTCACACCCGGGCGCCACGCGAAGGTACTCCGTAGCGGGTTCCTTCGGTTCTTGTGGGGTTTCAGGCGTCTTATGTTCACTTCATTGACACGAGTCACCTCCGGCCGTAGCTTCCACCGCGTACCCGTGTCACCTGACGGCATTTCAATCGGCCCTGCACCAGAGCGCGTTCAAAGGTCGAACCCCCACTGCCGCCGCCGATGACACGTGTAACCCGGCACAACGACGTGCCCGCGCACCGAAGGAGTGACGGCTCATGTCCGACACCGTGTCCCGGCGATCGGCCCTGCGTCTGCTGGGCGGTTCGATCGCGGTCGCAGCCGCGGCCACCTCCACCGGATTCACCACCTCCTCGCACACCGCCGCGCACGAGAGAGCCGAACCGAGCGCGGGCCCGCGCGTGGAAGGCCTGATCGTCAAGCTCACGCTCGACGAGAAGATCTCGCTGCTGCACGGCGCCACCGACCCGGAGTCACTCGGCCAGGCCGGCTACATCCCCGGTGTGGAGCGCCTCGCCATCCCTCCGCTCCGTCTCGCCGACGGCCCCGCCGGAGTCCGTATCACCCGGCATGCCACGGCCCTGCCCGCTCCCGTCCTGCTCGCCTCGGCCTTCGACCCCGAACTGGCCCGCCGCTACGGCCAGGTCATCGGCCGCGAGGGGCGCGCCCTCGGTCAGGACGTACTGCTCTCACCGATGGTCAACGTCATCCGCACCCCGTACGCGGGCCGCAACTTCGAGACCTTCAGCGAGGACCCGCTGCTCTCCGCGGACCTCGTGGCAGAGGAGATCAAGGGCATCCAGGGCGAGGGCCTCATCGCGACGGTCAAGCACTATGCCATGAACAACCAGGAGAAGGACCGCATGACCATAGACGTGCGGGTCGACGAGCAGACGATGAACGAGGTCGAGCTGCGCGGCTTCGAGTCCGCCGTCCGCGCCGGCACGGGCGCGTTCATGGGCGCCTACAACAAGGTCAAGGGCACCTACGCCTGTGAGAACCAGGAGCTCCTCACCGACATCCTCCGCGACCGCTGGGGCTTCGAGGGCTGGGTGATGTCCGACTGGTACGCCACCCACAGCACCGTCGCCGCGATCACCGCCGGCCTCGACATGGAGATGCCGGACGGCAAGTACCTCGGCAAGGCCCTGAGGACGGCGGTCGAGAACGGCAGCGTCTCCGAGGAGTACCTCGACCGCGCCGTACGCCGCATCCTCGCGATGATGGACGGCTTCGGGCTGCTCGACGGCAGCGCCCCGCCCCGCCCGGACCGCGACCCCGCGGCGGGCGCGGCGGTCGCCCTGGACGTGGCCAAGGCCGGAGCCACGCTGCTGCGCAACGAGAACCGTGTCCTGCCCCTGACCGGCGCCGCCGCCCGGAGTATCGCCGTCATCGGGCCCACCGGCTCAGTCCCGTTCGTCAGTGGCGGTGGCAGCGCCCATGTCATTCCGGACCGGGCCGACAGTCCGCTCGACGCCATCAAGTCCCGTGCGGGGCACGGCGCCCGCGTGTCCTACGCATTGGGCGAGGACATCTTCGGCAAGGCCATCCCCGAGGGCGCCTTCTCGCCCGGTCTCGACACCGAAGGGCAGCGGGTCGCCGCCGGGGAGACCTGGACGTACGAGGGAACGCTCACCGCGGAGGACCCCGACGAGTGGACCTTCGTCATCCACTACTCGGGTACTACGCGCCCCAAGGTCCTCCTCGACGGCGAGGAACTCTTCCCGGTGCTGCCCGACTTCGGCGAGTACTTCACCGGCGGCCTCGTGTCGGCGGCGCCCGACGGGCTCGCCGTGCGCCGCAAGACACTCGACCTCGCCGAGGGCAAGCACAAGGTGGAGATCACGGCGAAAGGCGGCGACGAGGGGCAGTTGTTCCGGCTGCGGCGCGTCACCGGCGCGACCCGTGCCCGGGACGTCGCCCAGGCCGTGCGGGCCGCGCGCGCCGCACACAGCGTCGTGCTCTTCGCATACGAGGACGCCACCGAGGGCCAGGACCGCACGACTGTCGCGCTGCCCGGTCACCAGGTGCGCCTGATCGAGGCGGTGACGGCGGTGAATCCCCGTACCACCGTCGTCCTCAACACCTCGTCCTCCACGTCGATGCCCTGGCTGCGACGAGTCGCCGCCGTGCTGCAGATGTATTACCCGGGCCAGGAGGGCGCTGCCGCCACCACCGCCGTCCTGTTCGGCGACTGCGACCCTGGCGGACGCCTCACCCAGTCCTTCCCGGTGGACGACGATCACCACCCGGTCGCCGGCGACCCGCGCCGCTACCCGGGCGTGAACGGCACCGAGGAGTACTCGGAGGGCATCCACCTCGGCTACCGCTGGTACGACGCCGAGGGCGTGCGCCCGCTTTTCCCGTTCGGGCACGGCCTCTCGTACACCACGTTCTCCTACAGTGAGCTGGGCGTACGCAAGTCACGAGATGGCCTGGAGGTGACCTTCACCGTGCGAAACACCGGGCGGCGCGACGGCGTCGACGTCCCGCAGGTGTATGTGGGCCCCTCGCCGGACCTCCAACTCGACCAAGCGGTACGGGTCTTGTGCGGCTATCAGCGACTCGTGCTGCGGGCGGGAGAGAGGCGCCGGGTCAGCGTGCGCGTCGACGAGCGCACTCTGTCCTCATGGGACGCCGAGCGACACGACTGGGTGCTCGGCACCGGCCGACGGGACGTATGGGTCGGGGCCTCGGCGGGCGATCTGCGCCTGCGTACCGTCGTGGAGGTACACGCGTGATCCGTGACGGCATGCGACGCTGACACGGTGAAGGCCCTCACCCAGGGCTCGACATGCAACGCCGGTTCCGCCCGATGCGCGTCACCGCGTTCTGCATTCCCGGCGTGTGCCGCGAGGAGGCGCACGCCGGGAAGTCCACGGGGTCAGTCAGCCGGCCCCACCACCGTCCCACAGATCACACTTGTGTTCCTGGTGCACGGTCCTGCTCAGAGTGATCCCACCCTTCGACGCCGTCTTCAGCGAGAGCACCACCCCGGGGCGGCCGGGCATCGTGGGCTGTCCGTCGGCACGCGGCACCCCGTCCCGTACGAAGGAGCCCCAGTACTGGACCATCTGGCGCGCCAGCACCTTCTGCTCGGCGTTCAGCGGGGTCTCCAGACCGAAGTGCTTGAAGAGATACTGGATTTCGTTGACGTGTGTCGCGCCGAAGTCGAAGTCCGTGTTCAGGTTGCGCAGCGAGGCGAAGGGCGGTGACGTGCGGTCGGCGAACTCGTACGCGTAGACCGGGCCGCGCCGGGCGAGCACGCGGTCGAGCCCCAGCGCGGGGCAGGCGAAGACCGCGTCGCCCATGGCGGTGGCATACGCGATCGTCGGCGACGGGTAGTCCGCCAGCGGATAGCGCGCCGGCGCATCCTCGCCGAAGTCCGACCGCAATACCTCCGGGTACTGCTCGGCCGTGAGCGGATTGCCGTTCAGGTCGAACTGGGAGAAGGCGAACAGCCGTCCCTCGTCCTTGTTCGCCCCGTTGATCACGGGCACCCGTGCCGAGGCCCCCTCCGCCAGGGCCTCCACGGGCTGCAGGGGCAGGAAGTCGCCCCCGACCACTGGGTTCCACTCGAAGTCACCCTGGGCGGCGAGGATATCGGCGGCTGACCTGCCGCGCAGGCAGGCCAGGGTCGTGCAGCCGAGCCTCTCGGCGAAGGCGGCTCCCGAGGTCACCGCGTACTCGTGGTCACGGGTGTAGCACTCGTCGTACGCGCCGCTCTCGATGATCCCCGACCGGAACAGGCCCTTCGCCGTGGGTGAGGCCAACTGGCTGCAGACCGAGCGGCCGCCCGCCGACTCGCCGGCGATGGTGACGCGGCCCGGATCACCGCCGAAGCGGCCGATGTTGGCGCGCACCCAGCGCAGCGAGGCCTGCTGGTCGAGCATGCCGAAGTTGCCGGAGACGCCGTCGCTCGTCTCGCTGTCCAGGCCTGCCGTGGCAAGGAAGCCCATCGCCCCGAGGCGGTAGTTGACGGTCACGACCACCGTTCCGGTCTGCCGCGCGAAGACGTCGGGGACGACATCCTGGCCGGCGCCGCCGGTGAATCCCCCGCCGTGGAACCAGACCAGGACCGCGCGCCGGGCGGAGCCTTCGGGGACGTACACGTTCAGGTCGAGACAGTCCTCGGCGTACGAGGGCTGTTCGTAGCCGGGGTCCCAACTCGACTCCTGCACACACTTGTTGCCGAAGTCCTGTGCGGATCGCACCCCTTGCCAGGGCTGCACGGGCTCCGGCGCCCTCCAGCGGAGCTTCCCGACAGGCGGCTCGGCGTACGGAATGCCGAGGAACTGCCGTCCCTCGGCGGTGGTTTCCCCGCGTACCGAACCGGCGTCGGTGCGGACGACCAGGTCGCTCTGCTGGGCGGCCTGCACGGGTGCGGGGGCGACGAGCGCGGCTGCCAGAGCCGTCAGCCCGATGACGATGCGTCTTATCACGATCACACCTCCACGCTCGTACGCAGCCGCAGGTCTCGCGAGGAGGCTCCGACCCGAACGGAGCATGGCCGGCACCGAGCACCCAATCGTGACGCTTCGGGCCTCATGAGGACAATGTGCGTGCAGCTACTTCGTTCGGGCACAACTGCCGCCCGAAACCAGCCATCTTGGGCCTGCCGGTCTCTGCCCACCAGGTGGCTGACGAGCCCGATGCCGTAACCACCGCCGTGTGCGCGAACCCTTGCTGCCCCAACTCCCATACTGTAGACAATATTCCGTCGACAGATTTGCGACACCACAGTCACCTCCGCGGTAACCCTCGACCGAACGGAGACCCTCAAGTGAAAGTGGCAGTTCTCGGCGCCGGTGCGATCGGCGCCTACGTCGGTGCCGCGCTGCATCGCGCGGGCGCCGACGTGCACCTCATCGCCCGTGGACCGCATCTGGCGGCCATGAGGCAGCACGGCGTACGTGTGCTCAGCCCGCGCGGCGACTTCACCGCACGGGCCCACGCCACCGACGACCCGGCCGAGGTGGGCCCGGTCGACTTCGTCTTCCTGGGCCTGAAGGCCCACTCGTACGCGGCGTGCGGGCCGCTGATCGAGCCTCTTCTGCACGACACCACGGCGGTGGTCGCCGCCCAGAACGGCATTCCCTGGTGGTACTTCCACCGGCACGGCGGCCCGCACGACGGCCACCGGATGGAGAGCGTGGACCCCGACGGCGCGGTCAGTGCGGTGCTCGCGCCCGAACGGGCCATCGGATGCGTGGTGTACGCGGCAACCGAGCTGGCCGGCCCGGGAGTTGTCCGCCACCTCGAAGGCACCCGGTTCTCCATCGGTGAGCCCGACCGCTCCGTCTCGGCGCGGTGCACCGCGTTCAGCGAGGCCATGCGGACGGGCGGGCTCAAGTGCCCGGTCGAGCCGGATCTGCGAGGCGACGTCTGGCTCAAGCTGCTCGGCAACATCTCCTTCAACCCCATCAGCGCCCTCGCGCGCGCGACCATGCGTCAGATGTGTCTGCACGGCGGCACACGCAAGGTCATCGAGATCATGATGACCGAGACGCTCGCGGTCGCCCGGGCGCTGGGCTGCGAGGTTGGGGTCTCCATCGAACGGCGGCTGGCCGGCGCGGAAAGCGTCGGCGACCACCGCACCTCGACCCTGCAGGACCTGGAGCGCGGAAAACCGCTCGAACTCGACGTACTCCTCGCCGCCGTCGTCGAGTTGGCGGACATCACCGGCGTCGAGGTGCCCACGCTCCGCACCGTCCACGCCATCTCGGATCTGCTCGCATTGAGGATCGCCGCATGAGGAAACGCGACCGCACTCCGAAGACGTACACCCGACTCACGCACCCCCTGGTCCGCGACTCGCGTGACGAGCCCTTCCGGCAGGCCACCTGGGACGAGGCGCTGGACCGCGCCGCCCGGGGGATCGGCACCGCACGCGGCGCGTTCGGCATGTTCTCCTGCGCCCGCGCGACCAACGAAATGAACTATGTGGCGCAGAAGTTCGCGCGTGTCGTCATGGGCACGAACAACGTCGACTCCTGCAACCGCACCTGCCATGCCCCGAGCGTCGCGGGCCTGTCGGCGGCCTTCGGCTCGGGCGGCGGAACCTCCTCGTACGAGGAGGTCGAGCACACCGACCTCATCGTGATGTGGGGCTCCAACGCCCGCTTCGCGCACCCGATCTTCTTCCAGCACGTCCTGAGGGGGACCAGGAACGGCGCCCGCATGTACGCGGTCGATCCGCGCCGTACGTCCACGGCCGAGTGGGCGGAGAGCTGGCTCGGACTGAACGTGGGCACGGACATCCCGATGGCGCACGCGATCGGCCGCGAGATCATCCACGCGGGGCTGGCCAACCACGCGTTCATCGAGCGGGCGACGACCGGCTTCGACGAGTACCGGCAGCTCGTCGAGCCCTGGACCCTGTCGCTCGCCGAAAAGGTGACCGGGGTACCGGCCGCGGCGATACGGGAGCTGGCGCACGCGTACGCCCGCGCCGAGCGGGCCCAGCTGTGCTGGACCCTCGGTATCACCGAGCACCACAACGGCACGGACAACGTACGCGCGCTCATCAACCTGTCCCTGCTGACCGGCCATGTGGGGCGCTACGGCTCGGGGTTGCAGCCCTTGCGCGGCCAGAACAACGTGCAGGGCGGCGGCGACATGGGCGCCATCCCGAACCGGCTGCCGGGCTTCCAGGACATCCTCGACCCGGACACGCGCCTCAAGTTCGAGTCCGCGTGGGACACCGCCATCCAGCCGCACTACGGGCTGAACCTGACGGAGATGTTCGAGGCCATGGAGGAGGGCACGCTCCGGGCGGTCTACTGCATCGGCGAGAACCCGGCCCAGTCCGAAGCCGACACCGAGCAGGCGATCCGCCGCATGAGGGCCCTCGACTTCCTCGTCGTCCAGGACATCTTCCTCACGAAGACCGCCGAGCTGGCCGATGTCGTGCTGCCCGCGACGGCCGGCTGGGCGGAGACGGACGGCACGACCACCAACAGCGAGCGGCGGGTTCAGCGCGTCCGGGCGGCGGTCACTCCGCCCGGTGAGGCCCGCGAGGACATCGACATCATCTGCGAGCTGGCCGCCCGGCTCGGCCACGAGTGGAAGTACGCGGACTCCGAGGCCGTGTGGAACGAGCTGCGGTCGGTGTCACCGGACCACTACGGGATGACGTACGAACGCCTGGAGGAGCACCAGGGCATCCAGTGGCCGTGCCCGGACACGGAGCGGCTCGAACCGACGTACCTGCACGGTCGTCTGTGGTCGCCGGATCCGGCGGGGCGCGGCCGTCTCGCGCCCTTCGGGCTCGTCCAGCACGATCCGCCCGTCGACCTGACGGACGAGGAGTACCCGATCCGCCTCACCACCGGGCGGCGGCTCGACTCGTACAACACCGGTGTGCAGAGCGGCGGTTTCGCGTCTCCGTTGCGGCGCGGCGAGTACGTCGAGCTGTGCCCGGAGGACGCGGAGCGCTACGGCGTGGTGGTCGGCGAGGAGGTCCAGGTCTCCTCGCGGCGCGGTGCGGTGGTGGCGCCGGTGTGGATCGACACGGCGCTGCGGCCGGGGCTCGCGTTCATGACCATGCATTTTCCCGACGAGGTGGACACCAACCAGCTGACGATCGAGGCGAACTGCCCGATCGCGGGGACGGCGGAGTTCAAGGCGTCGGCGATCCGGATCGAGAAGCTGCCGGTTGCGACTCAGGTGAGGTGATCTGGTGGATCTGCACTTCGGTGACAGCAAGCCCACGGACGAGGAACGGGCGGCGGTCGACGCGCTGCTCGGGCCTCCGGAGTCGTCGTGGGAGGGCGCCGACCGTTCCGACGCCGACCTGAGGTGGGCCCGCGGGGGCCGAGCGGCGCGGGAGCGGCGCGACTTGCTGTTGCCGGGGCTGCACGCGATCAACGATCGTGTCGGCTGGATCAGCGAGGGCGCCCTGGACTACCTGTGCCGACGGCTGACGGTGCCACCGGCGGAGGCCTACGGGGTCGCGACCTTCTACGCGATGTTCTCGGTGAAGCCGCGCCCCGCGACGGTCCTGCACGTGTGCACGGACCTCGCGTGCGCGGCGGCGGGCGCGGCGGACCTGTGCGCCGGGGTCGAGGCCCGGCTGGGTCTCGGGAGCGGGGTGTCGGTCGAGCGGAGCCCGTGCCTGGGGCTGTGCGAGAGGGCTCCGGCGGCGTTGGCGGTGCGGGCGGGGGCGCCTGAGGCGGACTTCCACAGCCCGGGCCGGCACCCATCAGCCCGTCCGGCGATTGAGGACGAGGCCGTTCAGGCCGAAGGGGATCTGGGGGCAGCGCCCCCAGGGTCGGGAATGGGAAGGGGCGGCGGGGGCGACCCTCTCCGGGCCACCGCCGTCGCCGCACCCGCCACCGTCGAATCCGCCGTCCTCACGGCCACCGCACCCGGCTCGGCACCCGCGGAGCCACCCGCGTCGGTGGCCGTTCCTCAAGCCGGTGACCCGTCGCTGGTGCTGCTGCGTCGCGTCGGCGCAGTCGACCCCGCCTCCCTGGACGACTACCGAGCACAGGGGGGCTACACGGCCCTGCGCCGAGCCTTCGCACTCGGCCCCGCCGGGGTCATCCGCGAGGTATCCGAAGCCGGCCTGGTCGGTCGCGGCGGCGCCGCCTTCCCCACCGGCCGCAAATGGCAGGCCACGGCGTCCCAGCCCGACCATCCGCACTACCTCGTGTGCAACGCCGACGAATCCGAGCCGGGCACCTTCAAGGACCGCGTGGTCATGGAGGGCGATCCGTACGCGCTCGTCGAGGCGATGACGGTCGCCGGGTACGCGGTCGGCGCCCACCGGGGGTACCTGTATCTGCGCGGCGAGTACCCGCGCGCGCTGGAGCGCATGGAGCACGCGATCGGGCAGGCACGCGCGCGTGGCCTGCTCGGGGACGACATCCTCGGCCAGGGGTACGCCTTCGACATCGAGATCCGGCGGGGCGCCGGCGCGTACATCTGCGGTGAGGAGACCGCCCTCTTCAACTCCATCGAGGGGTACAGAGGAGAGCCGCGTTCCAAACCGCCCTTCCCTGTGGAGAAGGGTTTGTTCGGCAAACCCACTGCCGAGAACAACGTGGAGACACTGGTCAACGTGTTGCCGATCCTCACGATGGGGGCGCAGGCGTACGCGGCGATCGGCACCTCGACGTCGACGGGCCCGAAGCTGTTCTGTGTGTCGGGAAGCGTGGACCGGCCCGGCATCTACGAGCTGCCGTTCGGCGCGACGCTCGGTGAGCTGTTGGAGCTGGCGGGCGTACGGCAGGGATTGCGCGCCGTCCTGCTCGGCGGGGCGGCCGGTGGCTTCGTACGCCCCGACGAGCTGGACGTCCCGCTCACCTTCGAGGGCACGCGGGAGGCGGGCACGACGCTCGGCTCGGGCGTCGTCATGGCTTTCGACGAGACCGTTCCCCTCCCCCGTCTGCTCCTGCGCATCGCCGAGTTCTTCCGTGACGAGTCGTGCGGCCAGTGCGTGCCGTGCCGGGTCGGCACCGTGCGCCAGGAGGAGGCGTTGCACCGCATCGTCGAACGCTCGGGTGCCGACGCGGCGGGCGACATCGCTCTCCTGCGCGAGGTGGGCCGTGCCATGCGGGACGCCTCGATCTGCGGTCTCGGGCAGACCGCGTGGAACGCCGTGGAATCCGCCATCGACCGCTTGGGGGCGTACGAATGACCGGGACCTGCCGCACAGGAGCCGCCGTATGACCGTGACACCGCTGGGGATTCCCCGTCGTCTGCTGGCGTTCACGCTCGACGGCGAGCCGGTCCGGGCTCCCGAGGGGGCCACGATCCTCGACGCCTGCCGGGCAGCGGGCAAGGACGTGCCGACCCTGTGCCAGGGCGACACCCTGACGCCCAAGAACGCGTGCCGGGTGTGCGTGGTCGAGGTCGAGGGCTCGCGCACGCTCGTCCCGGCCTGCTCGCGGAAGGCGGAGGCGGGCATGGAGGTACGGACCGACACCGAGCGGGCCCGGCACAGCCGGAAGATCGTCCTCGAGCTCCTCGCCTCTTCAGTCGATTTGTCGACCACACCGCAGGTGGACGAGTGGATCAAGGAGTACGAGGCGAAGCCCGACCGTTTCGGCCCGGCAGCCGCCCGCCTGAACGAGGACCCGAAGATCGACAACGACCTCTACGTCCGCGACTACGACAAGTGCATCCTCTGCTACAAGTGCGTGGACGCCTGCGGCGACCAGTGGCAGAACACCTTCGCGATCTCGGTCACCGGGCGGGGCTTCGACGCCCGGATCGCGGTCGAGCACGACGCCCCGCTCACCGACTCCGCGTGCGTGTACTGCGGCAACTGCATCGAGGTCTGCCCCACGGGAGCCCTGTCGTTCAAGTCGGAGTTCGACATGCGCGCGGCGGGTACGTGGGACGAGTCGGCGCAGACCGAGACGACCACGGTCTGCGCGTACTGCGGAGTGGGCTGCAATCTCACGCTGCACGTGCAGGACAATGAGATCGTGAAGGTCACCTCCCCGCACGACAACCCGGTGACCCACGGCAACCTCTGCATCAAGGGCCGTTTCGGCTACCAGCACGTACAGAACCGGGGCTGATCAGGACATGGGACGAGTCACGGAACGACGCAAGGTGATCCGCATCCGGGACGGGGCGGTCTCCACCCGCCCGGACACGCTCGTCGCCGAGGAACCTCTGGAGATCCGGCTGAACGGCAAGCCGCTCGCGATCACGATGCGCACGCCGGGCGACGACTTCGCGCTCGCCGCGGGCTTCCTGGTCAGCGAGGGCGTGCTGGGCGCGGCGGACGAGCTGCAGAACATCGTGTACTGCGCGGGCGCGACGGTGGACGGCTCGAACACGTACAACATCGTGGATGTGAAGACGGCGCCGGGCGTCGTGATCCCGGACATCACGCTCGAGCGCAACGTGTACACGACGTCGTCCTGCGGCCTGTGCGGCAAGGCGAGCCTC
This sequence comes from Streptomyces montanus, assembly GCF_005786655.1. Lineage (NCBI taxonomy): Bacteria > Bacillati > Actinomycetota > Actinomycetes > Kitasatosporales > Streptomycetaceae > Streptomyces > Streptomyces montanus. Next base: position 14,735 of record NZ_VBZC01000062.1, read on the forward strand.
GACGCGGTTCGTACGACGGCCCGCTGGACGATCGACGACGGAGACGGCACGCAGGGAGACGGCACCCACGGGGACGGCGCTCCCCCGATCCGTCTCGAACCCGAACTGCTCGCGAGTCTCCCCGACCGGCTGCGCGCGGCGCAACGGGTCTTCGACCGGACCGGAGGTCTGCACGCGGCGGCCCTGTTCAGCGTGGACGGCGAGCTGCTCGACATCCGTGAGGACGTGGGCCGGCACAACGCGGTCGACAAGCTGGTCGGCCGCGCCCTCCAGAACGGCACGCTGCCGCTCTCCCGCACGGTTCTGCTGGTTTCGGGCCGGGCGTCGTTCGAGCTCGCCCAGAAGGCGGTGATGGCGGGCATCCCGGTGCTGGCCGCGGTCTCGGCGCCGTCGTCGCTGGCGGTGGATCTCGCGGCGGAGACGGGTCTGACCCTCGTGGGCTTCCTGCGGGGTGCCTCCATGAACGTGTACGCGGGCGAGCACCGGATAGCCCTGCGGGCCGCGGCCGCCCAGAGCTGACCGGCTCCCCGCGACACGGCGGCGGGGCCCCCACCCGGCGGGGAGCGCCCCCTGCGCCGGAGGGGCCCCGCCTCAGTCCTCGGGGACCTCTAGACGAAGTGCACCTCCGAGCCGGTGACGACGGTTCCCAGCCGCGGGAAGTCCAGGCGGACGGCGGCTTCGTGCTCGGGGGCCGTGAGCGCGGCCATGGCGTCCTCGACGAAAACGAGGTCGTAACCGAGGTCACCGGCGGCGCGGGCGGTGGACTCGACGCCGAGGTTGGTGGCGACTCCGCCGAGCACCAGGGTGGAGATGCCGCGTTCGCGGAGCCGCTCGTCCAGACCGGTGCCCTGGAATCCGCCGAGGGTCCGCTTGACGATCTCCATGTCTCCGTCGGCGGCGAGTCCCGACACCAGTCCGCTGCCGGGCGGCTGCTCGGGGACGCCGGGCCGCTCGACGCGGACGAGTACGACGAGCGCGCCCACGGCCCGGAAGGCAGCCGCCAGCTCCTCGGCCGTGGCCAGCACTTCGTCGCCCTTGCGGGGTTCCAGGGGCAGTCCGACGATGCGGTCCATCAGGTCGACGAGCACGAGTGCGGTGCGCGCGGGGTCGACGGCGAGGCGGCGGCGTTCGGTGTCGGCTACGGTCATGGCCGAACGCTAGCCCGCGTCAGCGGTCCGTACCGGAAATCCGGTTCAACAGGTTCATGAACTGCTCGCGTTCGGTTTCCGAGAGCGGTGCGAGCAGTTCGTCACTCGTCCGAAGGTACCGGCACGGTGCGGGCACACCCCCGACGGCTCCTGGCTCGTTACTCCGGACGACCTCAACCGGGCCACGTCCGCGTGGCCCGTCGTCCAGGTAGGAGGCAGTTGCTTGGATGCCGGCACCACCCTGCTCGGCTCGTTACTGGCCTGTGTGGGCGTGCTGGGCGCGGCCCTGGTGGCGTACTTGGGGAAGCGGGGCGAGAACGCCCTGAACGGGTACTCCAGCCTGACCGAGAAGCTCCAGTCCGAACGCGACCGCCTCGAGCGCCAGATCGCCGAACGCGACACGCGCATCGACGAGTTGCACTCGATGCACGCCGCCGACCAGTCGGAGATCGCCCGTCTGCGACTCGACATCCACCGACTCGGAGGAGCGCCGTGACCTGGTTCCAGCGGCTGCTTGCCGCGCGCTGGCGCAGCGTCTTCCTCGTCTGCGTGCTGATCGCTCTCTCCGGCATCGCGGTGATCCTGTGGGCGCGGATCGACGCCGGTGATCGCAGGGCCGAGCAGTTGCGCGTCGAGACGGACCGGCGCGGCGAGGCCGTGTCGACGCTGGCGCAGGACGTACGGGATCTGCGCGCCCAGATCGAGGCCGGCGGCGGCACCCCGGCGGCACCCGACCCCGCCGAGGCGGTCGACGACCTGATGGACCGCGTTCAGGTACCGGCCGCGATCCCCGGTGAGCCGGGCGCCGAGGGCAAGCCTGGGGCGACCGGGGCGGGAGGGCAGCGCGGGCCCGGCGGGGAGCGAGGACCGCGAGGCGAGCCCGGACCGCCCGGCCCCTCGGGTTCGCAGGGCCCCTCCGGAGAGCCGGGCGAGCCGGGACCCCCGGGTGCCGACGGCACGGACGGCGTGAACGGCACGGACGGCGCGGACGGCTCCAGCGGTCCTGTCGGGCCACCCGGCGCCGAGGGCCCGCAGGGCTACCAGGGGCCGAAGGGCGATCCCGGGCCCCAGGGCGAGAAGGGCGACCCCGGCCCCGCATGCCCGGACGGGTACAGCCTCCAGGTGCCCGCGGACGACCCCGACGCCCTGGTCTGCCGCAAGACCGGCGCGGGCGACCCGGCACCGGCTCCCGAGCCGGCGGCGGTCCTGCCGGTCCTGCCACCGCCACTTCGACGGAGGGAACTCCCCTGAGCCCTGGCGGACCAGCTACGGCACGGCACAGCACGGAGGCAGGCGCGATACCGACGCGCACGCTTCTTGTGGGGTGGCTCACAGCCCAAGTAGCGTCTGTGGTGCGCACGTTGGACGTGGGATGTCCAGATGTCCAGACGCATGAAGGGCAGGTCGCACCATGCCGTCAAGTGTTCGCGCAGGACTCAGATCCAGTCTTCGCACGCGACTGAGATCCACCGTCACGGCGGTGCTCACCACCGCCGCGTTACTGGCGCTGCCGAGCCCCTCGCACGCCCGGCAACCGGCCGCGGAATCCACGGGCTTCGAGCAGCAAGTACTCTTCAAGGCCTCCCAGGATCCCGGATACGCCTGCTTCCGGATCCCCGCCGTCGTGAAGACGGCACAAGGCACACTGCTCGCGTTCGCCGAGGGCCGGGTGAACGACTGCAGCGACGCCGGCGACATAGACATCGTGCTGAAACGCTCCACCGACGGCGGCCGCACATGGGGCCCGCTCCAGGTGATCAACGAGGGCGCGGGCGACACGCACGGCAACCCGGCCCCCGTCGTGGACCGCGAGACCGGCCGCATCGTACTGGCCGAGACCTACAACACGGGCCGTACGGACGGCCGCAACTGCGACGTCCCCTGCGACCGCACCCCGCACATGCAGCACAGCGACGACGACGGCCTCACCTGGTCAGAGCCGCGCGACCTCAGCGACCAGATCCTTCCGGCGCACTGGAACTCCTGGTACGCGACCGGGCCCGTGCACGGCATCCAGCTGACCCGTGGCAAGCACGCGGGCCGCCTCGTCTTCGGCGTCAACACCGAGACGTGGAACGGCGAGCGAAGCGAGATGGGGGTCCCCCCGGCCGGAGGCTGGGGGAGGGTCTCCGCCAACCACGCCGCGCTCATCGTCAGCGACGACGGCGGCGACCACTGGCGGATCGGGGCGACGGACTCGTACCCGATACCGGACGGGGGCACGTTCCGGCAGAAGCCGTCCGAGATGACCATGACGGAGCGCGCCGACGGCGCGATCCTCGTCAGCGGGCGCGAACAGGACGGCACCGATCTCGGTCATCGCACGCAGGCGGTCAGCCGCGACGGCGGCGACAGCTTCGGCTCGTCCTTCCGTGCCCTACCGGATCTCTACACCCCCCAGGTCCAGGGCTCCAGCCTGCGGTGGGGCGACCGGATCCTGCTGGCCTGCCCCGGCGACCCGGACCGGCGCCGGACGATGATGATCCGTTCCTCGTACGACGGCGGCCGCACCTGGGACAGCGTGGACCGCGGCACGGTCGTCACGACGGACTGGTCCGGCTACTCGGACATGGTCGCGATCGACCGCGCCACCGTGGGCCTGATGTACGAGGGCGGCGCGGTCGACGCACGCGACGAGATCCGCTTCGCCCGCTTCACCGAGGACTGGCTGCGGCCCCGCCGCGGCCCGGACCCGACCACCGCCGACCAGGCCCCGGACGCCCGCCGCGCGTCGGTCCTCGGCGGCGCGCGGGCGACGGACGGAGTGATCGGCGGGGCTCTCCGATTCGACGGCACCGACGACGCCGTACGCCTGCCCTACCGTGAGCAACTGCGGCTCGGCACAAAGGACTTCACCGCGTCACTGTGGTTCCGCTACTCGGCCACGACCGGTGAGCAGCCCCTGCTGTGGATGGGCGGGGTCGGCAGCACGCAGCCTCAGGTGTGGCTGCGCGGCGAGCCCGCGAACAACCAAGTCCAGGGACTGATCACCGTCCGGGACGGTGCGTCGGCACCCAGGTCCGCGTCCGTGCGCACCACCGGCGCGTACAACGACGGCCAGTGGCATCATCTGGCGCTGCGTCGCGGCGGAGGACAGCTCACGCTGTTCATCGACGGCACACCGGTCAGCACGGCGGACGTGCCGGGTTCCGTCAGCCGCAACTCGCCGTTCGGCGTGCACATCGGCCAGAAGCTCGACAGCCGGGCTCACTTCACCGGCGCGATCGACGAAGTACGCGTCTACGACCGGGCGTTGAGCGACGCCGAGCTGACCGGTGTACGCACCACCAATGCCTCTGTGACCCAGGACACCGCCCTGTGGCTGCCCATGGACCGGGTGAGCGGCAGCCACTAACGTCCCGGGCGTGCCCGACGACACACGAGCACGACACCGTACGGGGGCCGGGCTGGGCCTGCTTCTGGCCCTGGTCCTCGGGGCCGCCCTGCTCACCGCCCTCCCGGACGAGGACGACGACCGGGAGGGCGGCTGCTCGGCCCGTACGGTCACCTCGTGGGCCGCGGAGCCGGACCTGACGGGCGAGTTCGCGCGGTACGGGGACGACGCCTCACGGACCGACGACTGGACCGGCGGCGACGGCACGCACTCGGTGCGACTGCCGGACGGGCGGGTGTTATGGCTGTTCTCGGACACCTATCTCGGCCAGGTGCACGGCCCGCCGAACCCGGTCGGCGAGTCGTACGCCTGGCGTGACCAGACCGCGCCGCTGGTGCGCAACTCCGCCGTGGTGATGTCCGACGGCCACCTCCGGAGGACCCTGCCCGCCCCGCTGTTCCAGGACCCGGCCCCCGGGCAGTGGCGCTGGCCGGTCGCGGCCCGGGTCGAGTCCCGCTCCCCCGGGTCCTCCGAACAGGTCGTACGCGTCCTGCTGTGGACCCGCACGTCCGGCGCGTACCCCTGGATCTACGGCATGCCCACCGCCACCGAGGTCGCCACGCTCTCGCTGCCCGATCTGAGGGTCGAGGGCATCGTCAAGGTCCTCGACCAGCAGCAGGTGCCGGATCCGGCGCGGCGGGTGCTGTTCGGGACGACGGCGGTGGCCGGTGACCGGAACTGGACGTATGTGTTCGGCGGCGACGACGGGCAGGCCGCCTCGCGCCCCGCCTCGAAGGCGTATGTCGCGCGCGTGCCCCGCGACCGGCTCGCGGAACCGGACGCGTGGCAGTACTGGGACGGCACGGCGTGGTCCAGCACCTCGGCGCGTATGAAACCCGTCCTCGGGGACGGCCGGCGCAAGGGCGTGGGCAGTGCGTTCACGGTCGTGCGCGACGGCGGCACCTGGGTGCTGTTCACGATGGCGGCGGGCGCCGAGGGACTGACGACCGTCACCTCGTACTGGGCCTGCTCACCCACCGGGCCCTGGCGCGGGCCCGCCAAGGGCTTCAGCCCGCCGCTGCCCGAACAGAAGTCGGGCGTGGCGGCGTACAACCCGCAGGTTCACCCGGCGCTCGGCGGCAGGCTCGTCCTCAGTTACGACGTCAACTGGCTGGACGCGACCGGGACCACGGCACAGTCGAACCTCAGCCGGAACGTGTCCCTGTACCGACCGCGGTTCGTGACTCTTCGGCTGGGACGGGGGTGAGGTCCGGCTCGGGGTCCTGGGATTCGGGGTCCTGGGAGCGGCGCTTGGCGATCACCGCGCAGACCATGAGCTGCATCTGGTGGAAGAGCATCAGCGGCAGCACGGCCAGCGAGGCCTGCGCCCCGAACAGCACGCTCGCCATGGGCAGACCGGAGGCCAGGGACTTCTTCGATCCGGCGAACTGGATGGCGATCCGGTCCTCGCGGCTGAAGCGCAGCGCCTTCGACCCGTACCAGGTGAGCGCGAGCATCACGGCCAGGAGCACCGCCTCGACCGCGAGCAGGCCGGCCAGTCGCACCGGGCTGACCTGGTGCCAGATGCCCTGCACCATGCCCTCGCTGAACGCGGTGTAGACGACGAGCAGGATCGAGCCCCGGTCGACGAGGCCGAGGACCTTCTTGTGGCGCGCTATGAACTCTCCGATCCAGCGGCGCAGCACCTGCCCCGCCACGAACGGCACGAGCAGTTGCAGCACGATCTTGAGGATCGAGTCCGTGGAGAAGCCGCCGCCGGCGCTGCCGAGGAGCGTCGCCGCGAGAAGCGGGGTGATCACGATGCCCGCGAGGGAGGAGAAGGAGCCCGCGCAGATCGCGGCGGGCACATTGCCGCGTGCCATGGACGTGAACGCGATGGAGGACTGGACCGTCGAGGGCACCAGCGTGAGGAAGAGCAGTCCGGTGTAGAGCGAGTGCGTCAGGAACACCGGCTCAAGGCCGCGGGCTGCCAGGCCGAGCAACGGGAACACCACGAACGTGCAGGCCAGAACCGTGACATGGAGCCGCCAGTGGCGCAGGCCGTCCAGGGCCTCACGGGTCGAAAGGCGTGCCCCGTACAGGAAGAAGAGAAGGGCGATCGCGCCGGTCGACGCCCCGGACGCGACATCGGCCGCTGTTCCCCGGGCGGGCCACAGCGCCGCCAGCCCCACCGTCCCGAGCAGGAGCAGGATGTACGGGTCGATCGGCAGCCAGGACGGCCACTTCAGGCGTTTCACGATGCTCCGTTGCTGAGTCGGTTCATGTGTCGAGATCGGTTCAGGGTGTCGATCTTGGTGCGGGATCGTGCCCTCTCCATCGTCCCCCTCCGACCCGTGATCGGGAATCCGGCATACCGCTCTGACTGTCATCACGAATCGCGATAGCCTTGGTACTGTGTACGACCCTTCGCAGCTGCGCACCTTCCTGGCCGTGGCCCAGACGCTGAGCTTCACGCAGGCCGCCCGGCGCCTTGGTCTGCGCCAGTCGACGGTGAGCCAGCATGTGCGCCGCCTGGAGGACACCGCCGGGCGGCAGTTGTTCTCGCGGGACACCCACTCCGTGGAGCTGACGGAGGACGGCGAGGCGATGCTGGGCTTCGCGCGCCGCATCCTTGAGGCGCACGAGCAGGCGGCGGCGTTCTTCACGGGGACGCGACTGCGCGGCCGGCTGCGCTTCGGCGCGTCCGAGGACTTCGTCCTGACCCGGCTCCCCGAGATCCTGGAGGGTTTCCGGTACGACCACCCCGAGGTCGACCTGGAGCTGACGGTGGAGCTCTCGGGCACCCTGCACGAGCAGCTCGCCGACGGGAAGCTCGACCTCGTACTGGCCAAACGGCGCCCCGAGGACCCGCACGGCGAACTGGTGTGGCACGACCGGCTGGTCTGGATCGGCGCGGAGCGCCTCCGGCTCGACCCCGAGCGTCCGGTGCCGCTGATCGTGTACCCGCCGCCGGGGATCACCCGCGCCCTCGCCCTGGAGGCCCTGGAGAAGCAGGGGCGGGCCTGGCGCATCGCCTGCACCAGCGGCAGCCTCAACGGTCTCATCGCCGCCGCCCGGGCGGGACTTGGCGTGATGGCTCACTCCCGGGGACTGATCCCCCCGGGGCTCGTCCCTGTCCCGGACCGCGCGGACCTGCCCGAGCTGGGCGAGGTCGACTTCGTTCTGGTCCACGGCCGACGCCGGACCGCGGCACAGGGAGCGGCCGACGCACTGGCGGCGACGATCCTGGCGGGCGGGGACCGGTTGCACCGCGGGCGGCGAGCCCGGTAGCGTCCCGCGCCCCTTCACACCCTGGCGCGGGTGCTCCCGCAGCGTAATCACGCGGTACAGATTCCGTGGAGATTACGGGCCCGAAACTTACTGCGGAGTAAGCATTCTGTCCGACCCTTCCCCATCTGAGCACTTTCCCACCGGTCGGTCACCACATATGTGACACATGCCCGGTTCCTCGCCCTCTCCCGTGCGGTCCCGAGGTGGGGTAGCTTTCACGGCGCTGTGCGGAGCGCCACAAGGAGCGGGGATTGCGCGAGTTCACCAACCCTCCATTGGCGTCGGCGCCGCCGGTGGGCGGCCTGGCCGATGCTGTCTATGACCATGCCCTGGAAGACCCACTTCATGTCTCGCTCGGCCGCAAGGACGAACGGGACCAGTGGCGCGATGTGACCTCCGCCGAGTTCCGAGACGAGGTGCTGGCCCTCGCCAAGGGGCTGCTCGCCCAGGGAATCCGGTTCGGGGATCGGGTCGCGATCATGTCCCGTACCCGCTACGAGTGGACGCTGTTCGACTATGCGCTGTGGTCGATCGGTGCCCAGGTCGTGCCGATCTATCCGACGTCCTCGGCCGAGCAGGTCTTCTGGATGCTGCACGACGCCGAGGTGGCGGCCGCGATGGTGGAGCACGAGGACCACGCGATGACGATCGCCACGGTCATCGACCGCCTGCCGGTGCTGCGCCGGCTCTGGCAGCTGGACGCGGGCGCGGTGCACGAGCTGTACGAGGCGGGGGCGCACCTCGAGGACGAGGTGGTGCACCGGCACCGGCGCGCTGTCACGCCCGAGTCGACCGCGACGATCATCTACACGTCCGGCACCACCGGCCGCCCCAAGGGCTGTGTCATCTCGCACGGCAACTTCATGTTCGAGGCGGACACGGTCATCGATCGCTGGGAGCCTCTGTTCCACTCGAAGAAGGGCGACCAGGCGGCCACCCTGCTGTTCCTGCCGCTCGCGCATGTCTTCGGGCGGATGGTCCAGGTCGCCGCCATCCGCGGCAAGGTCAAGTTCGGCCACCAGCCGCAGCTCAGCGCGGCGGCCCTGCTGCCCGATCTGGCCGCGTTCAGGCCGACGTTCTTCCTGGCCGTGCCCTACATCTTCGAGAAGGTCTTCAACGCGGCACGCAGGAAGGCCGAGAAGGAGGGCAAGGCGGGCCCGTTCGAGAAGGCCGTCGAGGTCGCCGTGCGGTACGCGGACGCGGTCGAGGCGAAGGCCTGGGGCATCGGCCCCGGCCCTTCGGCGGCCCTGCGGGTGCAGCACCAGCTCTTCGACAAGCTCGTCTACTCCAAGATCCGCGAAGCGATGGGCGGCCGCGTGAAACGCGCCATGTCCGGCGGCTCGGCGATGGACCGGCGGCTCGGGCTGTTCTTCGCGGGCGCCGGCGTCCAGATCTACGAGGGGTACGGTCTCACCGAGTCCACGGCCGCCGCGACCGCCAACCCGCCCGAGCGCACCCGGTACGGCACCGTCGGCCAGCCCATCCCCGGCACCACCGTGCACATCGCGGACGACGGCGAGATCTGGCTGCGCGGCCCCAATGTGTTCCAGGGCTATCTGAACGACCCCAAGGCCACCGACGCGACCCTGCACGACGGATGGCTGGCCACCGGCGACCTGGGCTCGATCGACGAGGACGGCTTTCTCACCATCACCGGGCGCAAGAAGGAGATCCTGGTGACCTCCGGCGGCAAGAGCGTCTCGCCCGGACAACTCGAGGAGCGGGTGCGCGACCATCCGCTGGTCGCGCAGTGCATCGTCGTCGGCAACGACCGGCCGTACGTGGCGGCGCTCGTCACGCTGGACGCGGAGGCGGTCGAGCACTGGCTCCAGATGCACGGCAAGCCGAAGCTGTCCCCGGCCGAGCTGGTGCGCGACCCGGACCTGGAGACCGAGGTGCGCCGCGCCGTGGTCGCCGCGAACACACTGGTGTCGCAGGCGGAGTCCATCCGTACGTTCCGCATACTGGCCCATCAGTTCACCGAGGAGCACGGGCTGTTGACGCCCTCACTGAAGCTGAAGCGGAAGGCGATCGAGAAGGCGTACTCGTCCGAGGTGGACGCGCTGTACCGGGCGTAGCGATGCCGCAGCTCGTCACACGAGTGGGTAGCGCCGCAGGTTTTTCATGTACGTGCACCAAGTTCAGTCACCTGAGATGGAGCGGCATGACGGAACGCGGTCAATGGTCTGGGGACCGATAGGGTCGGGACTGTCGTCAGTGTCCGGCCATCCCCGAATCGGTCAGCGAAGAGGGGGCAGGAATACACGACGGTCCCATGATGGTTGACCATGGGATAACCCAACCGACGACTGAAGGATCGAGAGCTCGTGAGCAAGGTCCCCCCGATCATCCTGAACAACGGCGTCGAGATGCCGCAGCTGGGTTTCGGTGTCTGGCAGGTGCCGGACGACGAGGCTGAGCAGGCGGTCGCCACCGCGCTGGAGGCCGGGTACCGCAGCGTCGACACCGCCGCGATCTACGGCAACGAGGAGGGCACGGGCAAGGCTCTCAACGGCTCCGGAATCGCCCGCGAGGACCTCTTCGTCACCACCAAGCTCTGGAACAGCGAGCAGGGGTACGACTCGACGCTGCGTGCCTTCGACACGTCCCTGGAGAAGCTCGGCCTCGACTATGTGGACCTGTACCTGATCCACTGGCCGCTGCCCGCCAAGGACACGTACGTGGACACGTACAAGGCCTTCGAGAAGCTTCTCGCCGACGGTCGCGCCAAGTCCATCGGTGTCTCCAACTTCCTTCCGGAGCACCTGGAGCGGCTGATCGACGCGACGTCCGTCATCCCGGCCGTCAACCAGATCGAGCTGCACCCGCAGCTGCAGCAGCTCGCCGCGCGTGAGTACCACGCGGAGCAGGGCATCGCCACCGAGGCCTGGTCGCCGCTCGGCCAGGGCCAGGGGCTCCTGGAGGTCCCGGCGATCGTGGCCATCGCCCAGAAGCACGGCCGTACGCCCGCGCAGATCGTCCTGCGCTGGCACCTCCAGCTCGGGAACGTGGTGATCCCCAAGTCCGTGACGCCGTCCCGGATCAAGGAGAACATCGAGGTGTTCGACTTCTCCCTCGACGCCGAGGACATCGCCGCGATCAGCGCGCTCAACGAGGACCGTCGCCTGGGCCCGGACCCGGCGACGTTCAACATGGCCTGACCCGCGGGTCGTACGCACGCGGAGCCGCCGCCCGATCCGCTCGGGCGGCGGCTTCGGCGTTCGCGGCACGCACGGAGCTCCGGGCGCGTGCTGACCGCACGACCGAGCGCCGGCTACGCCGCCTTGACGCCGACGTACACCGTCTGCGCCGCCAGCACGAACACGTCCGGCCTGTGGTGCACGCTGGCCTTGTCGTCCGGGTCGAGGAGCCGGTCGAGGGTGGCCAGGTCGTCGGCGTCCAGGCCGTCGGCGAGGCCTTCCCGACGGTGGGTGAGTGTGGTGACGACCCAGGCGCGGGCCTCGTCCGAGAGGGGGGCGGGAAGGTCGAGGAGGAAGGTGCGGGTCGCGGTGTGGCGCAGGCCGGCGGCGGTCAGCAGGGCCGGCCAGTCCTCGGTCTCCTCGGCCGCTCCGGGCAGCTCGGCCCGCATCCTGGTGAACCACTCCTCCAGGACCGCGTCCAGGCGCGCCTGGAGACCGGGGCGGCCGATGCCGATGTCGCGCGGGAGGTAGCGCGCGGGCAGGCCGCCCTCCAGGAGTGCCAGGGTGCCGCCGGGCGCGAGGCGGCTCGCGAAGTCGGTGAGGGCGGCACGCTGGTCGCCGACGTGGTGCAGGGACCTGCTGGCCCACAACAGGTCGGCGGGGTACTCCAAGTCGCCCAGGCCGTCGGCGAGTTCGGCCTCCAGGGTGCTGAAGCGGTCGGCGATCCCGAGGCGGGCGGCACGGGCGCGGGCGTGTTCGAGGAGGGATCCCGCGCCGTCCACGGCGATGACCCGCGCCTGCGGGAACGTCTCGGCGAGGAGGCAGGAGATGACGCCGGGGCCGCTGCCCACGTCCGCGATCAGCTCCGGCTCCGGCTTCCGCTCCCGCAGCCAGGCCGCCGCCTGACGGTAGAGCGGAGTGAACAGCTCGGCTTCCTGCTCCAGCATGGGGAGCATCTCGGCGAAGTCGATCTGAGTGTGGTCGTGATGGTGTGGCACGATTCCTGCCCTCTCGTTCGGGATGCGCCCAGCGTGCTCCCGGCTCCCGGAAACGGCCACTCATGTTGCGGAAACAGCAAGGTGGATCGGCCGAAAGGCCCAGCCGGAAAATCAGATGCGTCCACCCGGCCCGGACAACGAGGATGACGCCATGGACGACGAGACGGTGGAGCGCTTCCTCGAAGACGGCTTCGTGAAGATCGAGGGCGCCTTTCCGCCCCGCGTCGCCACGCACTGCGCGCGGCTGCTGTGGCGGGAGACCGGCTGCGACCCGGACGATCCGTCGACCTGGGACAAGCCGGTGCACTGGGTGCCCGACATGGCGCAGGGACCGTTCGCCGCCGCGGTCAACACTCCCGCCCTGCATGAGGCGTTCGATCTGCTGGTGGGCGAGGACCGGTGGCTGTCGCGCTACTCGCTGGGCACTTTCCCGCTGCGCTTCCCGCACGAGGAGGAACCGGACGACGCGGGCTGGCACATCGAGGGGAGCTATCAGCCCGAGGGCGCCACCTGGCCGTACACCAATGTCCGCTCGAAGGACCGGGCACTGCTGATGCTCTTCCTCTTCAGCGAGGTCACCGAGGAGGACGCGCCGACACGCATCCGGGTGGGCTCACATCTCGACGTCCCCAGGATCCTGGAGCCGTACGGCGAGAAGGGTGTCTCGGGGCTGGAGATCGCCCCGCAGCTGGTCGAGGCCTCCGCACACCGCCCGCTCGCGTACGCCACGGGCCGCCCCGGCGACGTATACCTGTGCCACCCGTTCCTGGTGCACGCCGCGCAGCCGCACCACGGCAGCCGCCCGCGCTTCATGGCGCAACCACCACTGCTGCCCGCGGTGCAGTACGAGCTTGAGCGACCCGACGACGACTACTCGCCGGTGGAGTTCACGATCCGTCAGGGGCTGGGCAGGGGCAACTGACGCAGTTCCTCCGCGCCCCGAAAGGGGCGCGGAGGAACTGCGCGACCGGCCACGACGAACCCGCAGCTCGAACCGCCCTGCGAGCGGAGCTCAGAGCGCCGGGTACGCGTTCTTCATGAGCTCCTGGAACTGGGCCGAGAACCAGTGGCCCGAGATCGGCGCGTCCGCCAGCGCGCCCGACATGTTGTTGCCGTTGCGGGGGTTACCCGTGTACGTCGGGTCGCACATGCGGTCGAAGCCCTTGCCCTCGTCGTTGTCGATGGCCTTGCTCGAACCGTCGGACTCACCCGGGGGCTTCATCCACACGTAGGCGTCGATGCCGGCGGCCGGTGCGGCCTGCGGGCGCTCACCGAGGCCGGCGCCGGACTGGTTGCACCAGTTGCCGGTGTTGATGCGGCGGTCGTAGCGGCCGCCGTCGACGTAGGTGTCGACGCTGGTCGTCGCGCCGGGGCCGGAGGGCCGTGCCGTACCGCCCCAGCCGTTGCGGGAGGTGTCGATCAGCATGCCGATGCCCGAGGGGAAGCCGACCGAGACCAGTTTCTGGCGGAAGGCCTGCGCGAAGGACAGCTCGTCGACGTAGCGGTTCCAGTCGACCCACTTCGACTCACGCACGGACTTGCCCGCCACGTTGTCGTTGATCGTGAAGTTGTTCTCCTTCAGCGCGCTGTAGTTGGCGGTGTTGGTGATGAAGCCGTGCACGTCGTTCACCGTCGCGCCCTCGGCTGTCGCCGCCTGCTTGAACAGGTCCGCCGACGGGCCGAAGTTGTCGTCCCAGCCGATCCAGCCGTGGTGACCGGCGTCCACGTAGTTGTAGACGTTGGGCACGTCACCGAGCTTGTTCAGCGCGTAGCCGACACCCTTGACGTAGTTGCCGTTGGCCTTCATCACGTCGCACTCGGGCGTGGCCGTCGGGCGACCGCCGGTGTTGGTGACCAGGTTCGGCAGCGAGTCGATCTCGACCGTCGTCACGATCCGCAGCGCGGCGTACTTGGGGTCTGCGAGGATCGCGGCGATCGGGTCGATGTACTGGGTCTTGTACTTGTCGATCTCCGTCGGGCCGAGTTCGCCGTTGGAAGCGAGCGCCGAGCAGTCACGGCCGGGCAGGTTGTAGATGACGAGCTGGACGACCAGTTGGTCCGAACCCTTCTGCTTCAGAGCCTCGTCGAGGTGGGCGCGCAGACCCATCTTGCCGCCCGCACCGTTGACGGCGGCGATCCGGTCCAGCCAGACGCCCGTGGGCTGGCCCGCGATCCGGCTGCCGCCGGTCTCGGCCCTGGCCTTCGCGGACCAATCCGGGTTCACGTAGACCTTGGCGCCGGTGTACGGGTTGTCCACCCGGTCACCGGGTCCCGTCGGGTCGGGCGGATCCGTGGGACCGCCGCCGTCGACGTTGCAGGTCACGCCGTCGAGCGTGAAGGTCGTGGGCAGGGCGTTCGTGCCGCTGTAGGAGGCGTTGAAGCCGAAGCTGATCGAACCGCCGGTCGACAGCGTTCCGTTGTAGCTCTCGTTGGCGGCGGTGACCGCGGTGCCGCTCTGGCTGATGTTGGCGTTCCAGCCGTTGGTGATCTTCTGGTTTCCGGCGTACGACCACTTCACGGCCCAGGACGTCTTGGCCGCGGTGTGGTTGGTGACCGTGACCGCGGCGGTGAAGCCGGTGTCCCACTGGTTCTGCACCTTGTAGTCGACGGTGCAGGGGACGGCGGCCGCGCCGGTGTCCGCGGGTATCGCCGCGACGGCGGTGCCCGTCCCGGAGGCGAGCAGCGCCAGGGCTGCCAGTAATGCTGTTCTGGTACGACTCATGGTGTGCGGGTTCCTATCCGTCGAGGGAGCGCAGATGATCGCGCAGCCCGATGCCGAACGACGTGGGTGTGCCGTCGTAGTGGGAGATCAGGGCCGGCCCGGAGTTGCAGTTCCAGGTGTTCCAGGTCCAGCCCAGGTAGGACAGGTCGCGCTCGTCGAACCACGCCATGACGCGGTCGATGAAGGAGTGCGCGCAGGTGTTCTCGCCGATCTCGCCCGCCACGAGCGGGACTTGGGCGGCGACCGGGGCGAGCGTGGAGCCCCAGCAGCTTTCGTTGGCGCAGGTGTTGAAGTTGTAGACGTGCCAGGCGGCGCCGAGATTGCCCGTCGGGTCGTTGGGCTTGTACGTCAGCCACTGGCTCAGGTCGTTCGAGTACGCGAGACCGCCGGCCAGGATCACGTTCTTGGCGCCGGTGGCGCGGATCGCGTCGATCAGGTCCTGCGTTCCGGCGACCTCGTATCCGATGCCGGGGCAGGTGCCGCCGTCGCGCCAGCAGGTCCACGCCTGGGTGGCGGTGGATGTCGCGCGGTCCGGGTAGGGCTCGTTGAACAGGTCGAAGACGACGGTCGGTTCGTCCTTGAAGGTGCTGGCGACCGAGGCCCAGAAGGACGGGGTGTACCGCATGTTCGGCATCGGCTTCTGGCAGCTGGCGTGCACGTCGGAGCAGCCGGCGGAGTTGCCCGTGTACTGGCCGTAGGACCAGTGCAGTTCGAGCATCGGCGTCATGCCGTGCGCCTTGACCTTCGCCACCAGGTCCTTGACCGCGTTGATGTAGTTGGCGCCGGCGTACTCGGGCTTGATGTTGGACAGGCCGAGCCAGCACTCCTCGTTCAGCGGAATGCGGACGGTGTTGACGTTCCAGTCGGCGATCGCCTTCACGGAGGCGTCGTCGACCGGGCCGTCCCAGATGCCGTAGCCCTGGACACAGGCGAACTCGCCGCCGGAGCGGTTGACTCCGAGCAGTCGCCGGGTGGCGCCGCTCTCGTCGACCAGCTTGTTGCCGGAGACCTTCAGCACCGGCGGGCCGTCCGTGGGATCCGGCGGATCGGGTGGATCCGGCGGGTCGGGCGACGGCTCCGCGTCCACGTTGCACAGGGTCCCGTTGAGCTTGAAGGACGTGGGCACGGCGTTGCTCCCCGACCACGAGGCGAGGAACCCGGCGCTGACGCTCGCGCCGGAGGCCAGCGAGCCGTTGTAGCTCTCGTTGGCCGCCGTCACGGTGGTCTGGGACTGGGACCACTTGGCGTTCCAGCCCTGGCTGAGCTTCTGTCCGCCGGCCAGGTCGAAGGTGAGACCCCACCCGCTGAGCGCGGCGGCGTTGTTGGTGATTTTCACGGCGCCCTGGAAGCCGGTGTCCCACTGGCTGGTGACGGAGTACTCCACCGTGCACGCGGGTGCGGCCGCGGAAGCCGTGACGACCGGGGCGATCGCGGTGCCCATGAGGGCCACGGCCGCACCGACCAATAAAAGAGGTAAACGCGGGGGGTGTCGCATGAGCGACTCCTTGCAGCTCTGACCCGCCGTGACGGCCGCGTCGACTGATGGAATCGCTCCCACTGGTGCGGAAGAAGGTAGCGCCAAGTGATGGCAAAGGACAGAGGAGTTGCACTGTTGATCTATCGAATCATTTCGAGTCTTCAAACACCTTGACCCCTTGACCCCCTCTCCCCAATATGGGAGCGCTCCCACTGGTTCAAGGCTTGTTGCTCCTCCCCCACATTTCCGAGCCGCAAGGAGAGGAACCAGAACATGGCACGCAAGAAGAGACGTCGCGCGCGGCGGTTGTGGACCGCAGTCGCGGCGGCCCTCGCGCTCCCCCTCACCACACTGGCTGCGGGATCAACTCCCGCTCAGGCAGCGGCAGTCCAGTGCAGTGTCGACTACAAGACCAATGACTGGGGCTCCGGTTTCACCACGGAACTGACCCTCACCAACCGCGGCTCCGAGGCCATCGACGACTGGACCCTGACGTACGACTACTCGGGCAACCAGAAGCTCTCGAACGGGTGGAGCGGCACCTGGTCGCAGTCCGGCAAGTCGGTCACCGTGAAGAGCGCCTCCTACAACGCGAAGATCGCCGCCGGAGCCGCCGTCACCACCGGTGCGCAGTTCACGTACAGCGGCACGAACGCCGCGCCGACCAAGTTCACCGTCAACGGCACCACCTGCGCCGGCGCCCATCAGCCGCCGATCACCGTACTGACGAGCCCGGCCCCGGGCGCCGTCTACACGCGGGGTGACGCCGTCCCGCTGGCCGCCACCGCCGCGGCCGCCGACAACGCGACCGTCAGCAAGGTCGAGTTCTACGACGACACGACGCTGTTGGGCACCGACACGACGTCCCCCTACACGCTGTCGGCCAATAGCTTGACCGTGGGCAGTCATTCCCTGGTGGCAAAGGCGTACGACAGCCTGGGCGCCTCGGCGGAGTCCACACCGGTCGGCATCACGGTCGCCTCGGGTCCCGCCGTGGTGGCCTCGCCCGCCCAACTGGGCGTCCAGCAGGGGAAGACGGGCACATTCGACGTGAAGCTGTCGACGCAGCCGTCCGCCGACGTGACCGTGTCGACGGCCCGCACGAGCGGCAACACGGGCTTGACCGTCACCGGCGGCTCGTCGCTCCGCTTCACTCCGTCGAACTGGAACACGGCCCAGAAGGTGACCGTCACGGCCGCCGCCTCCGGCACCGGCTCGGCGACCTTCGAGTCGACCGCCACCGGGCACACCAAGGCCACGGTCACCGTCACCCAGCTCGCCGCGACGAAGGCGTACGACGCCCGTTTCCTGGAGCTCTACGGCAAGATCACCAACCCGGCGAACGGCTACTTCTCCCCCGAGGGCATCCCGTACCACTCGGTCGAGACCCTGATCGTCGAGGCGCCGGACCACGGTCATGAGACGACGTCGGAGGCGTACAGCTATCTGATCTGGCTGCAGGCGATGTACGGCAAGGTCACCGGCGACTGGACCAGGTTCAACGCCGCGTGGGAGACCATGGAGAAGTACATGATCCCCACGCACGCCGACCAGCCGACGAACTCCTTCTACAACGCCTCCAAGCCCGCGACGTACGCGCCCGAGCTGGACACCCCGAACGAGTACCCGGCGAAGCTCGACACCGGTGTCTCGGTCGGCTCGGACCCGATCGCCTCGGAGCTGAAGAGCGCGTACGGCACGGACGACGTGTACGGCATGCACTGGCTGCAGGACGTGGACAACGTCTACGGCTACGGCAACGAGCCGGGCAAGTGCGAGGCAGGTCCGACCGCCACCGGCCCGTCGTACGTCAACACCTTCCAGCGCGGCTCGCAGGAGTCGGTGTGGGAGACGGTGACGCAGCCGACCTGTGACGCCTTCAAGTACGGTGGCAAGAACGGGTACTTGGACCTGTTCACCGGTGACGCCTCCTATGCCAAGCAGTGGAAGTTCACCAACGCGCCGGACGCCGACGCCCGTGCCGTGCAGGCCGCTTACTGGGCCGACATCTGGGCCGAGGAGCAGGGCAAGGGCTCCCAGGTCTCGGCGACCCTCGGCAAGGCCGCGAAGATGGGCGACTATCTGCGCTACTCCATGTACGACAAGTACTACAAGAAAATCGGCAACTGCGTCGGCCCGTCGGCCTGTGCGCCCGGCACCGGCAAGGACGCCTCGCACTACCTGATGTCCTGGTACTACGCCTGGGGCGGCGCCACCGACACCGCGGCGGGCTGGGCCTGGCGCATCGGCTCCAGCCACGCCCACGGCGGCTACCAGAACCCGCTGGCCGCGTACGCGCTCAGTTCGTACGCCGATCTGAAGCCCAAGTCGGCGACGGGGCAGGCCGACTGGGCCAAGTCCCTGGACCGGCAGCTGGAGTTCTACCGCTGGCTGCAGTCCAACGAGGGTGCCATCGCGGGCGGTGCCACCAACAGCTGGAAGGGCCGCTACGCGACCCCGCCGGCCGGCACGCCCACCTTCTACGGCATGTACTACGACGAGAAGCCGGTGTACCACGACCCGCCGTCCAACCAGTGGTTCGGCTTCCAGGCGTGGTCCATGGAGCGGGTCGCCGAGTACTACCAGCAGACGGGTGACGCGGACGCCAAGACCGTCCTCGACAAGTGGGTCGACTGGGCGCTGTCCAAGACCACGGTCAACCCGGACGGCACCTTCCGCATCCCGAACACGCTCCAGTGGTCGGGCGCGCCCGACAGCTGGAACGCGTCGAGTCCCGGTGCCAACAGCGGACTGCACGTCACCGTCGCCGACTACACCAACGACGTGGGCGTGGCCGCCGCGTACGCCAAGACCCTGACGTACTACGCCGACAAGTCCGGTGACACGGAGGCGAAGACGACGGCTAAGGCGCTGCTCGACGGCATGTGGAAGAACAACCAGGACGCGCTGGGCATCGCGGTCCCGGAGACCCGCGCCGACTACAACCGCTTCGACGACAGCGTGTACATCCCGAACGGCTGGACCGGGAAGATGCCGAACGGCGACACGATCGACTCCTCGTCCACCTTCGCCTCCATCCGCTCCTTCTACAAGAACGACCCGGCGTGGTCGAAGATCGAGAGCTATCTCGCGGGCGGCGCCGCGCCCACGTTTACGTACCACCGGTTCTGGGCCCAGGCGGACATAGCCCTCGCCATGGGCTCGTACGCGGAGCTACTCGAATAGCCCCCGCCAAGCGCTCCACGGGAAGGGCGGTACCAAGGCTGCGGGCCCGTTGTGGCTGGGCCCGCCCACGCGGCGGAGCCGCACAACGTCGCAGCCCCGCGCCCCTGAGGGGGCGCGGTACGGCGCCGCACTTCGCCGGAGGCGCTTGAGCTCCGCGTACAGGGTCCTGACGTGACAGGGCCCCAAGGCCGGGCGGGTCCCTCGCATCCCGGGGCCCGTCCGGCCGTCGCGCCTTTCCATCCCCCGCTTCAGGAGAGGACCCCCACCGTGCGAAGAACCATCAGAAGGGGCCGCGTTCTCACGACCGTGCTCGCCCTGGCGGCCGGCCTCCTGGCGGGCGGCCCGTCCGCGCTGGCCGCCGAGGCCCCCAAGGCTGCCGAGAAGTCGGTACGCGTCGCCGCGGACACCTACACCTGGAAGAACGCCCGGATCGACGGCGGCGGCTTCGTCCCCGGCATCGTCTTCAACCGCAGCGAGAAGAACCTCGCGTACGCCCGCACCGACATCGGCGGCGCCTACCGCTGGCAGGAGTCGTCGAAGACCTGGACCCCGCTGCTCGACTCGGTCGGCTGGGACGACTGGGGCCACACCGGTGTCGTCAGCCTCGCCTCGGACTCCGTCGATCCGAACAAGGTGTACGCGGCCGTCGGCACGTACACGAACAGCTGGGATCCCGGCAAGGGCGCGGTACTGCGCTCCGCCAACCGGGGCGCGAGCTGGCAGAAGGCCGACCTGCCGTTCAAGCTGGGCGGCAACATGCCCGGGCGCGGCATGGGCGAACGGCTCGCCGTGGACCCGCACAAGAACAGCGTGCTGTATCTGGGCGCCCCCAGTGGCAAGGGCCTGTGGCGCTCCACGGACTCGGGCGCCTCCTGGTCGCAGGTGACGAACTTCCCCAACGTCGGCAACTACGTGCAGGATCCGAGCGACACGAGCGGCTACGCCTCCGACAACCAGGGCATCGTCTGGGTGACCTTCGACGAGTCGACGGGCACGTCCGGGAACGCCACGAAGACTCTCTACGTCGGGGTCGCCGACAAGGACAACGCCGTGTACCGCTCGACCGACGCGGGCGCCACCTGGTCGAGGCTGGCCGGACAGCCCACGGGCCACCTGGCCCACAAGGGGGTCCTCGACGCCAAGAACGGCTACCTCTACCTCGCCTACAGCGACAAGGGCGGCCCGTACGACGGCGGCAAGGGCCGGCTGTGGCGGTACGCGACGGCGACCGGCGCCTGGACGGACATCAGCCCGGTCGCGGAGGCCGACACGTACTTCGGCTTCAGCGGACTGACCGTGGACCGGCAGAAGCCGGGCACGGTGATGGCTACCGCGTACAGCTCCTGGTGGCCGGACACCCAGATCTTCCGCTCGACGGACAGCGGCGGCACCTGGACGAAGGCGTGGGACTACACGTCGTATCCCAACCGCTCCAACCGCTACACGATGGACGTCTCGTCCTCGCCCTGGCTGACCTGGGGCGCGAATCCGTCACCGCCCGAGCAGACCCCGAAGCTGGGCTGGATGACGGAGGCGCTGGAGATCGACCCGTTCAACTCCGACCGGATGATGTACGGGACGGGCGCCACGGTCTACGGCACAGAGAACCTGACGCGGTGGGACAGCGGCGGCCAGTTCGCGATCAAGCCCATGGTGCAGGGCCTGGAGGAGACGGCCGTCAACGACCTGGCCGCTCCCCCGTCCGGCTCGGCCACGCTCCTCAGCGCGCTCGGTGACATCGGCGGCTTCCGGCACACGGACCTGACCAAAGTGCCGTCGATGATGTTCACCTCGCCGAACTTCACCTCCACGACGAGCCTCGACTACGCCGAAAGCAACCCGGGGACGGTGGTACGGGTCGGCAACCTCGACTCCGGACCGCATGTCGCCTTCTCCACGGACAACGGCGCCAACTGGTTCGCCGGCACCGACCCTTCGGGGGTCTCGGGTGGCGGCACAGTCGCGGCCGCGTCCGACGGCAGCCGCTTCGTGTGGAGCCCGGCGGGCACCGGCGTCCAGCACACGACCGGGTTCGGCTCGTCGTGGTCCGCCTCCAGCGGGATTCCGGCGGGCGCGATCGTGGAGTCCGACCGGGTCGACCCGAAGACCTTCTACGGCTTCAAGTCGGGGAAGTTCTACGTCAGTTCGGACGGTGGCGCGACCTTCACCGCCTCCTCCGCGACGGGGCTGCCGAGCGGTGACAGCGTCCGTTTCAAGGCGTTGCCCGGCACCAAGGGCGACATCTGGCTGGCGGGCGGGGCGAGTGACGGCGCCTACGGGCTGTGGCACTCGACGGACGGCGGCGCGACCTTCACCAAGCTGTCCGGCGTCGAGCAGGCCGACACCATCGGCTTCGGCAAGGCCGCGGCCGGCGCCTCGTACCAGACGCTCTACACCAGCGCCAAGATCGGCGGCGTACGCGGCATCTTCCGCTCCACGGACAAGGGCGCGAGCTGGACGAGGATCAACGACGACGCCCACCAGTGGGGTTGGACGGGCGCCGCCATCACCGGTGATCCTCGCGTCTACGGGCGGGTGTACGTGGCGACGAACGGGCGCGGGGTCATCTACGGCGACTCCTCCGACACCGGCGGAGGCGGAGAAGGCGGAGGTGGCGGCACGGATCCGACGCCCACGGGTGCCTGCGCGGTGACGTACCAGGTCACCAGTCAATGGTCGGGAGGTTTCCAGGCGGACGTGCGGCTCGCCAACACCGGGACGAGCGCCTGGAGCGGCTGGTCGCTCGGCTGGTCCTTCCCCGACGGGCAGAAGGTCACTCAGATGTGGAACGCCGACCACACGCAGTCCGGAGCGGCCGTCACAGCGAAGAACCTGGGCTGGAACGCGAACGTCGCGGCCGGTTCCTCGGTGAGCTTCGGCTTCACAGGAAGCTCGACGGCGTCGAACGGCAAACCGACCGCCTTCAAGCTGGGCGACCGGACCTGCTCGGTGTCGTAGCCCCCTGGCGGGGCAGGGAGGGCGCGTGCCGGTCTCGGCACACGCCCTCCCTTCAGGTGAGAGACTGGCGTCCTTCGGCGTGCAGCTCACGACCGTCATCGAAGAGTTCCGTGAACACGCCGGGCCGGAGCGTCTGGGCGAGGAGTCGACCACATGATGGCCCGCACCAAACTGATCCAGGAACTACGCCGCGAGGGCGCCGGCCACAGCAGAACGAGTGCCGCGCTCCTCGTCGAGGACTACGCCCACGTGCTCGCGGTCCAGTTGAGGGAGGCCGGGCACCGCGAGGCCGCGGATCTCATCGACCCTCGCGCCGGGCAGTGCACATGCGGCGCGCCCGACGGAGACGACGAGGACAGCGCGGAGACGCGCCGTTACTGGGAGCACTCCCGGTCGTGCCCGCGGGGAGCGTGAGCGGCGGGGCTGATTGCGGTTACGGTGACTGTTGCACCGACGATTGGAGCCACCATGCCGGAGGAGCCGAAGCCGGGCCCGTTGGGTACGGCGATGCGGAAGGTCACTTTCCCGGACGGATCTCGGGGGATCATCCTGGTGGACGCGGGCACATCGCAGGAGGACGCGGACCTCTTGGCCGCGCAGGTGTGGGCGGACATGCCGGAACCGGGCGTACCGAACGAGTAGACGCGGGGCCGTCGGTTTGTCTACAACGCCTGTCCGGCCGCCGGCGGCGAGGCGCGGGTGCCGGGTGCGGCCGTGGGCGTCTCGACTGCCGCTTCGGGCCCATGTGGGCGCAGGGATCCCGTCTGAATGCCCCCGTGCGACATGCCCGGTGAGGTCGCACGCTCGCGGTATGGGGTCCGTTGACGAGGGGGCGCGGCCTTGGGGCCGCGGGCAGGTCTTCGCGTGTCCGTACTGCGGGTTGCCGCAGGACCGGGTGCCGACGTTGGAGCAGGACTGGGTGCTGCTGGAGCCGGGCGTCGATGTACTGGCCCATCTGGTACCGGCGGAGCACCGGTGGATTGTCCTGTCGGACGGGCGGGTGACCGTGTACGGGGTGTGCCCGCCGGATCCGTTTCAGCGCTGCCGCATCGAACACCGGCTGGCGTGTCCCGGGCAGAGGCTGCCGGACCTGTGGCGTTGGCTGACGGCGATGCGAGCGGAGAACGCGCGCAGGTCGGAGCGGCAGGCGGGCTCGAAGGCGGGGCCGGAGCTGCCGCCGGACCTCGGGTTGCCGGACGTCGGGTAGGCCCCGTGAGCACGCCGCGGCGCCCCCACTCGGATCGGTGCGGATGAGGGCGCTTCGCTTGTTCAGCGGTGTCGCTACTTCACGTTTCCTGTGAAGATCGCGGTCTCCGAGTCGTAGTCGGGTGCGACCTCCACCTGGAGGAACTTCTCTCCCTTGGGCAGTTCGCAGCCCCAGGGGACGGACAGCGAGCGGCCCGCGAGGATGCGGGTTTCCGGGAGGCCGTTGAGGCCCTCGTCGAAGATGGCTTCGCCTTCTTTGCCTTCGTCGCCGTAGGCGCAGTTGACGGACATCTCGTCGGCGTTGAGGGTTTCGTCGGACTTGTTCACGATCTTGATGGTGAACTTGGCGTACGGCATGTTCTCCGGGGAGGCGTAGTCGCTGGATACGCCGCGCGAGAACTTCGACAGGCCGACTTCCACGTCGGTCTCGTAGGTCACCGTGTCGCCGAGGCCGTAGACGCCGTCGCTGGTGTCCTCGGGCGTCGGTGCGGGATCTGTGTCGGCCGCGGCTTCGGTGCCCTCGGCCGCTGTGGTCTCGGTGACGGTGACGGTGGGGGCGGCTTCGGCGTCACCGCCGCTGGTGACACCGGCGGTGATGGCCGCCGAGACGGCTGCGGCCACAACGGCGGCGGCCACGGCGACGACGACCGTGTTGGTCTTCTTCGGAGGCGGTGGCGGTGGCGGCGCGTAGACCGGCATGGTCGGCGGCGGTCCGAAATCGTGGCTCATGATCCCCCCCAGGGATGGTGCTGTTGAGTGGCGAATCATCTCTTGAGGACACCGTCTTGTGGAGATGCTGTGATGAAAATGTTCCCGTAATGAGTAAATCGGCGGCCATCCGAAGGACTTGGATGGCCGCCGTGTGGTCTCTCGCTCAGTGCATGTCTCGCCGCTCAGGGTGCGCTCAGGGCGTGTAGACCGTCGGCCTGGGGGCCGTCGCCATGCCGCTGCCGATGTGGAAGCTTGGGTGCGGCGGCTGGTTGTAAGCCGTGTTCTGCCAGGCCAGCGCGGTGCGGTACATCGTGTCATGGAGCAGGGTGGTGATCTTCGCGCTGGTCTCGTACGGCGTGGAGTAGATCCGCAGGGCCGTGTTGTCCGACGTCGGCCAGACGACCTCCTCGCGCCAGTCGCCGAAGATGTCGCCGGAGAGCGACGGGGTGGCCTTCGTGCCGTTGTTGGAGTGGACGGAGGCGCCGGTCAGCAGGCGGGTGTCGCCCGAGGTGCCGTACTTGTCGATGCGGGTGCCGTCGAGGAGTTCGCGGGTGGTGTCGCCGTCCCACCAGCTGACGAAGTTGATGCTGGACGGCTCCCGGCCGAGGGAGGCGCCGGTGGCCGAGCGGAGTGTGCTGTCGGCCGCGGACCAGGACTCGGCGCCGGCCGAACCCGCGTAGATGTCGGCCGAGACACCGCGGCCGTTGTCGGAACCGGAGGCCGTCTGCCACAGGATCTGCCCCGTGCGCGCGTCGGCCAGCCAGGAACCGGGCTTGGAGCTGTCCTCGGAGACCTTGAAGTACTCCAGGCCGGCGCGGGACGGGTTGAGGTCGCCGACATGGCCCGCGTCACCATGGCCCAGCTTCGTCGTCCACAGCCCGTTGCCGTTGTCGTCCACGGTCATGCCGCCGTAGACGATCTCGTCCTTGCCGTCGGCGTCGACGTCCGCGATGGACAGGCTGTGATTACCCTGCCCGTCGTACCCCTTGCCCGTGTTGGTCGACGAGTTGGTGTCGAAGGTCCAGCGGCGCGTGAACTGGCCGTTCCGCCAGTCCCAGGCCGCGATCACCGTGCGCGTGTAGTAGCCGCGCGCCATGATCAGCGAGGGTCGGCTGCCGTCCAGGTAGGCCGTGCCGGCGAGGAACCGGTCGACCCGGTTGCCGTACGAGTCGCCCCACGACGCGACCGATCCGCGCGCCGGGACGTAGTCGACCGTCTGCATCG
The DNA here is from genome assembly GCF_005786655.1 of Streptomyces montanus. Classification (NCBI taxonomy): domain Bacteria; kingdom Bacillati; phylum Actinomycetota; class Actinomycetes; order Kitasatosporales; family Streptomycetaceae; genus Streptomyces; species Streptomyces montanus. The sequence continues at coordinate 40,130 of NZ_VBZC01000062.1, forward strand.
CCTTGCCGGTCTGGCCGTTGAACATGGTCAGGAATTCGGGGCCGGACAGGACGTACCCGCTGGAGTTGCGGTGGTCGGCGGACGAACTGCCGATCACCGCGCCGGTGCCGTCCTTCGTGCCGTCCGCGGTCTTCATGGCGACCTCGGCCTTGCCGTCGCCGTCGTAGTCGTACACCTGGAACTGCGTGTAGTGCGCGCCCGAGCGGATGTTGCGGCCGAGGTCGATGCGCCACAGCCGGGTGCCGTCGAGCTTGATGCCGTCGATGAATGTGTTGCCGGTGACGCCCGACTGCGAGTTGTCCTTGGCGTTGGTCGGCTGCCACTTCAGGACGAAGTCGAGGGCCCCGTCGCCGTCGAGGTCGGCGACGGAGGCGTCGTTGGCCTCGTAGGTGTAGCCGGAGCCGCCCGCCGGGGGCGTGATGGGCACGTCCTTGTATCCGGTGCGGAACTGGATGGCGTGCACGGAGTCGGCCTGCTCCACTCCGTCCACCACCGCGCGGACCGTGTAGTCGGCCTGGGAGGGGGCGCCGGAGTGGAAGTAGTTCGTGGAACCGCTGATCGGCGTCGAGTTGACCTTCGTACCGGCCCGGTAGACGTTGAACGACACGTTGTTCGGGTCGGTGCCGAGCCACCGCCAGCTGACCAGGTTGCCGCTGTCGGTGTGGACGCTGACGACGCCCCGGTCGAGCTTCTCGACCTGTCGGGCGGTCGCCGCCTGCGCCGGGCCGCCCGTGAGCGCGGTGAGCCCGGCGGCGGCGAGGGCGCCGGCGATCACGGTGGTGAGGAGGAGCCGGGTTCGCTTGCGTCTGCGATGCGTGTGCTGCACGGTGAGGTACCTCCTGAGAGGGGCAGACGGGATCTACTTCCCCAGTCGTCGCCGGAGGCACGGGAGTTGCCGCCTTTCAGCAAGCGCTCTCTATGGCGTACGCAGCGTACGTACGGGCCGGCCTCTACGCGTACGTACGGGCCAGCGCGGCGACCGTCGCGGCGATGCGTTCGCGCAGTTCGGCCGGTTCCAGCACCTCGATGCCCGTGCCGAGGCCCAGGAACTCGGCGTGCGCGTGGCCGACGGACTCGATGGGGACGGTGGCCACAGTCCAGCCATCCGTATCCACTGACGCGGTCGGCGTGCGCGCGCAGCTCACGCGGGAGGGCCGCGCGGACCTTCAGCTGGGCGGCGGCGAGGACCGAGCCCAGGCCCAGCTCGGCGGCAAGGGCGTGCGCGTGCGGTTCGTGTGGTCGGGGATCTCCGACACCACCGCCCGCTGGGAACAGGCGTTCTCGGTGGACGGAGAGAAGACATGGGTGACGAACTGGTTCATGGACTTCACGCGACGCGCGGCCCCGGTTTCCGGAACGACCTCAGCTTGAACTCCGGTTCGGCGCGCGGGACATGCTGGTCCGGCAGCTCCTCCAGGAGGGACGCCAGCTCCTCGGTGAGCGGGTCGCCGGGGCGGAGGAGCGTGTACCAGCCGCGCCGTACATCGGCGGCGGCCCGGGCGGGGGTGCGGCCCTGGCCTCGGCCGGGGAATGCCGAACGGCCCTCCGGGACCAGCCCGCTGTCGGCGGCGAAGCCGGTCACCATTCCGGCCTCGTCACGGGGAGCACGGCGTGGACGGGGAGCCATGACGGCGTCGATGTCACTGCCGACGTCGTGGGAGGCCGCCTTGTCGACGGTCGTGACGAAGACACCGCCCGGCCGCAGCACCCGCGCCGCCTCGGCGACCACAAGGGCCGCGTCGTCCAGCAGATGCAGCAGCCAGATGGCCGATACGGCGTCGAACGAGCTGCTGGAAAAGGGGAGTTGACGACTGTCGGCGAGTATGACGCGGCCCGGGAGCTGCTCGGCGGCCCGGCGCAGCATCCCGTACGCCGCGTCGACGCCCGTCACATCAAGACCCGTCGCCGCGAGGCGCCGGGTCACGGTGCCGGTACCGCAGGCGACGTCGAGGAGGGTGCGCGTCCCCTCGGGAAGCATCCCGAGTACGGCGCTCGCGGCCGCGGCGGCACGCGGCTCGCCGCCCCGGGACGCGTCGTACCACTCCGCCTCTTTGTTGTAGTCGAACACCAGCGAGCTCAACTCGCACCGTGCCCCGGAGCGATCTCCTCCACCCGGCGCGCCAGGTCGAAGTCCAGGTCGGTGACCGCGCCGCCCACGCTGTGCGTGTTCACCGTGAGGGAGACGGAGTGGTAGCCGAGCGTGAGGTCGGAGTGGTGGTCCAGCTCATCCTGCAGCTGGGCGATGTGCAGGACCATCGCGGCCGCCGCGAAGTGCGAGCCGAGCCGGTAGGAGCGGGCGATCCGGTCACCGTCGAGCGACCAGCCCGGCAACTCCGCGAGGCGGTCCTCGATCTCCTTCTGCGACAGCGGTTCGAGAGGCATGGCTGTGCTTCCTTCCGTCATCCCGTAACCCTCCGGCTCTCTCAGCGTGCCACAGCCGGACGGTTTCGGTCCTGGTCAGGCGGGTGACCGGGGTTCGACGGCGTACGCTTCCGGCGGCGAGGCGTACGGATTCGGCCGCCGTCCATGATCGTGCCACGATGCCCTTGTGTCACTCCGGTCGCACTCGGCCACTGCCCGCAGCCGCACCTCGACTACGGTCTTCCCATGACCAAGGGGATCGGCCCGCTGCTGCGGGGCTGGCGGGAGCAGCGTCGGGTCAGTCAGCTGGAGCTGGCCTTGCGGGCCGGGTCGTCGGCGCGGCACATCAGTTTCATCGAGACGGGCCGCTCCCGGCCGAGCGAGGAGATGGTGCTGCGTCTCGCCGAGCATCTGGACGTCCCCGTGCGGGAGCGCAACGCCCTTCTGCTGACGGCCGGTTACGCACCCCGCTATCCGGAGACCCCGCTGGACGACCCGGCGATGGGGGCCCTGCGGGAGGGCATGGAACGGCTGATCCAGGGATACGAGCCCTATCCGGCGATGGTGGTGGACGCCACCTACAACGTGGTCGCCGCCAACCGGGGCATCGCGATGCTGCTCGACGGCGTGCCCGAGCACCTGCTCGCCCCGCCGCTCAACGCGATGCGTCTGACCCTGCACCCGGAGGGCCTGGCGCCCAGGATCCGCAATCTGCACGAGTGGCGTGGTCACCTGCTGGACCAGATGGGACGGCAGATCGCCCTGCGCCGCTCGGAGTCGCTGCGTGTGCTGTACGAGGAGGTGGCGACGTATCCGTATCCCGACAACCCGTACCCCGAGGGCGCCGAAGCGTCCCCGGAGCCGGTCCCCCTCATCGCGCTGCCGATGCGGATCGAGCACGACGGTCGCGTCCTCTCCTTCATCTCGTCCATCTCGACGTTCAACACCCCCATGGACGTGACCGTCGCCGAGCTGGCCATCGAGACGCTCCTCCCGGCCGACCCGGCGACGGTCAAGTACCTTCAGTCGCTGATTCCCTGACGGTCACTCAGTCGCGATCGGCCGCCGCCCGCAGCGCCATGTACTGCAGGCCCGCGAAGCCGGCCACGGTCAGCGCCTGCACCGGCACCCACACCGCGCCCGCCGTACTCGGTGACAGCCACACGGCGAGCGCGACGAAACTCAGCGCCGCCCAGGCGAGGTTGGCCTCGATCACGGCGCGCACGGGAAGGACCGGCGGGCGTCGGCGCGTGGCGAGCCAGGCGACGCCCGCCGCGTAGGCCAGGAGGAACAGCCCGAGCCCGAGCAGCATCCCCGAGCCGATTCCGAGCAGCCGCCCGAGCGGTCCGGAGACGGCGGCGTAGGCGATGGCGTTCGCCCCGGTGACCAGTGCGTCGAGTGCCAGGAAGCGGCGCAGCATGGTCTGCGGCTCGCTGGTGCGGGCCAGGGCGGCGAGCTGGGCTGCGGACATGATGGATCACCTTCCGTCGATGTCGGGGCGGGCCGGCACGGGCCGGCGGGACCCGGATCCCGGGACGGAGTGCGCCGGCCCGGGACCCGGTGCGTCCACCCTGCCCGGCCGCGCGGACAGGCGTCGATTACCTGAGAGGTCATGGGCGCTCTGCCGTTCACGTGAGGGTTCTCCGGAAACATGGCAAACTTCTGGCGATGCTCGGCGCTTGGGGAGGCGTGGCGTGAGTGAACGGCGTCCTGCGCCGACCGTGGGCCAGGTGGTGCTGGGGAGACGGCTTCAGGAGTTGCGCGAGGCGACCGGGCTGAGGCGGGACGAGGCCGCGCGGATCCTGCGGGTCACGGCCGCGACCGTCCGCCGGATGGAGATGGCCGAGGTCGCCCTGAAGATCCCGTACATGCAGGTGCTGCTGTCCACGTACGGAGTGCCCGACGACGAGATCGCGGTGTTCGTCGCGCTCGCCGAGGAGGCGAACCAGCCCGGCTGGTGGCAGCGCTTCCACGACGTCCTGCCGGACTGGTTCAGCATGCATGTGAGCCTCGAGGGCGCGGCCTCGGTCATCCGGTCGTACGAGCCGCACTTCGTGCCCGGCCTGCTGCAGACCGAGGACTACGCGCGCGCGGTCCTGGAGGCCGGCACCGTCGGACAGACGCGGCCCGAGGAGATCGAACGGCATGTGTCACTGCGGCTGGCCCGGCAGAAACTACTGACCCGCGAACACGCGCCCCGCCTGTGGGTGATCATGGACGAAACGGTGCTGCGGCGGCCGGTGAGCATCCGCGGCGAGGTGATGCGGGATCAGCTGGACCGCCTCCTGGAGGCCGTCGAGAACGACCGCATCACGCTGCAGGTCGCCGAGTTCGAGTCCGGCCCGCATCCGGGCACGTACGCGCCCTTCGCGCTGTTCCGATTCGCGGAGCCCGAGCTGCCGGACATGGTCTACAGCGAGTATCTGACCGGCGCCCTCTATCTCGACACGCGCGCGGAGGTCGCCGCGCATCTGGAGGTCCTGGACCACATGACGGCCCGAGCGGCCTCGGCCCAGCGCACGAAGCACCTCATCGAGAGCCGCCGCGACGACTTCTGACGGAGGGGTTTCGCTGGGGCTCCGCCCCCAGACCCCGCTCCTCAAACTCCCCCAGCTACCGCTGGGAGGTGCCCCCAGAGGGGCTGAAATCTTCAGCCCGTCCGGCGTTTGAGGACGAGGCCGCAAGGCCGATACGGGGTCTGGGGGCGGAGCCCCCAGGAACAGGATGGGACGGGTAGGGGCGGCGGGGGCGAAAAACCCACCCCTAGGCAGCGCCGCCCTTCGTGTCCTTCTCGTCGTCCACGATCTCCGCGTCCACGACCCCTTCCTCGTCAGAGGCTTCCGAGGACGACCGCTCGGCGCCGGGCTGTTGGTCCGCAGGGCTCTGCTGCGTCTGGGCGTACATCGCCTGGCCCATCTTCTGGCTGACGCCTGCCAGCTTCTCGACCCCGGCCCGCAGGGCACTCGTGTCGGCGCCGTCGCGGTCCTCCAGCAGCGTCTTGAGCTCGGCGACCGAGGACTCCACCTCGGTCCTGGTCTCCGCCGGGATCCGCTCCTCGTTGTCCCGCAGGAACCGCTCGGTCTGGTACACGAGCTGCTCGGCCTGGTTGCGTGTCTCGGCCGCCTCCCGCCGCTGGCGGTCCTCGTCCGCGTACTGCTCCGCCTCGCGCATCATCCGGTCGATGTCGTCCTTGGGGAGCGCGGAGCCGCCGGTGACGGTCATCTTCTGCTCGCGCCCGGTGGCGAGGTCCTTCGCCGAGACGTGCATGATGCCGTTGGCGTCGATGTCGAAGGCGACCTCGATCTGCGGTACCCCGCGCGGCGCGGGCGGCAGGCCGGTGAGGTCGAAGACGCCGAGCTTCTTGTTGTAGGCGGCGATCTCGCGCTCGCCCTGGAAGACCTGGATGCCGACCGAGGGCTGGTTGTCCGTGGCCGTGGTGAAGATCTCCGAACGCCGCGTGGGAATGGTCGTGTTGCGCTCGATGAGTTTCGTCATGATGCCGCCCTTGGTCTCGATGCCCAGGGACAGCGGGGTGACGTCGAGGAGGAGTACGTCCTTCACGTCACCGCGGATGACGCCCGCCTGCAGCGCCGCACCGAGGGCCACGACCTCGTCGGGGTTGACTCCCTTATGCGGATCCTTGCCGGTGAGTTCCTTGACCAGTTCCGTCACGGCGGGCATCCGTGTGGAGCCGCCGACGAGGATGACGTGGTCGACGGCGGCGAGCTTCACGCCCGCGTCCTTGACCGCCTGGTGGAAGGGGGTCTTGCAGCGGTCGAGCAGATCACTGGTGAGTTCCTGGAACTGGGCGCGCGTGAGCTTCTCGTCGAGGTGCAGCGGTCCTTCGGAGGAGGCGGTGATGTAGGGCAGGTTGATGGTGGTCTCGGTGGACGAGGACAGCTCGATCTTGGCTTTTTCGGCACCCTCGCGCAGCCGCTGGAGCGCCATCTTGTCCTGGCCGAGGTCGATGCCGTACGAGCCCTTGAACCGTTTGACGAGGTGGTCGACGATCCGCTGGTCCCAGTCGTCGCCGCCCAGTTGGGTGTCGCCGTTGGTGGCCTTGACCTCGATGACGCCCTCGCCGATCTCCAGGAGCGAGACGTCGAAGGTGCCGCCGCCCAGGTCGAAGACCAGGACGGTCTGCTCCTCACCGCGGTCGAGCCCGTACGCGAGGGCCGCGGCCGTCGGCTCGTTGATGATCCTCAGCACCTTGAGGCCCGCGATCTCGCCGGCCTCCTTGGTGGCCTGGCGCTGGGCGTCGTCGAAGTAGGCGGGCACGGTGATCACGGCGTCCGTGACGTCCTCGCCGAGGTACGACTCGGCGTCCCGCTTCAGCTTCTGCAGCACCCGCGCGGACAGCTCCTGTGCCCGGTAGCGGGTGCCGTCGATGTCGCCCTTCTCCGGGAAGCGCCAGTTCGCGTCGCCCATGTGACGCTTCACGGAGCGCGCGGTGCGCTCGACGTTCGTCACCGCCTGCCGTTTGGCGACCTCGCCCACGAGGACCTCGTTGTTCTTCGCGAAGGCCACGACGGACGGCGTGGTCCGCGCGCCCTCGGCATTGGCGACGACGGTGGGCTCACCGCCCTCCAGTACGGCCACCACCGAGTTCGTGGTACCGAGATCGATCCCGACCGCACGTGCCATCTCCGTCCCCTTCCGCCCGGACTCTTCCACCCACCAGCACAAAACTTGAGTGCGCTCTTGTCAATCCCGTATACCCCGGAATGGCGGGACGCACCGCCCGGAGACAATCCCCGCACACAACGATGCCGCGCCCTTCCGGAGGAAGGGCGCGGCATCGAGGCGTATCGGGCGCTGACGGGGCGATCGAGACCTGTCGAGCGCGTGTCGGGCGCGTATCGGGCGCTGCCGAGCGTCAGGCCAGCTCAGCCGTCAGCGTGATCGTCGTGCCGGTGAGGGCCTGGCTGACCGGGCAGTTCTTCTTGGCGTCCTCGGCGGCCGCCGCGAAGCCCTCCGCGTCCAGACCCGGCACCTCGCCGCGCACGGTGAGGTGGATTCCGGTGATGCCCTCGCCGGGCTGGAAGGTGACGTCGGCCTTGGTCTCCAGGCGGGTGGGCGGAGTGCCGGCGCCGGTCAGGCCGTGCGACAGGGCCATGGAGAAGCAGCTGGAGTGAGCACCGGCGATCAGCTCCTCCGGGCTGGTCTTGCCGTTCGCCTCCTCGGCACGCGACGGCCAGGACACCGGCTGCGAGCCGATGCCGGAGGAGTCGAAGGTGACGGTGCCGCTGCCCTTGAGCAGTTCGCCCTCCCAGACGGTGTGTGCGGTGCGCGTGGTTGCCACGATGGTTCCTTTCGGATGGGATCCCTGGATCGGTTCCGTCCGGGCCATCCGATCACATCCGGGCTCGACACACCCAAAGGTTCGCGAGCCCACAGCGGCACGTGGGGCGGTGCGACATGCCCGTGGCACGGCAGCGATGGCCGGAATACGAGCTGGGCAAACGTCTTCGGCGGTGACATTTTGGGGCCCTCGTCGAGGTGCGGCCGCGGATCCGGTACTTGCGGCAGCGCGCACTGATCGTGATCGACCAGTCCGGCAGCGCGTGCACCACACGCCGCGCAGGGTGGTCGCTCCGTTCGGGCCGGTGAGTCGGGGAACATCGGCCCGACAGGCGGGCGGCTCCTCCGTCATGGGGGTACGGAGGGGCGGCCCGCCCTTGCCGGGGCGGCCCGCTCGTCTTCGTCAGGCGGCCCGCTCGTCTTCGTCAGGCGGCCCGCTGGTCGCGGTGGGCCTCCAGAGGCACCTGCGGGCCGACGGACTCCCGCAGCCAGCGCCTGAGGACGCGGTGCAGCTGCTCCGCGCCGACCAGCTCCCGACCGTCCTCGACGGGGGCGGAGAGCGAGAGGGGCGATATCAGGAACGGCTCGCCCTGCGCACCGCCGAGGCCGCCGTGCGAACCGATCTGCTCCTCGAAGGCGAGGACTTCGCCCTCGTCCGGGTCGTACCAGGAGTTGACCATGACATCGGCGGCATGCGGGAAGGAGTGCGTACGGCGTACGGCGGCGGCCGCGGCCGGGCCGAACTCGGCGAGCGGGCCCGGATTCTCGTCCAGCTCGTCCACGGGGATCTCCGCGCCGTGCGCGCCGAGCACGAGACCGCCGTGCTTCTCGCTCTTGACCAGGACGAAGCCGATGCCCGGGTGGTTGGCGAGCGTGGACAGCAGCGCCGGGTGGCGCTCGTCGATCTCCTCACGGGTCATCCGGTGCGATACGTCCGGGAAGGACACCAGTCCGAGGTTGCCCGAGGCCAGCACGACGGGCTCCGAGCGGCGCGCCGGGCGGTGCTGTTCGCCGCCCTCCTCGACGGGCCGGTGCAGGGCGGCCCGTACGGCGGCCCGGGCCTCGGCACCGCTGTGCGTGCGCCGCACCTTGCGGGGTACGGGCAGCCCGCAGCCGGCCCGGACGAGTTCGCCGAGGGCGAGTCCGTAGCGGCCGCGGAAGGTCTCGCCGGGGCTCTGGCCGTGGTCGGACAGGACGACGATGCGGTACATGCGCGGGGCGTGCTCGGCGACCTTCGCGATCAGGGCCAGCGAGCGGTCCATACGTTCCAGGACCTTCTCGGCGTCGCGGCTGCGCGGGCCCGAGTGGTGGGCCACCTCGTCGTACCCCACCAGATCCGCGTAGACCGCGGCGCGGCCCGCGAGCATGTCCCCCGCCACGGCGGTGACGACGACGTCCCGCTCGACGACGGTCGCGAAGGCGCGGATGAAGGGGTAGAGGCCGCCGCGTTTGACGCGGGGGCGCTGCTTCTTCAGGCGGGCGCGGATGGATTCGCCCATCTCGCGGCCCACGTCGGCGACGAAGGACATGGCGGTACGGACGGCGTTGGCGGGGTCGGAGAAGTAGGCGAAGTACCCGGCCCGTGAACGGTTTTCCCGGCCCCTCCTCGCCGCCACGGAGAGCACCAGGGCCAGTTGGTCCGCGCCGCCGCTGAAGAGGTTGCCACGGCTGGCGCCGTCGACGGTGAGCAGGCCGCTGTCGCCGGTGCGGCGGATGGCCCGGCGCTGCAGTTCGGCGGCGCTGGCGGGCCGGTTGCAGACCATCACCTCCCGGCTCTCCTTCTCGTACCAGCGGAAGGCTGGGACGTCGTGGTTGGAGCCGTGCAGTATGCCGAGCTGGCTGGCGCCGGTCTGGCTGGACCAGTCGGTGCGCCAGGGGGTGAGCCGGTGCGTGGGGCGCGCACGTTCACCCTTGCCCAGCCAGGCGGCGACCGTGGGCATCAGGCCCCGCTCCACGGCGTCCAGAAGCACGTCGTGGCCCACGCCGTCGAGCTGGAGGAAGACGGTGCCGGGGGAGGTCGGCCCCGGGCCGGTCAACTCGGCCGTGCGGCGGCGGTCGGCCAGGCGGTAGAGCCGTCTGCGGTACGCGTCGTCGTCCCGGACGGCGAGGGCGGCGCCGGTGGCGGAGGCGACGGCGGACATCACGGCGGCGACCACGACCGCGGTCTCCGGAGCGGCCTCGCCGTGTCCCGAGGGGTTGATGCGCAGGGCGACGAGGAGGAGTGATCCGTTCAGGAAGAAGACGAGCAGTCCGAGGACGAGGGCGGGCACGAGGAGAAAAGCCCGGACGAGCAGGGGCCACACCAGGGCCGAGAGCAGGCCGAAGGCCCCGGCACCGAGCGCGGCGGTGACGGCGATACGGGTGGCGCTGTCCCCGTCGTCCGACTGGATCTGGAAGTCCGGCAGGATCCCGGCGAGCACCAGCATGGTGACGGTGGACACGGCCCACACGGCCACGATCCGCCACGCGGCGCTGCCGAGCCTCCGCCATCGCCTCCTGTCGCCCACACCCGCCTCCCACTGACCGACCTGTGCCCCACCTTGTCACAACGGGTGACGGCGCACGGATGGTGCGGGACAAGGGTGGAAGTGCGACGCTCAGCGCCCTTCGTACCCGGCTTCAGCGCCCTTTGTGCCTGGCCTCAGCGCCCTACGTACCCGGCCTCAGCGCCCGTCGTACCCGGCCGTCGGCATCGACAGCCGCCGGTGAATCCGCGCCTTCATCTGCGCGTCGTACGCCGGTTCCGCGCGGCCGACCGTCTCGATGCGTACGCCGCGCCGGGCGCACTCGGCGGTGAACTCGTCGACGGAGGCGAGCGCCAGCTCCAGGACGCGGCGGCTCGGCGCGACGAACAGGTCGACGAGGCCCGCCTCGACGTCCTTCCAGAGCGCGCAGTGGTCGGGGCGCAGGCCACGCACGAGCAGTTCCCGGGTGACGACGTACCCCCGCTCGGCCGCCCAGCGCGCGCACATGGCGTGCTGACTGCGCGAGTCCACGAGGAACGGGTCCGCCTCCAGCTCCTCCAGGGGCGTCAGGCCGGCGATCGCGGTGACGCGAAGCATGCCGGAGGTGCTGTGTGTGTCTCCCATGGCGTCCCCCCTCACCTCTGGTTTCGCCGTTGACCCTACATCTGCCCGTAGGCTCTGGGGGAGTCGCGCGAAGGAGGCAAAGGGAGTGCCGGTGGAGGTCACGTGGTGGGGTCACGCCACCTGCACGGTCGAGGACTCGGGTACGCGCCTGCTGACCGACCCGCTCTTCGCCCGCCGGCTCGCGCATCTGCGCCGGCGCCGCGGGGCGCCGCCCCCGCCCGAGGCGGCCGTCGCGGACGTGGCCCTTGTCTCGCATCTGCACGCCGACCACCTGCACGTTCCCTCGCTGGCGCGGCTGGCTCCGGGAACCCGGGTGCTGGTGCCGCGGGGCAGCCCCCGCGCCGTACCCGGGCTGCGCAGGCTCGGTCATCTGCGGCTCACCGAGATGGCGCCGGGCGACCGGACGCAGGTCGGTGACCTGGTCGTACGGGCCGTGTACGCGCGGCACGACGGGCGGCGGCTGCCGGTCGGTCCGCACCGTTCGCCCGCCCTCGGCTATGTGATCGAAGGGGAAGCGCGGACGTACTTCGCCGGGGACACCGGCCTGTTCGAGGCGATGGCCGAGGAGGTCGGACCGGTCGATGTGGCCCTGCTGCCGGTCGGCGGCTGGGGGCCGTATCTCGGGGAGGGACATCTGGACGCCGGGCGGGCCACCGAGGCGCTGGCCCGGCTGCTGCCGCGCAGCGCGGTGCCGGTGCACTACGGCACGTACTGGCCGATCGGCTTGGACGGCGTGCGCCCCCATGAATTCCACTCCCCCGGCGACGAGTTCTTCCGCCTGGCGGCGGAGCGGGCGCCGGAGGTGGCGGTGCACCGGCTGACGCACGGCGAGAGTGTGCGGCCGGAGGTCGCCCGGTGACGCTCGTGGCTGCCGTGGTCACCACGGTGCCGACGGAGTCCACACAGCAGGTGGTCGGCTATCCGTCGTTGTTCCTGCTCGTGTTCATCGGCGCACTGGTGCCGGTGGTGCCGACGGGCGCGCTGGTGAGCTCGGCGGCGGTGGTGGCCTTTCACCATGCGGCGCCGTTCACTCTGCTGCTGGTCTTCGCGGTGGCGGCGCTCGCGGCGTTCCTCGGCGATGTCGCGCTGTACTGGCTCGGGCGGCGCGGCATGGGCTCGAAGAACGGCTCGCGCTGGCTGGCGGCGATCCGCGACCGCGCACCCGAGGACCGCCTCGCCCAGGCCCAGGTGAAGCTGGCCGATCACGGGGTGGCGGTCCTCGTGCTGTCCCGGCTGGTCCCGGCGGGCCGTATCCCCGTGATGCTCGCCTGTCTGCTGGCGAAGTGGCCGGTACGCCGCTTCGCCCACGGTGATGTGCCGGCCTGCCTGGCCTGGGCCCTGGCGTACCAGCTCATCGGCATCCTGGGCGGTTCGCTGTTCAGGGAGCCCTGGCAGGGCGTGGTGGCGGCCGTGGCGCTGGCGCTGATGATCAGTGCGGTGCCCGGCCTGTGGCGGCGGGTGCGTCAGCGCTCCGCTTGAGGCGGGGTACAGCCGTACAGCAGGTACGTCGAGTGCGGATCCTGTGTGGCTGGTCGCGCAGTTCCCCGCGCCCCTGATGGGGCCGCGGTCGTGCCCGGTTTCAATCCAGTACCCGGGACGCCCCCACCGGCAGGTCCCACAGGTCCTCGCGGGCCAGGCCCGCCTTTTCCCAGGCCGTACGCACCCGGGTCAGCGGTTCGAGGACCGGCTCCGCCGAGAGGACGAACGTGGCCCAGTGCATGGGCGCCATCCGCCGCGCCCGGAGGTCCTGCGCCGCCCGGACCGCCTCCTCGGGGTCGCAGTGGACATCGCCGAGCCACCAGCGGGGCTCGTACGCGCCGATCGGAAGCAGCGCCAGGTCGATGCCGGGGTAGCGGTCGCCGATCCGGGAGAACCAGTGGCCGTATCCCGTGTCGCCCGCGAAGTACACGCGCCGCGCGTCGGGCGCGGTCAGCACCCAGCCGCCCCACAGGGTGCGACAGGTGTCGTGGAGGCTGCGCTTGGACCAGTGGTGGGCCGGCACGAAGTCGAAGCGGACCCCTCCCAGTTCGGCCGCCTCCCACCAGTCCAGCTCGGTGACGCTCGTGAAGCGGCGGCGCCGGAACCAGCGGCCGAGCCCGGCCGGAACCAGGACGGGGGTGTCGCGCGGGAGTCTGCTCAGGGTCGGGGCGTCCAGGTGGTCGTAGTGGTTGTGGCTGATGACGACCGCGTCGACGCGCGGCAGTTCACTCCAGGGCACGCCAACGGGCGTGATCCGGGCGGGAGTTCCGAGGATCTTGCGGGACCAGACCGGATCGGTGAGGACCGTGAGACCGCCGATCCGGATCACCCAGCTCGCGTGCCCCGCCCAGGAGACGGCGATCGTGTCCGCGTCCACCCGTGGCAGCGGGGCCGGCTCGTACGGCAGCCGCGGTATGTCGGCGAGTCCCTCGGGGCCGGGACGCAGCGCGGCCTCACGTGCCAGCCTCGCGAAACCCCTCAGGCCTGGCAGCGGAGCGGTCAGCCGGTCGGCGAAGGACCGCGGCCACAGACGCCGCTCGCCCAGCGGGCGGGGTGCGGCGAGCCGGGATCTGGACGCGGGCGCCGCGGATACGGAGGACGACGTCGGCTCGTCGGCGTGCGCGGACCTGGGCGTGGACGTGGCTGCGGCTGTGGATGTGGAATGGGTGAAGTCGGTGGAGTTGGTGGTGTCCGTGGACGTGGTGGCCGTCGTGGTCGGCTTGGACTGCTGCGTCATCGAGGGGACTCCCATCGCCGAGCGTCGTCGCGGAGATCGTCGAAGACCGATCCCAGCAAGGTCAACGCGCGTTCCACATGCGGCAATTCCAAGGGTTCGGGTGAGGTGAGGGATTCCATGCGCTCCTGGTCGGTGGCGCCGAGGAGCGGACCGGTGGCCAGGCGTACGCGCAGGGCGCCGAGGTCGTCGCCGAAGCGGTGTCCGCCGGGGGCGGGCATGCCCAGGCGGGCGGTGAGGAAGTCCTCCAGCTCCTGTGCGTCACCGACGCCGTACGCGCTGAGGGCGGACCGGAGCGGGGCCAGGTCCGCGTAGAGGTGACGGCCTGCCTGCGGGGGCCGGGCAAGGGCGCCCGCGGACACCAGGGAGTGGTGCACGGCGGCCGCCACGCGCGCGTGCAGCCGGACGGCCGCGGTGAGCCGCGAGGTGATCTCGTCGGGCTCGCCGAGCGCGTACGCGGCGGCCTCGGCGACCGGGGTGGCGAGGCGGGCACCGAGCGCGGTGAGGACGTCGAGGACGCGGTCGCGCAGCCCGGTGCCGAAGTCGTTGTCGGGGAAGCGGGCGAGCGCCGCGGGCCAGCCGGGCGGCAGAAAGGGGCCGGCCAGGTCGGTGATCACGGTGATCCCGTCGGGGACCATCTCGGCCGGGCTCAGCAGGACCGTGTCCTGCGGCTGGTGCAGGGTGTCGCGCCAGGTCTCGTCGCTGACCAGGTGCAGTCCCTCTCCCGCGGCCGCCTCCACGATCTCGTGGACCACTTCCGGCGGGGCCACGGTGGCGGTGGGATCGTCGGCGATCGAGAGCACGAGCAGCCGCGGGTCGCCGCCCTCGGCCCGCACCCGGCGCACGGTCTCCAGGAGGGCGTACGGGTCCGGGACACCACCGCACTCGGCGGGCGTCGCCACATGGAACACGGTCGTGCCCAGCAGGCGTGCCGTGGGCTCCCACCAGGCGGCGCACGGGCGCGGCATCAGGACATCGCCGCCGAGCGCGGCGGTCAGCGCGAGGAGCAGGGCCGGGGCGCCGGGCGCCGCGGCCGTCCGGCCGGGGTCCGTGGGCAGGCCGCGCCGGTCCCAGTAGGCGCGGGC